>NZ_JAMOLN010000197.1 GCF_024448165.1 Streptomyces longispororuber
CCTCGTCCCCCTCGACCACACCGAGCCGCGCCGCGAGCCGCGGATGCAGCTCCACGAACGGCCCCGGCGCCGCCTTGTTCAGCTCGTCCACCCGCCGGGTCTGCGCCCCCGACTGGTACTGCGCCACGACCCGCCCCGTCGTCAGGTACACCGGATACTCCGCGTCGGGCTCCTCCGCCGCCGCCCGGTGCGCGACCGGCACGAACCGCGCCCGCCCGTCCTCCGTGGCGAACCGGTCCAGGAAGAGCCGGGGCGTGCCCGGGCCGTCCGTGGCCGGGCAGGGCCAGAAGACGCCCGCGCCCCCGTCCGCGGCGAGCCGCTCGTACGAGATCCCCGCGTAGTCGGCGGGCCCGCCCGCCGAGGCGCGGCGCAGCTCGTCGAAGACCTCCTCCGGTTCGACGGGGAAGCCCTTCTCCAGGCCGGGGGAGAGGCGCGCGGTCAGTTCGTGGAGGACGTCGAGGTCGGAGCGGACCCCCGGCGGCGCGGTGATCGCACGGCGCCGCAGCAGCACCCGGCCCTCCAGGTTCGTGACGGTGCCGGTCTCCTCGGCCCACTGGGTGACGGGCAGGACGACGTCGGCGAGTTCGGCCGTCTCGGAGAGGACGACGTCGGCCACGGCCAGGAAGTCCAGCGACCGCAGCCGCTCCTCCACATGGGCGGCGCGCGGCGCCGACACCACCGGGTTCGACCCCATCAGGAGCAGCGAGCGGATCTCCCCGCCCAGCGCGTCCAGCAGCTCGTACGCCGAACGGCCGGGCCCGGGAAGGGAGGCCGGGTCCACGCCCCACACCTCGGCGACGTGCGCGCGGGCCGCCGGGTCCGTCAGCTTCCGGTACCCGGGCAGCTGGTCCGCCTTCTGGCCGTGCTCCCGGCCGCCCTGCCCGTTGCCCTGCCCGGTCAGACAGCCGTAGCCGGACAGCGGTGTGCCGGGCCGGCCGGTGGCGAGCGCCAGATTGATCCACGCGCCGACCGTGTCGGTGCCCTTGGACTGCTGCTCGGGCCCCCGCGCGGTGAGCACCATCGCGGTCTCCGCGTCCGCGAACAGGCCGACGGCCGCACGCAGTTGGGGAACGGGTACCCCCGTGACCCGCTCCACGTACTCCGGCCAGTGCGCCATCACCCCGGCCCGCGCCTCGGCCCAGCCCCGGGTGCGCTCCCGGATGTACGCCTCGTCGGTGCGGCCCTCCGCGACCAGCAGGTGCAGCATGCCGAGCGCGAGCGCGAGGTCGGTGCCGGGGCGCGGCGCCAGATGCAGATCGGCCTGCTCGGCGGTCCGGGTGCGGCGCGGATCGATGACGATCAGCTTGCCGCCGTTGGCCTTGAGCTCGGTCAGGTAGCGCAGTGCGGGCGGCATCGTCTCCGCGAGGTTCGAGCCGACCAGGATCACGCACCCGGTCCGTGGCAGGTCCTCCAGCGGGAACGGCAGCCCGCGGTCGAGCCCGAACGCCCGCTGTCCGGCGGCCGCCGCCGACGACATGCAGAACCGGCCGTTGTAGTCGATCTGCGAGGTGCCGAGGACGATCCGGGCGAACTTGCCGAGCGCGTACGCCTTCTCGTTCGTCAGACCGCCACCGCCGAACACCCCGCACGCGTCCGCGCCGTGCAGCGCCCGCGTGCGGGCGAGGCCGCCGGCGATCGCGTCGAGGGCCGCCTCCCAGGTGGCGGGCGCGAGCCGGCCGGTCGCGGGGTCCCGGACCAGCGGCCCGGTCAGCCGCACCCCGCGGGAGAGCACCGCGGCGGCGCTCTGCCCCTTGCCGCACAGCGCGCCCCGGTTCACCGGGAAGTCCGCGCGGCCGGTGACCGCGACGCCCTCGCCCGCCGCGTCCGGCGTCAGCTGCATGCCGCACTGCAGGGCGCAGTACGGACAGTGGGTGGGCGTCGGGGCGGGCTGTGTGTGCATGCGGCTCAGCGTGCGGGGGCGTTGTTACGGGTCGGGGGACCGGCCCGTTACGCAGCGGGTACGCAGACCTCGCAGCGCCCGTCGCCCCGCCGTGAGGTCACCGGGACCGGCCGAGCGCCTCCCGCACTCCGTCCTCGCGGGCGCCCAGGAAGTGCGGTGCCGGGCGCACCACGGCGTCGAGCGCCGCCTTGCCCGCGGCCAGCACCTCCCGCGCCCCGCCCGCGTACCAGGTCGTGTCGTGCGGCTCGTCGACCCCGACGCCGTACGACGACACCCCGGCCGCCTCGCACAGCGCCACCGCCCGCCGGATGTGGAAGCCCTGGCTGATCAGGACCGCCCGGTCGACGCCGAAGATCCGCTTCGCCCGGACGCACGAGTCCCAGGTGTCGAATCCCGCGTAGTCGCTGACCACGGCCGCGGACGGGACGCCGTGCCGGGTCAGATAGCGGCGCATCGCGTCCGGCTCGTCGTACTCGGTGCGGCTGTTGTCGCCGGTGACCAGGACGACCTGGATCCGGTCCGCCCGGTACAACTCGGCCGCGGCGTCCAGCCGGTGCGCCAGGTACGGGGACGGCTCGCCGTCCCACAGCCCCGCCCCGAACACCACCGCGACGTCCGTGCGCGGCACGTCGTCCCCGGCCCGCAGCCGGTCGCCGGTCGTCGTGAACAGCCACGTCGAGGGGAGCAGCGCCAGCACGCACGCCGCCATCACCGCCTGGACTGTCCGCCGCTGCCCCCGGCGGGTGCGCGGGAGCCGCAGGAGACGGTGTCGTGGCAGGTGCATCGGGATCCCCCGGGGGCTCGCGTGGTCGGGCTCTCGCAGGGAGGAGACGCGTCGTACGCCCCGGTGGTTCGCTCACCTCCCGCCGGCCCCCGCGGTGAAGTACCGGCAACCACCCGTCACCGCCGCGCAACAGACCGGCAACCCCCGCCCGGCAGGATCGCTCCATGACGGACGAGTCGGGCGCCACCGCACAGCACCGCACGACCCCCACCGACCCCAGCACCCGCACCGACGGCACGGCCCACTCCGACCGCACGACCTCCATCGACAGCACGGCCAGCACGGCGGGACTCCTCACCATGATCAGCAATCAGCTCGGCAGCAGGCTCGGCCAGGTCTCCCCCCTGCGGGCCCGGCACCAGGAACCGGCACTGGTCCTCGTGGCCCACGGCAGCCGCGACCCGCGCGCCCTCGCCACCGTCACCGAACTCGTCGGCCTGATCCGCGCGCGGCGGCCGGGACTGACCGTCCGCCTCGGCCACATCGAGTTGAACGAGCCCCTGCTCGGCGACACCCTCGCCGCGCTCCCGGCGGGCCGCGCCGTGCTGGTCCCGCTGCTGCTCTCCCGCGGCCACCACGCGAAGCACGACATACCGGAGGCGGCCGACGCCGCCGGCCACCTGCTCACCCGCGTCGCCGCCCCGCTCGGCCCGCACCCGCTGCTCGTCGACGCCCTGCACGACCGGCTCCTGGCGGCGGGCTGGCCCGACCGGCTCACCGAATCCGTCCGCCGCCGCGGCGGCGTCGTCCTCGCCGCCGCGGGCTCGCGCGACCCCGAGGCCGCCGACGACACCCGCCGCACCGCCGCGCTCCTGGCACTCCGCCTGGGCGTCCCCGTCGTCCCCGCCTTCGCCTCCGCCGCCGGCCCCGACGTCGCCACCGCCGTCCGCTCCCTCACCGCCCGCGGCCGCCACACCGTCGCCGTCGCCTCCTACTTCACCGCGCCGGGCCGCTTCGCCACCGAGACCGCGGCGGCCGCCCCCGGGATCGCAGCCGCCCCGCTCGGCACCCACCCGGCCCTCGCCCGCCTCGTCCTGCACCGCTACGACGAGGCGCTGACGGCCGCCCCGCGGACCGCCGGACGGCACCTGGCGTCCGCCTGACCCCACGGCCCCGTCCCGTTTGTCGGTGCCTGGCTCTACTGTCAGTGCATGGAAGGCAGCAACACGTCAGAAGGCGCCGGTCCGTACGACGAGGGCGCGGTCGAGCGCTGGGCCCCCGAGCCCGACAAGCGCCCGGGCCGCACCGCGTTCCAGCGCGACCGGGCCCGCGTCCTGCACTCGGCCGCGCTGCGCCGCCTCGCGGGCAAGACGCAGGTCGTCACGCCGGGCACCCGCAGCAGACACTGGGACGCGAGCCCGCGCACCCGTCTCACCCACTCCCTGGAGTGCGCCCAGGTCGGCCGGGAGCTGGGTGCCGCGCTCGGCTGCGACCCCGATCTCGTCGAGACGGCCTGCCTCTCGCACGACCTGGGCCACCCGCCCTTCGGGCACAACGGCGAGCAGGCACTGAACGAGGTGGCGCAGGACTGCGGCGGATTCGAGGGCAATGCCCAGTCGCTGCGCCTGCTCACCCGCATCGAGCCCAAGCGCTTCGTCCGTTCGACAGCGACATCGGCCGCTTTCGCGGCGGGCAGCGGCGAGCTGACCAGCGTGGGACTGAACCTGACGCGGGCCGCGCTGGACGCCGCCACGAAGTACCCGTGGCCGCGCGGCGAGCACCCCAGCGACCCGGCCTCCGCGAAGTTCGGGGTCTACGAGGACGACCGGCCGGTCTTCGACTGGATCAGGAAGGAGGCCCCCGGGCGCCGCACCTGCTTCGAGGCACAGGTCATGGACTGGGCGGACGACGTCGCGTACTCCGTGCACGACATCGAGGACGGCCTGCACGCGGGCCACCTCGATCCGAACGTGCTGCACGCCGAGCCCGAGCGCGCCGACGTCTTCGCCGTCGCCATCGGGCGGTACGTGCCGCACGACACGGACCCGGCCGAGCTGTCCGCCGCCCTCGACCGGCTCCTCGACCAGGAGTGGTGGCCGCACGGGTACGACGGCACGGCCGTCGCCCAGGCCCGCCTCAAGGACGCCACCAGCCAGCTCATCGGCCGGTTCTGCCTCGCCGCGGAGAGCGCGACCCGGGCCAGGTACGGGACGGGACCGCTGACGCGGTACGACGCCGAACTCGTCGTCCCGCGCGCCGCGCGGTACGAGTGCGCGGTGCTCAAGGCCGTCGCCGACCGGTACGTGATGCAGCGCCCGCAGCAGGAGCGGCTCCGCGCCGACCAGCGGGTGGTGGTCGCCGAGCTGGCCGAGTCGCTGGTCGCCCGCGCCCCGGACGGGCTCGACCCGCAGTTCCGCGCCCTGTTCGACGCCGCGCCCGACGACCGGACCCGCAAGCGCGTCATCGTCGACCAGATCGCGTCGCTGACCGACGCCTCGGCCCGTTCGCTGCACGCCGCCCTCAGAGCCGGCCGTCCATGAGCGCGTCGCCCAGCGCGGTGCGGCGGTGCAGCACGGTGTTGCCCCGCCGCCCGGACGCGACGAGCCCCGCCTCGCGCAGCACCGTCGCGTGCCGGCTCGCCGTGGACGCGGTCAGCCGCAGCAGCTCCGCCAGCTGACCGGTGGTCCGCGGCTGCTCCAGCGCGTCCAGGACCAGTGCCCTGGTCGGCCCGATCAGCTGCGCCACCCGGGGCGGCGCCGCACCCGGCGGCTTCGCCCGGGCCAGCCAGCCGGGCGCGGGGCCCAGCGGGTGCACCAGCACCGGATCGAGCGCGTCGTCGGCGAGGGCCACCGGCGTGACCACGCAGAAGAACGACGGGACCAGGGTCAGCGGCCGCCCCCGCAGCGGCATCCGGCGGGCGACCGGATAGGCGGCGACCAGCGCGTCCCCGTCCCGGGCCACGGCCGGACCGTAGCTGGCGAGCAGCTCGTCACCGCCGCCGCGCAGCGCCGCCCCGGCCCGCACCGCCCGGTCGTCGGCGGTCGCGCCCCGCACCGCCGGAAGGTACGGCTCGACGGCCACCGCGTAGTACGCCCGCAGCGCCTCCCCGAGCCGTTCGAGCGCCGCCACGTCGCCGTCCGCGAGCCGCCGCACGCCCTGGGGCACCGGCCCCCGCGCGTACACCTCGGCCAGCTCCGCCGCCAGCCGGTGGCGCGGTGTGCTCAGCACCGCGGAGATCCCGGCCTCCAGATCGCCGCCGCCGCGCGCCGGCGTCAGGAAGTCGGGGAAGTACGCGGCCCACGGCGACAGCCGCATCAGCGCCGCCGCCGTCCCCGCGAGTCCGGCCCTGGCCAGCTCCGCCCGCACCTCCTGCCGCCACGGGTCGAACGCCACGGCGGCCTGCCGGTTCTGCAGCAGGTGCAGACTCAGCACGATCTCCCAGAGCGGATCGGCGTCCGGCGCCACCCGCAGCCGCCCCAGGTCCTCGGCCGTGAACTCGATGCGCAGCATGCGTCCCTGATCCCCCCGCTCCCTTTGCGTTGTGGACGAATTACCCCACAACTCCCGTCTCCTACCGCACGGTTGGGCCCGGGGGAACACACGGGGGACGACGGGGGAACGGCCGTGGACGCGGTGGACTGGTGTGCGCTGCTCACTGTGGCGCTCGCGGCGGGCTGGCTGGACGCGGTGGTCGGCGGCGGAGGGCTGGTGCAGGTACCGGCCCTGATGGTGCTGCTGCCCACCGCGCCGGTCGCGACGCTGCTCGGCACCAACAAACTGGTGGCGATCACCGGCACCTCGTCCGCGGCCGTGACGTACGCGCGACGCGTCGGCCTGGACGCCCCGCACGCGTTCCGGGCGGGCCTGATCGGGGTGCCGACGTCACTGCTGGGCGCGCTGACGGCGGCCTGGCTGCCGCAGCGGGTGTTCGTGCCGGTCGTCCTCGTGTCGCTGCTCGCCGCCGCCGCCGTCGGCGTGTGGTCCGTCAGGGGCGGCACGGGCGGAGGCGGCCCGCGGTTCCGGTGGCCGACGAGGTGGACCCTGACCGCGGTCGGCCTCATCGGCTACTACAGCGGGGCCGTCGGCTCCGGCACCGGCGTCCTCCTGGTGGCCCTCTTCACGGCGGCCCTGGGCACCGGCTTCCTCCAGGGCTCGGCCACCGCCAAGGCCGTCTCCATCGGCACCGACCTCGGCGCCCTCGCCCTCTTCGCGTCCCTGGGCCACGTCCTGTGGGCGACCGGCGCCGCGATGGCCCTGGCCAACATCACCGGCGGGGCGATCGGCGCCCGCACCGCCATCCGCCGGGGCGCCGGATTCGTCCGCGCCGCCCTGCTCTGCACGGTCGCCGCCCTCGTCACCAAACTGGCCATCGACCACTGGGCGTGACGAGATGTAGGGAAAAACCAGAGGAAACGTGCCCTGTTCGGGCCACGCCCCCTTCCCGCATCACGCTCCGTGCGGGACGCTCGCATATGACGGCATGGCAACAGGGAGGCATCAAGTGGTCGACGCGGACCAGACGTTCGTCATCGTCGGGGGAGGTCTCGCCGGGGCGAAGGCAGCCGAGACGCTCCGCTCGGAGAACTTCACCGGTCGGGTGATCCTCATCGGCGACGAACGGGACCACCCGTACGAACGCCCACCCCTGTCCAAGGGGTACCTCCAGGGCAAGGAGGAACGGGACAGCGTCTTCGTCCACGAACCGGCCTGGTACGCGAGCAACGACATCGAGCTGCACCTCGGCCAGACGGTCACCGCCATCGATCGGGCCGCCAGGACGGTGCGGCTCGGCGAGGGCACCACCATCCGCTACGACAAGCTGCTGCTCGCCACCGGCGCCGAGCCGCGCCGCCTGGACATCCCCGGCACCCATCTGGCCGGCGTCCACCACCTGCGCCGCCTCGCCCACGCCGAGCGGCTCAAGCACGTCCTCGCCTCGCTCGGCCGGGACAACGGGCACCTGGTCGTCGCCGGCGCCGGCTGGATCGGCCTGGAGGTCGCCGCCGCCGCCCGCGAGTACGGCGCCGAGGTCACCGTCGTGGAGCCGGAGGCCACCCCGCTGCACGCGGTGCTCGGCCCCGAGGTCGGCCAGATCTTCACCGAGCTGCACAGCGACCACGGCGTCCGCTTCCACTTCGGCGCCCGGCTCACCGAGATCACCGGCCAGGACGGCATGGTCCTCGCCGCCCTCACCGACGACGGCGAGGAGCACCCGGCGCACGACGTGCTCGCCGCGATCGGCGCGGCCCCGCGCACCGCGCTCGCCGAGGCCGCGGGCCTCGACATGGTCGACCGGCGGCACGGCGGCGGCGTCGCCGTCGACCGCGGCCTGCGCACCTCCGACCCGGACATCTACGCCGCGGGCGACGTGGCCGCGGTCCAGCACCCGCTCTTCGCCACCCGGCTGCGCGTCGAGCACTGGGCGAACGCGCTGAACGGCGGACCCGCCGCCGCCCGCGCCATGCTCGGCCAGGACGTGACGTACGACCGCGTGCCCTACTTCTTCTCCGACCAGTACGACCTGGGCCTGGAGTACTCGGGCTGGGCGCCGCCCGGCTCGTACGACCAGGTGGTGCTCCGCGGCGACGCGGGCAAGCGCGAGTTCATCGCGTTCTGGCTGAAGGACGGGCAGGTCCTGGCCGGGATGAACGTGAATGTGTGGGACGTCACCGAGCCGATCCAGCAGCTGATCCGCTCCGGCGCCCGCCCCGGCACCGAACGCCTCTCGGACCCCTCCGTCCCGCTGGGCGACCTCCTGGAGGAGTGACCCGGCGGTGACCGCGGCGCACGGGAGTGTCGGAGGCTCACCGTAGACTTGCCGCGTGGCAGGCAGGATCAATGACGAGGATGTGAAGGCGGTTCGGGACGCGGTCCCGATCGACGCCGTGGTGTCCGAGTACCTGCAACTGCGCAACGCGGGCGGCGGGAACCTGAAGGGCCTGTGCCCCTTCCACGACGAGAAGTCCCCGTCCTTCCAGGTCAGCCCGAGCAAGGGGTTCTTCCACTGCTTCGGCTGCCAGGAGGGCGGCGACACCATCACGTTCGTGATGAAGGTCGACCACCTCACCTTCTCCGAGGCGGTGGAGCGGCTCGCCGGCCAGGCGGGCATCACGCTGCGGTACGAGGAGGGCGGGTACAACCCCGCCCACCAGCGCGGCGAGCGCATCCGCCTGGTCGAGGCCCATAAGGTCGCCGCCCAGTTCTACGTCGACCAGCTGGAGTCGCCCGAGGCCGAGATCGGCCGCAAGTTCCTCGCCGAGCGCGGCTTCGACCAGGCCGCCGCCGCCCACTTCGGCGTCGGCTACAGCCCGGCAGGCTGGGACCACCTGACCCGCTTCCTGCGCGGCAAGGGCTTCACCGACAAGGAGCTGACTCTCTCCGGCCTCTCCCAGGAGGGCCGCCGCGGCCCCATCGACCGGTTCCGCGGCCGCCTCATGTGGCCGATCCGCGACATCGGCGGCGAGGTCGTCGGCTTCGGCGCCCGCCGCCTGCGCGACGACGACAACGGGCCGAAGTACCTGAACACGCCCGAGACGCCGATCTACAAGAAGTCGCAGGTCCTCTACGGCATCGACCTCGCGAAGAAGGACATCGCCAAGTCCAGCCGCGCCGTCGTCGTCGAGGGCTACACCGACGTGATGGCCTGCCACCTCGCCGGGGTCACCACCGCCATCGCGACCTGCGGCACCGCCTTCGGCGGCGACCACATCAAGATCCTCCGGCGCCTCCTGATGGACAACGGCTCGGCCCGGGTGATCTTCACCTTCGACGGTGACGCGGCAGGCCAGAAGGCCGCCCTGCGCGCCTTCGAGGACGACCAGAAGTTCGCCGCCGAGACGTACATCGCCATCGCCCCGGACAACATGGACCCGTGCGACCTGCGCCTCGCCAAGGGCGACGAGGCCGTCGCCGACCTGGTCCAACCCCGCACCCCGCTCTTCGAGTTCGCGCTCCGCCAGATCGTCTCCCGCTACGACCTGGAGACCCCGGCGGGCCGCGCCGCCGCGCTCGACGAGGCGGCGCCCGTCGTCGCCCGCATCAAGAACAGCGCCTCGCAGCACGAGGTCGCCGTCCAGCTCGCCGGCATGCTCGGCATCCTCGACACCCAGTTCGTGGTCAAGCGGGTGGCCCAGCTGGCCCGTTGGGCGCGCGACCGCGGCGGCAAGGGCCCGGCCCCCGCCCGCGGCCCGCAGGCCCCGCCGGCCGCCGCCCCGGCCCCGGCGTTCGGCGGCCCCGCGCTCACCTTGCGCAACCCGGTGTTCACGACCGAGCGCGAACTGCTCAAACTCGCCCTCCAGCACCCGCACCTGGTCTCCCCGGCCTTCGACGCGTACGGCATCGACGAGTTCACGGCCCCGCCGTACGCCGCCGTGCGCCTGGCCATCCTGGAGGCGGGCGGCGCCGAGCCGGGCACCCAGGACCCGCACGAGTACCTGGTCAGGGTCCGCGACGCGGCGCCCGACGACGCGGTCCGGGCCATGGTGACCGAGCTGGCCGTCGAGGCGATCCACCGCAAGACGGTCGACGAGGCGTATGCCGGCGAGCAGCTCGTCACCGTGCGCAGGCGCGCGGTGGAGCGCCGCATCCGCGACGTCCAGGGCACCTTCACCCGCCTCGGCTCGGGCGGCGACCCGGCGCAACTGACGGCCGTGCAGAACGAGTTGTGGGTGCTCCAGCAGTACGGCCAGGCACTGCGCGAGCGGGGCGCGGAAGCGCTGTAACCGCTCCGGCGTGCGCCCGCGCGCCGTTTGGGCCCGTTACGCCCAGGGAAGAGCGGGCATTCGTACAGCACGGTAACCGTGCGGTCACGCACCGGACTCAAAAAGTCATCGCACGCCCCTCGTGGCGGCGCTGTGTCGTACTCCACACTGGGTTGCGGTGCCTGAGTCCTCGGAGCGCGGCTGGAACCCGGACAACGGGTCCGACACCCCCGCGGTTCCGCTCATCGCGTACGGGACGGGCAACGGCGAGGCCGCCGTTCCCGCCCCCCTGCCGCACGCCTCAGCAGCGATCACCTTGGAGGTCGCCCCCGTGCAGACCCAGACCCTCAGTCAGAGCGACAGCACAGCGCAGGCCCTCGCCGAACCGGGCGCCGAACCGGACAGCGCCGGGGACGGCGACGTCCTCACGACGGTGCCGCCCCAGAGCCGCGCCGCGCACCACCCCGAGGCGGACGGTGCCGAACCCGAGGCGCCCGCCGCCGAATCCGTGGACCCGCCCGAACCGGTGCGCGGCGCCCGCACCGACACCAGCGGTCCCTCGTCCGACCTGTTCCGCCAGTACCTGCGCGAGATCGGCCGCATCCCGCTGCTCACCGCCGCGGACGAGGTGGACCTCGCGCGCCGCGTCGAAGCGGGCCTGTTCGCCGAGGAGAAGCTCACCCACGCCCCCGATCTGGACTCCCAACTGGCTCTCGATCTCGACAAGTTGGTGGTCATGGGGCGGATGGCCAAGCGCCGCCTCATCGAGGCGAACCTGCGCCTGGTCGTCTCCGTCGCCAAGCGGTACGTGGGCCGCGGACTGACCATGCTCGACCTGGTCCAGGAAGGAAACCTCGGCCTGATCAGGGCGGTCGAGAAGTTCGACTACGCCCGCGGCTACAAGTTCTCGACGTACGCGACCTGGTGGATCCGCCAGGCCATGAGCCGCGCCCTCGCGGACCAGGCCCGCACGATCCGCGTCCCGGTCCACGTGGTGGAGCTCATCAACCGCGTCGTCCGCGTCCAGCGCCGCATGCTGCAGGAGCGCGGCTACGAGCCGACGCCCGAGGAAGTGGCCGCCCACCTCGACCTGCCCCACGAGCGGGTCAGCGAGGTCCTCCGGCTGGCCCAGGAGCCGGTCTCGCTGCACGCCCCGGTGGGCGAGGAGGACGACGTGGCGCTCGGCGACCTCATCGAGGACGGCGACGCCACGAGCCCCGTGGAGTCCGCGGCGTTCCTGCTGCTCAGGGAGCACCTGGAGGCCGTCCTGTCGACCCTGGGGGAGCGCGAGCGCAAGGTCGTCCAGCTCCGCTACGGCCTGGCCGACGGCCGCCCCCGCACCCTGGAGGAGATCGGCCGGATCTTCGGGGTGACCCGGGAACGGATCCGCCAGATCGAGTCCAAGACCCTCAACAAGCTCCGCGACCACGCCTTCGCCGACCAGCTCCGGGGCTACCTCGACTGAGGCGGCCCCGGAACACCGGCCGGACGGCGCTCAGTCCACCTCGGCGACCGCCTGCGCGAACTGGGCCTCGTACAACCGCTGGTACGCCCCACCGGACTCGACGAGCCGATCGTGCGAGCCCTGCTCCACGATCGCCCCGTTCTCCATGACCAGAATCGTGTCGGCATCGCGGATCGTCGACAGACGGTGCGCGATGACGAACGAGGTCCGCCCGGCGGCGAGCCGGGCCATGGCCTTCTGGATGAGCACCTCGGTGCGGGTGTCGACGGACGAGGTCGCCTCGTCGAGCACCAGGATCACCGGGTCGGACAGGAAGGCCCGGGCGATGGTGATGAGCTGCTTCTCGCCCGCGCTCACCCCGGTCCCCTCGTCGTCGATGACGGTGTCGTACCCCTCGGGCAGCGTCCGGATGAAGCGGTCGGCGTGCGCGGCCTTCGCCGCCGCCTCGATCTCCTCGCGCGTGACGTCCTTCGCGGCGCCGTACGCGATGTTCTCCGCGATGGTCCCGCCGAACAGCCAGGTGTCCTGGAGGACCATGCCGATCCCGGCGCGCAGCTCGTCGCGGGACATCTTCGCGATGTCGACGCCGTCGAGCGTGATGTGCCCGCCGGTCACCTCGTAGAACCGCAGCAGCAGGTTCACCAGCGTGGTCTTGCCGGCGCCCGTCGGCCCGACGATGGCGACCGTGTGGCCCGGCTCCGCCGTCAGCGACAGGTCCTCGATGAGCGGCTTGTCCTTCTCGTAGCGGAAGGCGACGTGCTCGAACTCCACGTGCCCGCGCAGCCGCTCGGGCCGCAGACCGGGGACCGGATCGGCGGACTGCTCCTCGGCGTCGAGCAGTTCGAAGATCCGCTCGGCCGAGGCGACGCCCGACTGCACCAGGTTCGCCATCGACGCGACCTGCGTCAGCGGCATCGAGAACTGCCGCGAGTACTGGATGAACGCCTGGACGTCACCGATCGACAGCGATCCCGACGCCACCCGCAGACCGCCGACCACGGCGACGAGCACATAGTTCAGGTTCGAGATGAAGAACATCAGCGGCTGCATGATGCCGCTGTTGAACTGGGCCTTGAACGACGCCTCGTACAGCGCGTCGTTCTGCTCGGCGAACTGCTCGGCCGACTCCTTCTGCCGCCCGAACACCTTCACCAGGTTGTGGCCGGTGTACATCTCCTCGATGTGCGCGTTCAGGACGCCCGTCGTCCGCCACTGCTGGACGAACTGGGGCTGCGACCGCTTGCCGACCTTCGCCGCGACGAGCACCGACAGCGGCACCGTGACGAGCGCGACGAGCGCCAGCAGCCACGAGATCCAGAACATCATCACCAGCACGCCGACGATCGTCAGCAGCGAGTTGAGCATCTGCCCCATCGTCTGCTGGAGCGTCTGCCCGATGTTGTCGATGTCGTTGGTCGCCCGGCTCAGCACCTCGCCGCGCTTCTGCTTGTCGTAGTACGACAGCGGCAGGCGCTGCAGCTTCGCCTGCATGTCCGCCCGCAGCTTGGCCACCGCCAGGTTGATCGCCCGGTTGGCGAGCCGGGTGCCGATCATCATCGCCAGGCCCGCGCACGCGAACACCGCGAGCCCGATGAGCAGCACCTCGCCGATCCGGTCGAAGTCCACGCCCTGGCCGGGGGTGAAGTCGACGCCGCCGAGCATGTCGGCCATGCCGCCGTCACCCTTGGCCCGCAGCCCCTCGATGACCTGCTGCTTGGTCTGTCCCGGCTCCATCTGCCCGCCGACGATGCCGCCGAACAGCAGGTCCGTCGCGTGGCCGAGGATCTTCGGTCCGACGACCGAGAGCCCCACACTGATCACCACGGCGAACAGCACGCCGAACACCGAGGCGCGGTGCGCCGCGAGCCGGGTCAGCAGCCGCTTGCCGGACCCCTTGAAGTCCATCGAGCGCGAACCGGGCGCACCGGCCGCCATCCGCGCCGCCATGGGCCCGCTCATCAGGCGGCCTCCGCTTCCGTCAGCTGGGAGAGCACGATCTCCCGGTAGGTCTCGTTGTCCGCCATCAGTTCGTGATGCCGCCCGGTGCCGACCACCCGGCCCTCGTCGAGGACGACGATCCGGTCGGCGTCCCGGATGGTCGCGACCCGCTGGGCCACGATCACCACGGTCGACTCCGCCGTCTCGGCGCCCAGCGCACGGCGCAGCGCCGCGTCCGTGGCGTAGTCGAGCGCGGAGAACGAGTCGTCGAACAGATAGATCTCCGGCCGCTGCACGAGCGTGCGCGCGATGGCGAGCCGCTGCCGCTGACCGCCGGAGACATTGGTGCCGCCCTGGGTGACGGGTGCCTCGAGGCCGCCCTCCAGCTCGCTCACGAAGTCCTTGGCCTGCGCCACTTCCAGCGCGTGCCACAGGTCCTCGTCGGTCGCGTCCGGGCGCCCGTAGCGCAGGTTCGAGGCGACCGTCCCGGAGAACAGGTACGGCTTCTGCGGAACCAGCCCGACGGTCTTCGCCATCAGTACGGGATCGACCTCGCGGACGTCCTCACCGTCCACGTAGACGACCCCGGCCGTGGCGTCGTACAGCCGCGGCACCAGCCCGAGCAGCGTCGACTTGCCGCTGCCCGTGGAGCCGATGATCGCGGTGGTCTCGCCGGGCAGCGCGAGCAGGTCGACGGCGCGCAGGACCGGCTCCTCGGCGCCCGGGTAGCCGAAGTCGGCGCCCCGGATCTCCAGGTGGCCGCGGCGCCGCAGCTCGCGGACGGACGACTCCGGGGCCGGCGGGACCACGCTCGACTCGGTCGCGAGGATCTCCTGGATGCGCTCGGCGCACACTTCGGCGCGCGGCACCTGCATGAACATGAACGTGGCCATCATCACGCTCATCACGATCTGCATCAGGTACGCGAGGAACGCCGTCAGGTCACCGATCTGCATCCCGCCGCTGTTGATCCGGTGGGCGCCGAACCAGACGACGGCGATCGACGCGACGTTCACGATCGTCATCACGAACGGGAACATCAGCGCCATGATCCGGCCGGTGGCCAGCGAGGTCTCGGTCAGGTCCCAGTTGGCCTCGCCGAACCGGCCCTTCTCGAAGTCGTCCCGCACGAAGGCCCGGATGACCCGGTTGCCGGTGATCTGCTCGCGCAGCACCCGGTTCACGGTGTCCAGCTTGACCTGCATGGACCGGAACAGCGGCCGCATCCTGCGGATGATCAGCGACAGCACGATCGCCATGACGGGCAGCACGGCGAGCAGCACCCCGGACAGCGGCACGTCGAGCCCGAGGGCCATGACCACGCCGCCGACGCACATGATCGGCGCCGACACCATCAGCGTGAAGCCGAGCAGCACCAGCATCTGGACCTGCTGCACGTCGTTCGTGGTCCGGGTGATCAGCGAGGGCGCGCCGAACTGGCCGACCTCACGGGCGGAGAAGGACTGCACCCGGTCGAAGACGGCGGCCCGCACGTCCCGGCCGAGCGCGGCGGAGGTCCGGGCGCCGTAGTAGACGGCGCCCGTGTTGCAGACGACCTGGACGACCGTGACGCCCAGCATCAGGGCGCCGAAGGTCAGGATGTAGCCGGTGTCGCCGTTCACGACACCGTTGTCGATGATGTCCGCGTTCAGGGTGGGCAGGTACAGCGCGGCACAGGTCTGCAGGAACTGGAGCAGCACCAGCAGCCCGATGGGTTTCTTGTACGGACTGAGGTAGGCCCGCAGGAGTCGTATGAGCACGCTCGGTCTCTCGGTGTCGGCGATCGTGAGTGTGTGGACGCATGGACCCCCATCGTCGAACACTCCACCCGCGTTACCTCAACCGATTAACCCAAGAGAGCTCAAAAAGCGGACAGTCCGCTAGGACAGGCCCTGGGCGAACGCGCCGGGGTGGATCTGCTCCCGCACCGCGCGGTACTGCTGGCGCACCGCCTGCCCCACGGGCAACTCCTCACCCGGTTCGAAGACCTGCGCGGCCGCGCCCTGCCACAGGGGCAACTGCCCGCTCAGCGCCCACGCGGCCTGCCGCGCCGCCCCGATCGCCGCGTAGTCCGCGGGCTGCGGCACCACGACCTGCGTGCCGAAGAGCATCGGCGCGGCGGCCTGCACGGCGTGCAGCTCGGCGGCGGCCCCGAGGAGGAACACCCGCCGGATCTCCACGCCGCGCCCGCGCAGTACGTCCATCGCGTCGGCGAGCGCGCACAGCATGCCCTCGAAAGCGGCCCGCGCCAGGTGCTCGGGCCGCATGGACTCCCGCCTGAGCCCGGAGAGCGTCCCGGCGGTGTGCGGCAGGTTCGGCGTCTTCTCGCCCTCCAGATACGGCAGGAGTACGAGTCCGTGGGAGCCGGGCGTCGACTTCATGGCGAGCTCGGACAGTTCCTCCAGCCCACCGTCGAGCCCCAGCATCTCCGCCGTCCCGCGCAGGGCGCGCACCGCGTTCAGCGTATGCACGACGGGCAGATGCATGCCGGTCGCGTCGGCGAGCGACGTAATGGCGCCGCTCGAATCGACGAGTGCCTCGTGGTGGACGGCCATCACGGACCCGGAGGCGCCCAGCGAGACGACGGCGTCGCCCGTCTGCACCCCGAGGCCGAACGCGGCCGCCATGGTCTCCCCGGTGCCGGCCGAGATGATCAGCCCCTCCGGAGTCGTGCCCGCCGCGTCGCCCGGACCGAGCACCTCCGGCAGCATCGCCTGCTGCCCGAGCGCCAGCTCCACGAGATCGGGCCGCCAGGACCCGGAGGCCGCCGACCAGTAGCCGGTGCCGGACGCGCCGCCGCGGTCGGTGGTGCGCCGCGAGGGCCGGCCGAGCAACTGCCACACCAGCCAGTCGTGCGCCTGCATCAGCAGGGCCACCCGCCGCGCGTTCTCCGGCTCGGTCCGCGCCAGCCAGCGCAGCTTGGTCACCGGCTGCGCCGACTGCGGCACGCTCCCGACGGCCTCGGCCCACGCCTCGCGCGAGCCGAGCCGGTCGATCAGGTCAGCGGCGGCCGCCTGCGCCCGCTTGTCCCCGCCGACCATGGCGGGACGCACGGTGTTGCCCTGGTTGTCCATCGGCACCAGCGCGTTCTGCTGCGCGGAGACGCCGATGGCCTGCACTCCTTCGAGCAGCCCGCCGCCGGCGGCCTCGCCCAGCGACAGCAGCCAGGCCTGGGGATCGACGTCGGCCGGCCGGCCTCCGCCCTCCGCGGTCTCCAGCGGATGAGCGGCATACCCCTGCCGCAGTACGGCCCCGGTGTCGGAGTCACAGACCACAATGCGCGTGAAATCGGGCGAACTGTCCAGCCCGGCGACTATCCCCATGACAGAAATTCTGCCGTACCGCGAGGGACTCCCGCGCCGCTAGGTGTTGCTGGTGCCCCAGTCGTCGTCCTCGGCGCCGGCGCCGCGCTCCCGCAGCGACCGCACGCGGTCGGCCACCGAGTCCGGCACCTTGCTCTCCACCTTCTCGCTCACGGAGTGGAACGCCTTGCCCGCGACGCTGCGCGTCTGCTGGGCGGCCGACTCCGCGGTGTTGCGCACGGCGGGGTTCTGGGCGATCTCGCGGGCGGTCTTCTTCAGCTTCTCGTACCGCTCGCGTCCGGCCCGCGTCCCCAGCACGTAACCCAGGGCCAGACCGGCGATGAATGTGAGCCGGTAACGCATGTCGGCCACCCTTCCGTAGCGAGGTTCGAGGTCGTACCTGACAGGGTCGGTGATCACCGGAGGGATACCGATTGGCGGAGCACCCCCCTGCTTGCGCTAATGTATGTGTCGCAGCGAGCGCACGCCGCCTGGCAAGTACCCAGGTAGGTACGTTCGAAGCAACGAGACATTCCCCTGTAGCTCAATTGGCAGAGCAGCCGGCTGTTAACCGGCAGGTTACTGGTTCGAGTCCAGTCGGGGGAGCTCGATCTCCTGTAGCTCAATTGGCAGAGCAGCCGGCTGTTAACCGGCAGGTTACTGGTTCGAGTCCAGTCGGGAGAGCTGTCGAACAAGCCCTTCGGAGACACTCCGGAGGGCTTTTTCGTGCCTGGTGGAACCGCCGGCGCGGCCGCGGAGTCCTCAAGGTCGTGCAGAGCCGAACCATCCGAGGCAGGAGATCGTATGAGCGGCTATGCTGCGGCAGACGGCGCGCACAAATGTGCGCGGCGCGCCGTAAGGGGCGGTAGCTCAGCCGGTTAGAGCAGCGGACTCATAATCCGTCGGCCGTGGGTTCGAGTCCCACCCGCCCCACCACTGGGTAGTGCTGAAGAATCGTTGTGACCAGCGGTTACGTAACCTGATGGCCCGTCACCAAAACGGTGGCGGGCCATCTGTCACTCAAAAAGCCGCATCGCGCCGACGCGGACGGCTTCCTACGCGGCCCGCGCCGCCACGTGTTCGACGAGGGTCAGCAGGACGTCCTTGCCCGAGGCGCGCTCCCGGGCGTCGCACAGGACCACCGGGACCCGGGGGTCGAGGTCCAGGGCGCGGGCGACCTGGGGCGCCGTGTGGTCGCGGACGCCGTCGAAGCAGTTCACGGCGACGACGAACGGGATCGCGCGGTGCTCGAAGTAGTCGACCGCCGCGAAGCAGTCGGCCAGCCGGCGGGTGTCGGCGAGGACCACGGCGCCGAGCGCGCCGGTGGCCAGCTCGTCCCAGAGGAACCAGAAGCGGTCCTGGCCCGGGGTGCCGAAGAGGTAGAGCGCCAGGCGGTCGTGGAGCGTGATGCGGCCGAAGTCCATCGCGACCGTCGTGGTCCGCTTCGCCGTCACGCCGGTGAGGTCGTCGTGCGGGACGGACGCCGCCGTCAGCCGCTCCTCGGTGCGCAGCGGCCGGATCTCGCTGACCGAGCCGACCAGGGTCGTCTTGCCGACGCCGAAGCCGCCGGCCACCAGGATCTTGAGCGCCGTCAGTTCGTCAGAGTGCGCGGAGGCCATGGATCACTTCCTGGAGGACGGCCGGGGAGGGGCGGTGCGGGCCCGGACGGGTGGTGGCGGGGGCCGTCACGCGGATCAGACCCGCGGTCAGCAGGTCGCCGAGCAGGACCCGGACCACGCCGAGCGGCAGACCCGTGTCGGACGCCAGGTCGGCCACCGGCGCGGGGGCGTGCCGGCAGCGGGTGAGCAGGGCGCGCTGTTCCGGGGGCAGCGGAGGGTCGTCGCGGTAGGTGGGGACGGGGTGGACCGCCGTCATCAGGTCGAAGCGTTCGGCGGTGGCGGGGCGGGCCCTGCCGCGGGTCATCGCGTAGAGGCGGACGAGGGGGCCCGCCGCGTCGTCGTAGCGCTCGGGCGGGCCGGCCGGGCCGGGGCGGGGGTCCCCGGTCATGCGCCGCCGTCCGCGCGGTACGGGACGCCGAGATGGTCGCCGACCCGGTGCAGCAGCAGTTCCAGCTCGTACGCGACCAGGCCGATGTCGGCGCCCGCGCGGGTGAAGACGCCCAGGCAGGAGCCGTCCGCGGCGGCGACCACGAAGAGGAAGCCGCCTTCGAGTTCGACCAGGGTCTGGACGACCCGGCCGGCCCGGAAGTGCCGGCCCGCGCCCTTGGCCAGGGCGTGCAGGCCGGCGGCGATGGCGCTGAACCGTTCGCTCTCGTCGCGGCCGAGGCCGGCCGACGCGCCGGCCACGAGGCCGTCCGCGGACAGGAAGACCGTGTGCCGGACGTCCTGGACGCGGGTGGTGAAGTCGTCCAGGAGCCAGTCGAGCGAACCGGCCGGGCGGTGGCTGGGGTGAGGAGTCGTCACTGGGGTGTGCCCTTCCGGGTTTCCTGG
>NZ_JAMOLN010000198.1 GCF_024448165.1 Streptomyces longispororuber
CGCGCCGGACCCGTGCTCCCGGTCGTCCTCCTGGTCGCCATGCTCGGCGTGCCCCTGGGCGCGGGCGCCGGCGAGGGCAGCGGCGGCACCCCCGCCGACGCCGTCTCCGGTCTGGTCGTGCTCTTCTGCGCGGTGCGTGCCGTGCGCCTGCGGCAGCGCCCCTTGACCCGCACCGCGCTCGTCGTGCTCGGGCTGCCCGTCGTCGCGGTCGCCGTGGCCGCGCTCGGCGCGGACTCACCGGCCAACGCCGTGGCGGGAATGGTGCGTTACTACCAGGTCCTCGTCCTGGTGCCCGCCGCCGTACTGCTGCTCGTCCGCGACCGCGGCGACTTCCGGCTGGTCGGCTGGTCGCTGATCGGGCTCGGCCTGTGGCAGGGCTCGATCGGCGTCTACCAGTACCTGACCGGCACCGGCGCCTCGTACGCCGGGGAGGACATCCGGGCCGTCGGCACCTTCGGCGCCACGGACGTGATGGGCATGTCCACCGTGGTCGCGTACGGCCTGGTCTGCGCCGTCGCACTGGCCCTCGGCGGCGGTGGGACGCCCCGCACCCGGACGGTCGCGCTGGTCTGCGCGCTCGGTCTCGCGGTGCCGCTGGCGCTCTCCTTCAGCCGCGGCGCCTGGATCGCCACGGCCGTCGTCTGTGTGCTGCAGATCGTCCTCGCCGGACTGCGCCGGGCCGTCAGGCTACTCGCCGTGGGGGTCGCCGCGGCCGTCGTCCTCGTCGGCGGATTCGGCGTGGGCTCGTCGATGCTCCAGGAGCGGCTGAGCAGCATCACGCAGGTCACCGCCGCGCCGGACCAGTCCGTCACGGACCGGTACACGATGTGGGCGGCGGCGATCGACATGTGGGAGGAACACCCGGCCACCGGGGTGGGGCTGAAGAACTTCCCCGCCTACCGTGACAGCCACGCGTCGATCGCCCTCTCCGCGGGCAGCGACGTGGCCGGCGCCGGAGCCGCGTTCCGCAGACAGCCGCTGCTGTCGCCGCACAACATGTACCTCCTGGTCCTCAGCGAGCAGGGCCTGCTGAGCCTGTGCGCCATCGCGGGCGCCTGGGCCGCGCTGCTGGTGTGCGGCGTACGGCGGCTCGGCACGGCCCACCGCGGGAAGCGCGGCCTCGACTGTGCGCTCCTCGCCTGCGGGCTGCTCACCTGGCAGATGATCGACTTCGTCTACGCGGACATCGGCGGCCCGTCCACGGTGCTCACCGGCGTCGTGTTCGGCCTGGCCGCCTGGTGGGCGCTGGCCCCGGCGGCCGTGGCCGGGTCGGCGGGCGAGCGATGAAGCCCACGCTTCCCGCGGACGGGGACGAGACCCTGCTCTCGCCCGCGCTGCCGGCCCAGCAGCCGGCGCCGGGCGGCACCGACAAGAGCGGCGACGGCGGCGACGGGCCCGGCTCGTCCAGCACGTTCCTGGCCCGCGCCGCGCTGCTCACCGCCGTGCTCTCCGCCGCCGGGTCCCTGCTCGGCCTCGGCCGGGACCAGGCCCTTGCGCACCTCTTCGGGGCCGGCAGCGAGACGGACGCCTTCCTGGTGGCGTGGACCGTGCCCGAAGTGGCGTCGACCCTCCTCATCGAGGACGGCCTCGCGTTCATGCTCGTGCCCGCGTTCAGTGCCGCGATCGCCGCGCGCGGCGTCCCGGAGCTGCGGGACCAGGACCCGGTGCGGGCGCTGGTGGCCAGCTCCCTGCCCCGGCTCACCCTCGCCTTCCTGGCCTGCGCCGTGCTGCTGATGATCGGCGCGCCGCAGCTGGTCGCGCTGCTCGCGCCCGGCCTGCCCGATCCGCAGCTCGCCGTCGACTGCACGCGGTTGACCGCGACCTGCGTCCTGACGTTCGGGCTCGCCGGGTACTGCAGTGCCGCCCTGCGCGCCCACAGCAGCTATCTCGCCCCGGCCGCCATCTACGTCGCGTACAACACGGGCATCATCGGCACCCTGCTGGTCCTGGCCGACCGCTGGGGCGTGCGCGCCGCGGCGGCGGGGGTGGCCGTCGGCGGCTGTCTGATGGTGCTCGTCCAGGCACCGTCCCTGCGGCGCCGGCTGACGAGCGCCGCCCACGGGGTCCAGGCCGGCGGGAAGGACGCGAAGGCGGCCAAGCGGCAGTCGATGGACCTGGCGCTGATCGCGACGGTGCTGCTCTTCGCGCTGTGCCGGCAGGCGCAGGTCTTCATCGAGCGCTTCCTCGCCTCCTCGCTGCCGTCCGGGGCCATCTCCCACCTCAACTACGCGCAGAAGGTCGCGCAGTTGCCGATGGTGCTCTCCCTCATGCTGTGCACGGTCACCTTCCCCGTGGTGGCCAAGGCGCTGGCGCGCGGCGACACCGAGCGCGCCCGTGACCGGGTCGAGCGCGACGTGGCGCTCGCCGCCTGCATCGTCCTGTTCGGCGCGGCCGTGGTCTTCGCCTGCGCCCCGCAGATCATCCAGCTGCTCTTCCAGCGAGGAGCGTTCACCGGGGAGGACACCGCCGCCACGGCGGCCATCATGCGCGTCTACTCGCTGGGGCTGCTCGGCCACTGTCTCGTCGGCGCCCTCGTCCGCTCCTACTTCTCCGCCGGTCGCCCCACCTGGTACCCGGTCGCCTCGATGGCCGCGGGCATGACGCTCACGGCCGGCGCGGGCACCTGGGCGGTCGGCGCCTGGGGGGTCGGCGGCATCGCCGCGGCCAACGCGCTGGGCATCACGTTCACCGCCGTCCTGCTGCTGACCGCGATGGACCGGCGGAGCGTGCCCGTGCGGATCCCGGCGGTGCTGCTCGAACTCGGCAAGACGCTGCTCGCGGCGGTGGCCGCGACCGCCGCCGGGCTGCTGTGCGTGGCCCGGATCGATCAGCCGCTGGAGTCCTTCGCCGCCGGATGCCTGGCCATCGGGGGTGTCTTCGGCTTCCTCCTGTGGGCCCTGAACGTCCAGGCGTTCCTGCCCGCCGTCCGCATCGCGACCAGAAAGCTCCGCAATGCCCGTTGAAACAGCGCTCCAGGAACCACCCGGCCCCAGGACCAGGGAACTCCTGCCGGGTCGTGCCCCGTGGGTGGCGATGTACCACTCCGTGGACGACTGCGCCGACGACCCGTACGACGTCACCGTCACCCCGGAGCGCCTCGGGCAGCAACTGCGCTGGCTGCGCTCGCGCGGGCTGCGCGGCGTCAGCGTCGCCGAACTCCTCGACGCGCGCAGCCGGGGCGCCGGACGCGGCCTGGTCGGGCTGACCTTCGACGACGGGTACGGGGACTTCGTCGAGAACGCGGTGCCGCTGCTCAGGCACTACGAGTGCTCCGCCACGGTCTTCGTCCTGGCGGGCCGGCTCGGCGGCGAGAACGGCTGGGACGTCGAGGGCCCCCGCAAGCCGCTGCTGACCGCGCAGGGCATCAGGGCGGCCGCGGCGGCCGGCATGGAGATCGGCTCGCACGGCCTCCTGCACGTCGACCTCACCCGCGCGGACGACGACGAGCGGCGGGCGGAGGTCCAGCGCAGCAAGGCGCAGCTGGAGGAGCTCACCGGCGGCCCCGTGCACGGTTTCTGCTACCCGTACGGACACGTCGACCCGCCGACCGTGGAAGCGGTCCGCCGGGCCGGTTACCGCTACGGCTGCGCGATCTCGCCCGGCTCTCTGACCAGCGTGTACGCCATGCCCCGTGTGTACGTCGGGCAGCGGGACGCCCCGTGGCGCCTCGAACTCAAGCGCCGGGTGCACCGGTTGCGGCGCCGTGCCTGGCACGCCGAGGAGGGCGCGCGGTGAGGGTGCTGCACGTCATCACCGGCCTCGGTGCCGGGGGTGCGGAACAGCAACTGCGGCTGCTCGTACGCCATCTGCCGGGCACCCACGACGTCGTGACCCTGACCCACCCGGGGCAGGTCGCCGACGGTCTGCGCCGCGACGGGGTGCACGTCGCCCACCTCGGGATGGCGGGCAACCGGGACGGCCGGGCCCTGCCCCGCCTGGTGCGGATCGTGCGGGACGGCCGGTACGACGTCGTCCACACCCATCTCTACCGCGCCTGTCTGTACGGCCGGATCGCCGCCCGCGCGGCCGGGGTCCGGGCGGTCGTCGCCACCGAGCACTCGCTGGGCGACGGCCAGATCGAGGGCCGCCCGCTGACCTCCGGCGTACGCGCCCTGTACCTGCTGGGCGAGAAGCTGGGCCGGGCGACGATCGCCGTGTCCCCCGCGGTCGCCGAGCGGCTGCGCCGGTGGGGCGTGGCGCCGCACCGCGTGCACGTCGTCCCGAACGGCGTCGACGTCCCCCGCTTCGCCTTCGACCCCGGGGCCCGGGCCGCGGTGCGCCGCGAACTCGGCCTGCGCCCGGACGCCTTCGTCGTCGGCGGCGTGGGGCGACTGGTGCCGGGCAAGCGGTTCGGCGTCCTGGTCGACGCCCTGCGCGACCTGCCGGACGACGTGCACCTGCTGCTCGTCGGCACGGGTCCGCAGGAGGCGGCGCTGCGGCGGGCGGCGGTCCGGGCCGGGGTGTCCGGCCGGGTCGTGTTCGCCGGGGAGCGCCCGCACACGGCCGCTGATCCGTCCGACGGCGTGGTCGACCTGCCCGCGCTGATGTCCGCGATGGACGTCCTCGCCTCGCCGTCGGTCGACGAGGCGTTCGGTCTGGCCGTGGTGGAGGCGCAGGCCGGCGGGCTGCCCGTGCTCTACGTCAGCTGCCCCGCGGTCGACGACCTGCCCAGGGGAACGGTGGCCGACGCCGTCCGTGTCCCGTGCGAACCTGCCTCGTTCGTCCGTGAAGTCCGAAGAATCCGCAATGAGCCGGCGACCGGCAGAGCACCTTCCCAGGCCGCCCTCCACTACAGCATCGCCCGCAGCGCCGCCCTGCACCACGACGTGTACGCGACGGCCCTGCGCGCACCGACGCGAGGAGTGAGTACGTCATGACCGAAGCCGCACAGGACAGGACCGTGGCCCGCGCGCCCTCCGCCGCGACCGGCGCGGGCCGGAGGAAGCCGCCGCGCTGGTGGCCGCTGCCCGTGGGCATCGTGGCCGGTGCGCTGGCGGGCGGCGTGTACGGCGCGGTCAGTACGCCCGAGTACACGGCGACGAGCTATGTGATCGCCGTGCCGACGGAGAAGTCCGACCCGATGTCGGCGCTCGGCTTCGCCCAGGCCTACAGCCGGGTGGCCACACAGGTCGCGGTGTTGAGCGACGCCCAGGTCGCGGCGGGCGTCCCGGTGAAGACGCTGCAGTCGCAGGTGCGCGCCGAGACGTCGCCGGACGCCCCCATGGTCGCGATCTCGGCGTCCGCGGAAGAGCCCGCCCAGGCCATGGAGATGGCCAACGCGGTGGCCCGCGCGCTCACCGTCAACGCCGGCCACACCAAGGACGACACCCACGTCGAACTCCTGCGCTTCACCCGGGCCGTGAAGCCGACCGACCCGTCGTCCCCGTCCGCCGCGCTGACCACGCTCGTCGGCGCCTGCGCCGGCGGCCTGCTGGGCGGCCTCGCGCTGCTGGTCCGCCCGCGCCGCGAGGCCGGACCGGCCGCGGCCACCGTCCCGGCCCCCGCCACCGCGGCCGGACTGCGGGGTGGCGCCTGATGCCGACGGGCACGCCCGGCCTCGCCGTCACGGTGTGCACGGACCCGGCCGGGTTCGGCGCGCTGCGCGAGGAGTGGAACCGGCTGCACCGGTCGACGGCGGCCGCGACACCGTTCCAGAGCCACGCCTGGCTCCACTCGTGGTGGCTCTCCTACGGCGGGGCGGGGCGGCTGCGCGTCGTGCTGGTGCGCCAGGACGGGCGGCTGGTGGCGGCCGCCCCGCTGATGCGGCGGCCGCGCCCCCTCCCGACACTGACGCCGCTCGGCACGGGCATCTCCGACTTCAGCGACGTCCTCGTCGAGGAGGGCCGAGGCGGTCCGGTCAGGCCCGCCCTCGACGCCCTGCGCACCGGCTTGTGGAAGCTGGCCAGGGGCGCCGTGATCGACTTCCGCGAGGTGCGGCCGGGCAGCGCCGTGGAGGCCCTGCACGACGACTGGCCGGGGCCGCGGCGCCGTTGCGCGGACTCGGCGTGCCTCGAACTGCCCGCGCTGCCGATGGACGACCTGGTGCAGCGGCTGCCGCGGCCCAGGGCGCAGCGGGCCCGCGCCAAGATGCGCAAGCTGGACGCGGCGGGCATCGAACGCCGGGTCGTGCCCGCGGCCGAGGTCGGCCCCTCCGTGCGCCGGCTGCTGGAGCTGCACCAACTCCAGTGGCAGCAGCGCAAGGTGACGACCGAGCACGTCAAGCCGCGCTTCGCCGAGCACCTGACGCGCTCGGTCGCCCTCATGGCGGAGACCGGCGACGCGGTCGTCACGGAGTTCACCCTGGACGGCTCCGTCGTCGCCGCCGACCTGACCTTCGTGTCGCCCCGCCTGGCCGGCGGCTACCTCTACGGCGCCCACCCCGACCTGCGGGACCGCAAGATCGACGTGGCCACCATGCTGCTGCGCTCGTGCGCCCAGCACCTCCAGGACACCTCCCGCACGGACGTGCTGAGCCTGCTGCGCGGCACCGAGCCGTACAAGCTGCACTGGCGCCCCGAACAGCGGGTCAACCAGCGGTTCCTGCTGGCCCGGCACAGCTCCGCGCCCCAACTGGCCGCACTCCTCGCCGACATCCGCGCCAGGTCCCTGGCCAGGCAGGCCCGCCGTGCCTGGAAGGAGCGCGGTGGCGATCCGGCCTAGAGGCCGGGCCGCCACCGCGCGCGGCGGTCACGCCGGTTCAGGAATTGCGCTGCCACCAGTCGAACTTCAGGCAGAGCTTGCCGCCCAGCCAGTGCTCGACCCAGTCGCCCAGGTCCACCGGAGAGCACTGCGGGGGCCGCGTCGGATCGGTCGGCTGCGTCGGGGTGGCCGGCTGCGTGGGCTCGACCGGCTTGTCGCGGCCGGTCAGCGCCGCCCGGTAGATCTCCGACGCCTTCGGATTCTCGTCGCACTGCCACACGCCGTGCGGACAGTAGTCCGTCAGCGTGTTGTAGAGCGGCTTGTGCTCGTCCATCCACGCGAGCATCCGCCGCATGTACTCGGAGTTGTCGCCGTTGCGGAACAGGCCCCACTCCGGATAGGAGATCGGCTTGTCGTGCTGCACCGCGAAGTCGACCTGCTCCTGCAGCCCGTACGGCTCGGACACCTGCTCGTCGAAGGACTTGCCCTCGGGCTGGTCGTACGAGTCCATGCCGACGATGTCGACCACGTCGTCGCCCGGATAGCACTCGGTCCACGGCACGGCGTCCCGGCCCCGGCTGGGCGTGAAGTCGAAGCGGAACTTCTGCCCCGGCACCGACCGCATCACCGTGACGATCCGGGACCAGTACTTCTTCCACGCGGCGGGATCGGGGCCGCAGCGGTGCGTGTAGGTGATGCCGTTCATCTCCCAGCCGAGCACCAGGACGGTGTCCGGCACCTCCAGGTCGACCAGCCGCTCGGCCAGCTTCTTGAAGTGCGCGTCGAAGTCGCCGGCCGCGCCCTGCCGGAGCAGGCTCCGCACCTGTGCGTCCGGCACCCCTTCCTCGTTGCGCTCCAGCATCGGCACGTTGAGCACGAAGAGCCGGTCCGCGCGCTCCTTGCGCCAGCGGGCCCAGCTGTTGAGGAACGGCGGCGAGCCCTCGATGTTGCTCCAGCGGTCACCGGGGAGATAGGTGTGGCCGACGCGCAGATCGGCCCCGCCCAGCCACTCCGACAGGTTCTTCATCCGGGTGACGCCCAGCGGCCCGTAGTCCAGGTAGGCCCCGAACGCGGGGAACCTCTCCGGCTCGGCCGGCACCTGCGGAGTGGGGGACTCCGTCGGCCACCACGGGACCGACGGGGTCGACTCGGCGGGTGCCGGACTGCTCGGCTGCGGCGTGGGCTCCGGGCTGGCTGCGACCGGACTGACCGGGTCGGCCGGGCCGGCCGGGTCCGGTGTTCCGGACGGCCACCACGGGACGGGGTTCGTCGGCGCGGGCGGGTTCGGCCCGCCGCGCGGGCTGGCGTCCGCACGCTCGATGGACACGGATCCTGACGCGACCACCAGTGAGATCAGGACTCCCGCCGCGATCAGCGGAAGTCTGCTGCGCTTCGTCCATCGGCGTTTCCCGGCCATGCCTGCTCCTCGTACCGCACTCGCTCCATTCCTGACACTCAGTCATATGAATGCTTATGGCGCCAATCGTGGACCGGCCGATGGCCGCCCTCCGTCACCCTCATGGGTTAGCTCCTGGAAGGAATCGACACATGCTCGACCCCTGTGTCCCGGTCGTGCTGCTGCGGATCGACCCCAACCCCTTTCACCACGGCACGCTGGGGGCGGTCAGATCCCTGGGACGCTGCGGTGTGGAGGTGCACGTGGCGGCCGTGGCCGACGGAAGTCCGGTGGCCCGATCGCGCTACGTGCGGCAGATGCACCTGCCCCCGCGCCCGGGCGCGTCGTCGGGCGAGGTGGTCGGGGCGCTGCGCCGGATCGCGGCCCGGATCACCCGGCCGGGGGTGTTGATCCCTATGGATGACGCCGGGGCCATCGCGGTGAGCCGGCTGCGCCCCGCGCTGGCCGAGACGTTCCTCCTGCCGGAGCAGCCGGAGCGGCTCGCCGAACACGTCGCGGACAAGGCACGGCTGCCGGATCTCTGCCGGGCCGCCGGCATCGGACACCCCCCGGTGGTGCTGCCTCGGGACGAGCACGAGGCGTACGCCGCGGTCGCCGAGCTCGGCCTGCCCGCGGTGGCGAAGTGGAGCCGCCCCTGGCTCCTCCCGCAGGGCTCGGGCCTGCGCAGCACCTGTCTGATCGGCTCGCCGGAGGAGGCGCGGAGCCTCTACGTGCGGGGCGCGGGCACCGGCAGCGAACTCCTGCTCCAGAAGTACCTGGCCGCCGGTCAGGGCCGGGACTGGTTCTTCCACGGGTACGTCGACCGGCACGGCCGGCTGCACGGCGGCGGCGCCGGCAGCAAGCGCCACGCGTGGCCGCGCGGCGCGGGCCTGACCGCCGTGGGCCGCTGGTCACCGGTCCCGGAACTGCAGGACATGGTCGAGCGTCTGGTCGAGGCCCTGGGGTACCGGGGCATCTTCGACATCGACTTCCGGGTGGACGCGGAGACGGGCCAGTACTGCCTGCTCGACTTCAACCCCCGGCCCGGGGCGCAGTTCCGGCTGTTCGCGGACGGCAACGGCCTAGACGTCGTCCGCGCCCAGTACCTCGACCTGACCCACCAGCCGCTCCCCTCCGGGTACGCCCTGCCGGGACGCACCTTCGTCGTCGAGAACTACGCGCCCCTGTCCGCGCTCAGGGCCCTGGTGGCCTCCGCCCTCCCGGCCCAACGCGGGCCCGCCGCGCGGGAGTTCGCCTGGAACGCCCAGGACGATCCCGCGCCCGCCTGGAGCATGGCCACCGAGTGGTCCCAGCACGCCGCCCGCCGGCTCGTCGGCCGCGCCAGGACGGCGCCCCGGGCCGCTCTCCCCGAGCCCACCGAACCCCCGGTCGCCGCGCCGACCACAGCCGAACGAAAGGCGAGCTGCTGATGTACGACCTGCTGATCGTGGGGGCCGGCCCCTACGGCCTGTCCATCGCCGCGCACGCCGAGGCCCGCGGGCTCGACACGCGGGTCTTCGGACGGCCGATGGAGTCCTGGCGGCACCACATGCCGCGCGGCATGTTCCTCAAGTCCGAGCCCTGGGCCTCCCACCTCTCCGCTCCCGGACCCGGCCTCGGCCTCGACCGGTACTGCGTCGAGCACGGCGAGACCGCCCGGCACGGCCGCCCCATCCCCGTCGGCACGTTCGCGTCGTACGGGCTGTGGTTCGCCCGGCAGGCGGTGGCGAACCTCGACGAGCGGATGATCGCGCGCATCGACGCGGCCCCCACCGGCTTCCTGGTCGAGACCGAGGACGGACAGGTCCTGCACAGCAGGGCCGTGGCGCTGGCCACGGGCGTACTGCCGTACATGCGCGTCCCGGAAGCCCTGCGCGGGCTGGCCGAGGAGCACGTGACGCACAGCAGCCAGCACAGCGACCTGAGCCGGTTCCGCGACGCGGACGTCACGGTCGTGGGCGCCGGGCAGGCGGCCCTGGAGACCGCGGCGCTGCTCGCCGAACTGCCCGCCCGGGTACGCATCGTGGCCCGCGCCCCCGAACTGGCCTGGAACAGCGTCCCGCCGCCGTGGGTGCGCCCCTGGTGGAAGAGCCTGCGCGCCCCGCACAGCGGCCTCGGCTGCGGCTGGCGCAACTGGTTCTACGCGGAGCGGCCCGGCGCGTTCAGGAGACTGCCCGACCGCACCCGGGCCGCCGTCACGGCGTCGGCGCTCGGGCCGGCCGGCGCCTGGTGGATCAGGGACCGGGTGGCGGCGGGGGGCGTCGACGTCCGGCTGGGCGAGACGGTCGTCGACGCGCGGCCGGTGTCGGGGCGGGTCCGGATCCGCACGGTCGACGCGGCGGCGGGGGCCCGCGACTTCGACACCGACCACGTCATCGCGGCCACCGGATTCGAGGCGGACTGCGCCCGGATGACCGTGCTCGCGCCCCGGGTGCGGAGCGTCCTCGCCCGGTCCGCAGGCGGCTCACCGCGCGTGGGACGGGGCTTCGCGTCGTCCTACCCGGGGCTCTTCCTCGCGGGCCTGGTGACCGCCGCCGACTTCGGCCCCGCCATGCGCTTCGTCCACGGGGCGTCGTACACCGCGCCCACGCTGGTCGACGCGGTCGAGCGGCATCTGGCGCGCCGGCCCCGGCAGGGCGGGCCCGTGGTGCCGCGGGGCCGCGAGCACCAGGGACCCGTTGGGGTGACATCGCGGGCGAACGGGTGAACCGACCCGTCCGGGCGGTGCTGCCGGTGGTCCACTGGCACCTGTCATGAGAATGGCCGTGCTGCCTTCCTCCCAGCCGTCGGCTTCACGCCGTGGGGAGGCAGCCGTTCATCGGCGCATCCTCTGTGGGTCGGGAAGAGCACTTGCGTGGCTCTTCCCGACCTGGCGCTCAGCGCCCCGCGGCACGTGCCCTGCGATACAGGACGCCGCCCCCGACCAGTAGCCCCGCACTGGTGGCCGCGGCCGCCAGAAGGTTCTGGTCGACCCCCGTGTCGGCGAGCTGCGCACGCGCCACGGGTGCGTGCGGACCGATCTCCGCCTCCGGTACGGGCAGTTGCTCGTGCGTCGCGACGTGCTGCGGGACGACCCGCTCCGGCTGCGGGACCGACCTGCTCGTCGGCGGCACGGTCGGGGAGTCGTGCCCGGCCGGAGGTACCTCGACCTCAGGGATCTCCGGGGTCTCGGGGCCTGCGGGGGCGGCGGACGCCTCTCCCGCACCCGAGCACGCGTTGCCCGACGCCGGGTTGGCCGCACCCACGACGTCGACGCTGTCGCCGCACAGGTTCAGCCCGATGTCCACGGGGGCCTGTACGGAGTTGCCCGACAGGACGCCCGCGGAGTGCGACGCGGTCGCCGCCGAGTCCCCGGTGCCCTGCCCGGCCGTCGCACCGGCCTCGGCGGAACAGTCGTTGCCCGAGGCGGGGTTGACCGCTCCCACGACGTCGGCGGTGTTTCCGCAGAGGTTCACGGGAACCGACAGCGGAGCCGCGACGGAGTTGCCGGACAGCACACCGGGCGAGCCGCTCGGCTGCTCCTGGTCGCCGGTCATGGCGGACGCGCTGGATCCGGGCATGGACAGGATGCCCGTCGCCGCCGCGGCTGCCATGACGCCGATTCTCAGTGCCTGCCTCAAATGCGTTTCCCTCTCTGCTCGAAATCTGAAGCCGACCCTGGGCCCCGAAGGGCGCCAGGGTCGGCCGGGAGACGAACTGCGGTACCAGCGTCAGCTGTTGGCGCAGGTGTTGCCGAACGTGGGGTTCAGCGCGGCGATGCCGTTGATGCTGTTGCCGCAGAAGTTGACCGGCACGTGGACCGGCACCTGGAGGACGTTGCCGGACAGGACGCCCGGGGAGCCCACGGCCGCCGCCTCGGCGCCGGAGTCGGCGAACGCGGGCGCGGCCATGCCGAGGGCCATGACGGCACCGGCGATGATCGTGGCGCTCTTCTTCAGAGACATGCTTTTCTCCTTTTATTCAGAAAACTGACCGGGACGGGAGACCGAAAGGAAATCACTCGTCCGCTCGATCCCTCGAAATGCAAACGATTCGGCAATGAATAAGGAAACTGGAAAGAGGCATGAGTTTGCGGGCATAAAAAACTCGGGCCGCCCGCGTCCGATGACGTGGGCGGCCCGAGGTGTCCGATGCGGCTGGATCAGCCGTTCTGCGCACCGTTGCCGGAGAGGACCGGGATGTCGCTCAGGATGTGCGACAGCGGCTCGTCGCCCTTCGCCTGGGTCGAGTTCTCGGTGCACTGCTGGTTCTGCGGCGCGGACAGGACGGAGATGTCCTGGACCGAGACCGGCACCAGGCCGACGAGGGAGCCGGCGTTGCCCTTGACCGGCAGGCCGATGCAGGGCTTGTTGAGCGAGCCCTGGACCAGGCCGAGCTGCGGGCTCATGTCGCCTTCGGTCATGGAGTTGCCGAAGGCCTGCTTCGCGTCGTTGCCGCTGGCGGAGGTCGTGCCGCCGTCGTCACCGATCGCGAGGGCCTGCGGGGCGGCCGCAGCCGAGACGCCGACGACGGACACGGCGACTGCTGCTGCAGCCATAGCCTTCTTGAGCATTGATCTGTTCCTTTTCTGACAGGCACCGGTTACTGCGAAAGGGACAACTCCACGAGGCCGGTTTAGTTCTGCACGTTCACTCGATCGGCCCGCCGCACGGCGTGCGTGGAGGCGCTTGCGTGATTGTCATTTATTCACCCTCGGCGGTGCGATCGAAGTTCCCCGTCTGAGTGAACGTGGACAACCGATCCGGCGAGACGCAGTTGATCCCGGTGCTGTCAGAAAACAAATGAAGGGGAACCTCTCATGATGAAGAAGGCTGTGGCTGCCGCAGCAGTCGCCGTGTCCGTCGTCGGCATCTCGGCGGTGGCGGCTCCGCAGGCCCTGGCGATCGGCAACGACGGCGGGACGACCTCCGAGAGCGGCAACAACGCGGAGCAGGCGTACGGCAACTCCGCCACGTACGGCAACATGAGCCCGCAGATGGCGCTGATCCAGGGCTCGCTCAACAAGCCCTGCGTCGCCCTGCCGGCCAAGGCCAACCTCGGCTCCCTCGTCGGCGTCGTGCCGGTCTCCGTGCAGGACATCCCGATCCTGTCGGCCCCGCAGAACCAGCAGTGCACCGAGAACTCGACCCAGGCGAAGGGCGACGAGCCGCTGTCGCACGTCCTGGACGACATCCCGGTCCTGTCCGGCAACGGTGCCGGCAACCACTGACGGACCCTGCAGCGTGGTCGGGCCGCCCTTCCGGGCGGCCCGACTCGTTTTCAGGACCGGGGCCAGATATCGCGGGACACGGCCTCGTCCCACTCCGCGTCGAACAGACCCGGAAGCGTCTTTCCCGCCGCGCGCCATTCGTCCACGAGAGACGAATAAATGGGTGCCGAGGACGGATTTTCGGGTGCAGTCCTACTGCTCGGAATCAGTGTCTGCCGGCGCCAACGCTCATGCGGAACTCCCATGTCATCGCCCCTTGCCGGGTAGCGGTCGGTTGCGTTCTCCATACCTCCGGCGCCGATGGCACCAACCGCCTTGTGGGGCGAAAGGGTTACTTTCGCCGCCTATTGCGCGAGCCACCCGGGGTGAAATGCGGACTTACCTATCCTCGTCGTGCACCTACCCCTTCCCAGTGGAGTGTCATGATGCGGAAGAAATTCCCTCGGGGTGGCCGTAGAGGGATTGTGCTCGGGGCACTCGCTCTCGGATTCCTGGCGTTCTCCGGTGCCGCGATCGGGCAGGTGTCGGACGCCCTGCCGAGGCAGGTGAACGCGTTCGGTGGACTGACGGACCGTCCCGAGGACGGGCAGGGCGTCAACGTCCTCCTGATGGGAACGGACGGCCGGGGCACCATCACCCGCGCGGAGAAGGAGAAGTTCCACGCCGGCGGTGTCGCCTGCAACTGCACGGACGCGATGATGCTGGTGCACCTGTCGGAGGGGCGCGACCGGGTCAGCGTGGTCAGCCTGCCGCGGGACTCCCTGGCGGAGATCCCGGCCCAGCCCGCCGCCGACGGCCCGCCGCGCGAGGCTCACCCCGCGAAGATCAACGCGGCGTACGCGGAGGGCGGCCCGGCGCTCGCGGTGGAGACGGTCGAGACGATGACCGGGGTCCGCATCGACCACTACCTGCAGATCGACTTCCGCCGGTTCATCGACGGCGTGAACGCGGTCGACGGGGTCACGGTGTGCACGAACCGCAGGCTCTCGGACTCCGCCACGAAACTGCAGCTCAGCCCCGGCAGCCACCACCTCGCCGGGGGGCCCGCCCTGCAGTACGTGCGCTCGCGCCACCTCGACGCCGGCGCCGACCTGGGCCGCGTCCAGCGCCAGCAGCGCTTCCTCGTCAACGCGCTGCGCAGCGTCGGCGTACGGGACGCCCTCGCCGACCCGGTCAGGGCCGCGGGACTGGCCAGGACCCTGCTCGGCTCGGCCTCGGTCGACCAGGGGTTCACCGCCACCGATCTGCTCGCCATGGCGCGGGAGCTGCGCCACGTCCCGCTGTCGGCGATGGAGTTCACGACCGTGCCGATCGACGGCTTCAACCCGCTGATCGAGAACGTGGGTTCCACGCTGCGCTGGGACCAGGAGCGCGCCGACCAGATGTTCGCCGGCATCCGGGAGGACCGCCCCCTGACCCGGCCGGACACACCGACCGAGCCGCAGGACCCGCCGCGGTTCGACGGCCGGACGGTCGTGCCCGGCGACAAGTTGGCCTGTGCGTGACGGGCGCGCCGTTGGGCCGAACGGGTCCACGTCCGCAACCGTCCGAATTCTGGCCAGTTGATCCAACGTAACGCGTCATCACTATTCGCTCAGTGAAGGGAAATCGCATGAAGAAGCTGTGGGCAACCGCAACGATCGCTGCTTCCGTCGCCGGTCTTTCGGCGGTGGCCGCTCCTCAGGCCCTGGCCATCGGGGATGACGGCGGCACGACCTCCAACAGCGGCAACGGTGCGGAGCAGGCGTACGGGAACTCCGCGACCCACGGCGACATGAGCCCGCAGCTCGGTCTCGTGCAGGGCTCGCTGAACAAGCCGTGTGTCGGCCTGCCGGCCAAGGTCAACGCCGGTTCGCTCGTCGGTGTCGTCCCGGTCGCGGTCCAGGACATCCCGATCCTGTCGGCCCCGCAGAACCAGCAGTGCACCGAGAACTCGACCCAGGCGAAGGGCGACGAGCCGCTGTCGCACGTCCTGGACGACATCCCGGTGCTCTCCGGCAACGGTGTCGCGAACCACTGAGCGACCGCAACGCAGTGATGGCGGCGGACTGCTTGCAGTCCGCCGCCATCGTCGTGTGAGGAACCGGGAGGTTCCGGGATGTTCCGAGCAGTTACTGAACCGAGGGGACCACGTTGGTGACCGGCGCCACCAGGTCGGTCAGCTGGTGCAGTTCGTTCAGCCGGTCGAGCCCGGAGAGCTGGCCGGCGGTGGTGGGCAGCTCGCCCCGCTGATCGGCCGGGATCGCCATGGTCGACACCGAGTCGAGCGTCGCGGTCGGGGAGATGGCTTCGCTGCCTTCACCGGCCAGCGGGATCGGAGCGGCGCCGGCGGTGGGCACGGCGATCGCGGTGGCTCCGACTGCGAGCAGAACAGCGGTGAGGGCTCGTCGAGTTGAGGTCATGTCCCTACAACGGCCCCGTCCGCCGGGCGGATACGGGGGCCGGACGGCCCCCACCCGACAGGTCTAAGGCGCTCAGCGGGCCCGCCCGGCGAAGCTCCGCTCGAACGTGGCGAAGGCGGCCTCCTGGCGCCACTGCGTCTGTGCCCTGGGGCTGGCGGCGAGCAGCCGGCGGCAGTCCGGGGCGCGGACCGGCAGGCCGGGGCGCTCGCCGCGGCAGGCCGGGGCCGGACGGTAGCCGGTGGCGGTGGGGTTGCCGCGCCACAGGCTGGCGCCGGGCAGGAAGGCGTACTCCAGGGAGGCGCGGGCCAGGTCCTTCAGCTCCGGGTAGGACAGGCCGTAGGTCCGGGCCGCGTACCGGTACTCGTGGCTGATGTCGATGCGGGAGACGCCCGGGTCGTCGGTGGCGAGGACGACCGGGACGCCGTACGCGCGGTACGTGTCGAAGGGGTGCTCGGCGCCCTTGACCCCGAGGATCTGGGCGTTGCTGGTGAAGGGGACCTCGACGGCGGTCTCGCGGGCCGCCATCGTGCGGGCGGTGCCCTGCCAGTCGTCCTCGTGGACCAGGTCGACGCCGTGGCCGATCCGGTCGGCGCGGGCGACGCGGACGGCCTCCCTGATGTGGAACTTCAGGTCCTCGGGCTTGACGAGCCCGGGCCACAACTCGCCCGCGTGCAGGGTGACGTGGGCCTTCGGGTAGACCTCGCGCAGGTAGGCGAGCATGCGCATCTGGAGGCTGTAGTCGCGCAGCGAGCTGTCCCAGTCCTCCGGCTGGACCAGGTTCACCGAGACGAACCGCTGGTCGGCCTCGGCCAGTCGCATGCCGAGGGCCATCTGCGTGAAGACCCGCTCCGGCGAACTGCCGCGCGAGACCTGCGAGGACCAGCGCACGGTGAGACCGCAGCCGGGGCGGGCGGCGGGGGTGCCGCAGCGCTCGGTGGTGCGGAACTCGGTGTCGGCGTCGTCGGCCTCCTTGCGGGCGTCGGCGACCAGCCCGTCCAGCCGGCCGCCGGCCAGCAGCTTGCGGTGCAGCGCGGCGAGGTCGGCGTCCCAGCCGACGTCGCCCGCCAGCTTCTTGGCACCTTCCGAGGCCGGGGTGACCAGGGTCTCCAGATAGAACTGGTTCTGCGCGGCGACGCCGTCGGCGACCTGGGCGAGCAGCTTGCCGCGGTGGCGCCAGGTGACCTCGCCGAACTTGCCGAAGGTGTCGAAGAAGTGGTCGTGCCCGTTCTGGCCGGACGGGAAGTCCTGCATGGACCAGGCGCGGACGAGCGCGTCGTGGAAGTCCCGGTCGGTACGCGCGTCGGCGGCCGGGCGGGCGCCGGGTCCGCACGGGGCCGGTACGGCGGTCATCGTGCCGTCGACGCACAGGCCGTCCTCTGCGGCCAGGTCGATCAGGTACTCGGTGGAGACCGCGCCGGACAGGTGGTTGTGCAGGTCACCGCCCTTGGGCAGGCGTTGGAAGAAGCCGCGCTGCAGGTCGGGCCGGGCGCGGACGGAGGACAGATAGGCCTGCGTACGGGCCTCGGCGGCGGTCACCGGGCGCGGTACGGCGCCCGGCTCCGAGTCGGCGGGGTGCGCGACGGCGGTGCCGGCGGACAGCGACGGCAGCAGGCTCAGGGCGGCCACGGCGGCGGGAACGGCCCAGCGGTGTGCGGAACTTCGACGGTTGGGATTCACCGGAGCATGATCGTCTCCGCGGTGCCGCCGACCCGGTCCGCCGGGCGGCGGCCCGGCGGCAACCACCCGACCGTGTGACCGGAGCCCGCCTCGGGCTACGACCAGAGCGCCTCGGCGAGGGCGGCGCCCACGAAGGCGGCGCCGAGCCCGGCCGCCACGCTCGCGAGCACGTTGGCCGCGGCGAAGAAGCGGGCCCGGTCGTCGGCCAGCCGCAGCGTCTCGTACGAGAACGTCGAGTACGTGGTCAGCGCCCCGCACAGGCCCGTCCCGATCAGCAGCTGCACCTGCGAGGAGGCCGCGCCGAACGCGACCGCGCCGGTCAGCAGGCCGAGGATCAGGCTCCCTGAGACGTTCACGGTGAAGGTGCCCCACGGGAAGGCGGTGTCGAACCGGCGCTGCACCGCGCGGTCGGTCAGATAGCGCAGCGGGGCGCCGACCACCGCGCCACCGATCACCAGCAGCCAGTTCATCGCTGCCTCCAGGTCAGGACGCGGCGCGTCGCGTTCGCCGCGCACCACACCGCCCCGAGGGCCAGGACGAGCGTCGCCGCGAGATAGGCCAGGGCCGTGCGGGGCTCGCCGCCGTCGATGAGTCGCTGAATGTCCACCGCGTACGTCGAGAACGTGGTGAAGCCGCCGAGCACCCCGGTGCCGAAGAACGGCCGGACCAGCCGGTGTGCCGCCCACACGTCGCTGATCAGCACCATGAAGACGCCCATCACGGCGCATCCGGCGACGTTCACCCACAGCGTCGGCCAGGGAAATCCGCCGGGCGCGACCGGCCAGCCCAGTGACACCGCGTACCGCGCCGACGCGCCGATCGCGCCGCCGGCCGCGACCACCGCCACGACCGGGCCCTGCTCCCGCCACGACCGGGGCAGTCGGGCCGGGCGGCGCGCGGACAGGTACGGATCCTCGTCGGGATCAACGGGCTCGTGCACCACTTCAGTGTGCGGGGGCCTCATGAACGTGCATCTCCTACTCGCCTGCGCCCGGATGTCAGGGCGCGTGCCGTCGCAAGTAGGGACTGTTGGCGGCGCCGGTGCCGCGGTTCGGGTACGGCGAGCCCCACCGCCGTGCAGCCGTCACTGCCGGACTGCTGACTGCCAGGGTAGTGCCGGCCGGCGGGCACATGGGCCCGCCCGGGCCCCGGTGGGGGCCGAACGGCCTCTGGCGCCGGGGCCAGGGCGGGCCCAGAGTGCCGGGCGCGGGGCTTGCTCTGCGGACCGGGCCCCGCCAGGGCGTCGTCCGCGCAACCGGACGACGGACCGTCGTTGAGGCGGGAGCATCGATGGCCGCGCGCCCGTCCGGCCCCTACAGCCTCGCGGCCGGCCGGACGCGTCCCTCAGCACCGCCGTCCCGCCCGGGTGCGGTCGCGGGGGTCCCGTTCCCCGGAGCGGCGCCGTACGCTCCGCCGATGGGTGACGTGGTGCTGGCGGGGATCGTGGCGGTGGCGGGGTGCGTGCAGTGGCTGACCGGGATGGGGTTCGCGCTGGTCGCCGCGCCCGCCCTGATGCTGCTGCTCGGGCCGGTCGACGGGGTGCTGCTCGCCAACTGTTCGGCGGGTCTTGTCAGTTGTGCGGGGCTGGTGAGCGGGTGGCGCGGGGTGCGGCCGCGGGCCATGGTGCCGTTCGTCGCGGCTGCGGTGTGCACGGTGCCGGTGGGGGCGTGGACCGCGTCCCGGCTGTCCGAACCGGTCCTGATGGTGGTGCTCGGTG
>NZ_JAMOLN010000199.1 GCF_024448165.1 Streptomyces longispororuber
CATGGCCCGCCGCGACCACGCCCGTTCCTGCTGGCCGTGGCGCTCGGCCGCGTACCTGCTCACGGGTGCGGTGGCCGGCCTGGTCGCGCTGGTCGCGCTGGTCGTGACGGCGGCGGCCGGCGCCGCGCTCACCCTGGTGCTCGTCGGCCTGCCGCTGCTCGCCGCGGTGGCGCTCGCCGGGCTTCCGGTCGCGGCCCTGGAGCGACGCAGACTGCGCCTGATGCAACCAGTTCTCGACCCGGAACGGGAACGGGAACCGGTCCGCAACCCGCACCGCACGCCCGACGCGCACGGCCCGTGGGGCTGGCTGCGCACCCGGGTGCGGGAGCGCGCGACGTGGCGGGAGCTCGGCCACGCCGTGCTGTTCGCGACGGTCCTGTGGCCGCTGGACGCACTGGCCCTGTCCGTCGGACTGCTGCTGCCTCTGGCCGTGCTCGCCACGCCGCTGCTGATGGCGACCGTCGGGGACGGCGACGAGGCGCGGGTCGCGAAGCTGTGGACGGTGACGTCGTGGCCGGGCGCGTGGGCGTCGGCGCTGCTCGGCGCGGTGCTGCTCGTCATCGGCACGTACGTCCTCGGGCTCGCGGCGGGCGCCCGCGCCGCGCTCGCCCGTCTCCTGCTGACCGCGCCGGCCGCCGAACTGGACGCGCGCGTCACCGAGTTGACCCGTTCGCGGGCCCGCCTCGTGGACGCCTTCGAGGCCGAGCGCCGCCGCATCGAGCGCGATCTGCACGACGGCGCCCAGCAGCGCCTCGTCGCGCTCACCATGACGCTGGGCCTGGCCCGCCTCGACGCCCCGCCGGGACCGCTCGCCGACCAGCTGGCGAAGGCCCACGACGAGGCCACCCGGACCCTGTCCGAACTGCGCGAACTCATCCACGGCATCCACCCCCAGGTCCTCACCGACTACGGCCTCGAAGCCGCCCTCACGGACGCCGCCGACCGCTCGCCCGTCCCGGTCGACGTCCACCTGGACCTGCCGGAGGGCCACCGCCCGCCGCGCGCCGTCGAGTCGGCGGCGTACTTCGTCGCGTCCGAGGCCCTCACCAACATCGCCCGGCACAGCGGCGCGACCCGGGCCACGGTCACCGGCACGCACGAGGCGGGCCGCCTCACCCTCCTCGTCCGGGACGACGGCCGCGGCGGCGCCGACCCCGGCGGCGGCACCGGCCTGACCGGACTCGCGGACCGGGTGTCGGTCCTCGATGGCAGACTGACGCTGACCAGCCCGCCCGGCGGTCCGACCGAACTACGCGTGGAGCTGCCGTGCCCTCTTCCGCCGTCCGCACCGGACCCCTCCGCATAGTCCTGGCCGAGGACAGCGTGCTGCTCCGCGAGGGTCTGATCGGCCTGATCGCGCGCGGCGGGCACGAGGTGGTCGCGGCGGTGGGCGACGCCCCGTCGCTGCTGAAGGCGTACGAGGACCACGCCCCTGACCTGGTGGTGACGGACGTCCGGATGCCGCCCACGCACCAGGACGAAGGGCTCCGCACGGCCCTCCAACTCCGCGCCCGCAGGGCCGATCTGCCGATCCTGGTCCTCAGCCAGTACGTCCAGCGGGCCTACGCCGCGGATCTGCTGGACTCCGGCGACGGCACCGGCGTCGGCTATCTCCTCAAGGACCGGGTCGGCCAGGTCGAGGAGTTCCTCGCCGCGCTGTCCGAGGTCGCGGGCGGCGGCACGGTCGTCGACCCCGAGGTGGTCCGCCAGCTGCTGCGCCGCCGCAAGGATCCGCTCGCCGTGCTCACCCCGCGGGAGCGGGAGGTGCTGGCCGAGATGGCGCAGGGCAAGTCGAACGCGGCGATCGCCCGCGACCTCGTCGTCTCCGACGCGGCCGTCGGCAAGCACATCGGCAACATCCTCACCAAGCTCGACCTGCCCCAGGCCGACGACACCCACCGCCGCGTCCTGGCGGTCCTGGCGTTCCTGAGGGCATAGCCACACGACCCCACCAGGGATCGGCCCGTGCCCTGACGAACCGTGACGAACGGCACGCCCCCAGCCTCTCCATTCCGCCGCCCGACGCCCGTACGTTGAAGAAATGTCCCCACTTGCCCAGGTCAGCGAGGCGTACGGGCAGCGCTTCGCCGAGTTCGCCTTCGAGCCCGCGTTCACGGCTGCCGTCGACCAGCACGTGGCGGAGCTCCGCACGCGGCTGGCCACGGACACGGCGCCGCTGGAGCCCACGCCCCCGGACGCGGCCGTCCTGACGGACTACACCCTGGGCTTCCTCGACGCGCTCGCCGAGACGGGCTGGCGCGAGCCGGTGGGCCACGACTACGCGGTGTGCCGCCTCACCGCCATCAGCTGGCTGGCGAGACGGCACGACCTGGCGTAGGCCAGTAGGTCACTACTGGTTGTCGGTGACCTCCCGCTCCTGCACGGGCTGGTTGGCGAGGGCGTCCTCGCGACCCGCCTGATAGGCACCGACGCTCCCCCGCGCCTTGACGGTCTCCTCCTCGGCCTTGCTCAGCCACCGCTCCCAGCGCTGCCGCATCGGCCCGATGAGCCCGCCGCCGACACCGACGACCAGGATTCCGGCGCCGGCCAGCAGCGCCGCGTACAGCAGCGGCTGGGTGACGGAGGTCGCGATGCCCGCCTGCCCGAGCGCGGCGATCACACCGAGGGCGACGATGCAGGCCCACACGGCGGTCCCGACGGTCTTCCCGTACGAGACGGACGACAGGGCGCTGGTGACGATGTCGCGCACCACGTTGGCGATGGCCATCGCCACCACGACGAGCACGACGGCGACGATGCCGCGCGGGATCCAGGCGACGATGCCGTCGATCATGTCGGAGACCGGGTTGCTGCCGAAGACACCGAACCCGAGCTGCAACGTGATGAGCAGCAGCGCGTAGTACACGATCTTGCAGACGATCGCGGTCAGGTCGTACTTGGACCCTTCCAGCATCTTGGCGGCCCCGGACCGCTCGGCGAGCTTCTCCGAGCCGACCTTGCGCAGCACCCGGTCGAGGACCCGGGCGATCAGCTTGGATACGAACCAGCCGATGGCCAGGACGACCAGGAAGCCGATGAGCTTCGGCACGAACTGGGCGACCTTCGACCATGCGTCGTTGAGGCCCTGGGTGAAGTCCACGGCGAGAGTGGTGGGGGTGAGGTTCTGGACCATGAGTGGACCTCCACTCAATGAGGCCGGACGCGACAAGCCGACGCCCGACGTGCGTGCCCCCCTCGTTTTCCTACGTCCTCCCGGCTTAACAGCCCCCGAACCCCACGTCCTGCCAAACCCCCCATTGGCGTGACGTCCCACCCCTGGAGCCCCATCCGCCAGGCTGTCCGTGCTGCACCGTCTCGCCTTCGTTGCATCCAGATCTCGAACGTCGCGCCTACCCGCTCCTCATGGTCAGCGGTACCGGATCACGTGCAGGGCACGGACGCCTGTCTCGTCCATGGAGATCGGTTCGTCGGACGAGCCGTCGAAGAGGAGGACCCCCGTCTCCGTGGTCAGCGCGGTCACGAGCCAGCCGGCCGCTTCCCGCCCCCGTCCGTCCGTGCGGCGCACCCAGATCAGCGCGCGTGAGCCCGCGGGGAACGCCGTGACCTCGTCCACGGCGGCCTGCCACACCTGGTGGTCCGATGCCGACAGGACCGGTCCGAGCTCGGCGAGCGTCGGCTCGAACCAGTACGCCCGGCCGGGCTGCGGCGGTGCGGGGAACGTGCCGGTGCCCGGCGTACCGCCCTGGTCCCATTGCGCAAGCCACGCCCACGGCGCGGAGTTCGGCACGTGGAAGGGGGCGGACTCGTCCTTCGGGACGACGACCGTCGCGTCGAGCAGCGTGTCCTGCCAGCGGCCCTCACGCAGATGGCGTCGGGAGTCGCAGGAGAACACCCAGCCGCGGGTCGTCTCGTCTCCGGGCCCGGGCTCGACCAGCTCCACCTCGCCGCCGTACGCGCTGTTCAGCCACTGCTGCGCCTTGACGCGTGCCGCCTCGAAGTTGCTCGCCTCTCCTTCCCAGGGCGCACGCGCGCACTGCGGCAGGGCGCGTACGAGAACCAGCTCGCGCACGTTGGCCGTGTCGAGCTGGGCCAGGGAGGAGGTGAGGGGGTCGAGGAAGACGACGTGTCCCTTGTTGTTGTGTGCGTAGAGCAGGTTGCCCGTGACCTCGTGGCCACCGGCCTCTCGGCGTACCCACACCACGCCGCGAGTGTCGGCTCCGGTCTCGGCCATGGCTTTGACCACGTCGTCCCAGGTCCTCACCGAGACCGGTTCGAAGTCGGAGAAGTAGCGCTGGTGCAGCCGGGCCCACCAACCGGGTGCCTCGTCCGACGGCTGCCAAGGCAGGGGAGTCGACGGAGCACGGTCGATCATCGTGTGCAGGGTGACGAGGCAGCCGCGGGCGTTGATCCTGCGCGGCTGGTTCTGGACACGGGCGAGCGCCTCTTCGTGCGACGCCGCGGGCGCGAGGTCCGCGAACGGTGCGCTCGGTGACGGATGGAAGGGCACGCTGCCGTCCTTGGGGACGACCACCGAGGCCGCGAGCATCGGCGTGTGCGGGTAGCCGGGTTGCGGCACGATGCGACAGGGGAACAGCCAGGCGGCGGGGCTCTCGTGCACAGGGTGCGGTGCGGCAAGCTCCACCAGTCCGCGATAGAGCTGGAGGAGCCAGGCTGCCGCGGTCTGGTCGGGAGTGGACATCTACGGATGCGCCTTACTTCGGGGGCCAGTTGCCTGCGGCCTGGAGGGCCAGATACTCCGCCGGCGGCGGGTACGTCGGTGCGAAGTGTGCCGGTGAGCCGTCGTGCGGTACGACGATCAGTGAGTTGAAGGGGGCCTGGGCGAATTCACCCGTATCGATGTGCTCCTGGAAATCGAATTGCACGGTCCAGGCGTACGGGAAGTTTTTTGCCGCATCCGACAGCATCACCACCGAACTGGCCCGGTCCGGATAGGCGACGTTCTTCAGAAAATTCTCTGCAGCCGTAACGGCCTCGTCTTTAGTCACCATTTCGGACTCGCATTAGAGTAGGGAACGTGCAAACCGTCGCGGTAGGGAATGTGCATGATGCTGGAAACGTCCTGTTCCAGCCTGCCGAGGGTCCCGCTCTGGCCGTCCAGGAAGACGACGCCGTGCCGGGTGTTCACGGCGTTGAACACGTGGGCGCCCCCTCCCTCCGGACGACTGATGTACACCACGCTACGTGAGCCCTCGCCGCGGGACTGTAGATCGTGAATGAGGTCATCGTAACTATTGACCGGGTCGTAATGGCCCTTGGCCCTGTTCGTCAGACCGAGCTGCTCCGGTGGAATGTGGTCAGCGGCCTGCCTGGGCGAGGCACTGACCTCGACGCCGTCCAGCCTCCGGTCGACGGTGACGGTGTTGTGACTGCAGTTCTGGGTGTATCCGGACTGTCCGGTGTTGTTCATATCCTTGAGCCACGGATACTCTGAATCGAGGAATTCCTGTGCCTTCTGGGGATTCACCGAGTCGTGGTGAATCGCCTTTGCTTGTACGTGATCGGTGCTCTGGGCGAGGTCGCTCCAGTCCTTCGGCGGGGCCGGGGGCTCGATCTTCCACGAGTCCGGCAACTTTGGGGAGCTGCCGACCTCCTCCCCGACGTTCAGACCTCTGCGGGCCGCCGTGGTCGCGGCAACCTCGGTGCCCTCTTCCATCGCCATACGCATACCGCCGCGCGCCAGTCCGGCACCCTTGGTGCCGACGAGCTCGGGGAGGAGCCGGCCGACGAACTCGGACGGGTCCTTCTTGAAGCCGTCCACTGCGGCGGTGATGATGCGTTCCGGATGAGTGGCCGTCGAAACGAGACCTGCCAGCGTCGTGTTGACGTTCTGGTAGTACTCGGCCGGGTGCGTGAGGTTGTAGGGGTCGCTTGGGTTGAGGCCGCGGGCGAAGTTGAGCAAACCAGCCGTGCCCTTGACGACACCGCCGAGAAGATGGGTCCGTTCGATGTCGGCGGCAGTGACGACGTCACCGAGGTTGCCCTTGATCTGGGACAGGGGCGGAGGCTCGGCAGGAGCGTGCGCGAGGGCCGCCTTGATCGCGGCGTTCGCCGTGTCGGCGGCCTCATTCCGGGAGCGGCGGGCGTCGGCCAGGATGTTCTCGGCGTCCTTGCGACCGGCATGGCCCGGGTCGTGGAACGGATCCGGCTCGGGCCCCGGATCCTCGTTCGCGTTGACCTTGGCGTTGTAGGTGTCGATCTTCTTGTTGTACGCGTCGATGGCCGTCTTGCTGGCGTGCTGGGCCTTCTTGTACTTGTCGATGGCGTCCTGCGCCTTGTCCTGCGCCCACTTGATCGCATCCGCGTAAGCGTCGAGGGCCCTGGCAGCGTCCTGGCAGGCGTCGGCGGCCTGTAGCCACTTGATGGGGTGCGTCTCGAACTTGCGGTGGAAGACGTCGGCGGCCTCACCGGTCCAGCCCGAGGAGTGCACCTTCTTCATGCCCTGCCCGACATGATCGAAGGCGGTGTAAAAGTCCTTGAGGTGCTTGGCGGACTCGCGGATGTGGCCGGGGTTGCCGTGGATGAGCTGGGTGGGGTCGTCGGTGTGACCCAGTCCCTGCTCGGTGGGCGTGGCGCCGAGGCCCGCAGCGAGGTGATCGCCCACGTTGTGGACGAGGTCGCCGGCCTTGTCGAGACCGGCCTTGTCCAGGTAGTCGCCCGCCTTGTCGCTGACGTAGTCGACGCCCTCACCGAGCTTCTTCTTGCCCTCGTCGAGCAGATGGCCGCCGGCCTTCAGGCCGCCGTTGATGCCGTCCTTGATGTCGCCGAGAACGCCCATCAGCCTTCACCCCCGCCCTGCTGCTGGGCCGCCTGAGCGCGGGCCTCTGCGGAGGGGCCGAAGGTTTTGTCCAGCCACTGACTGTACTCGGCGTCCGACATCCCGGCGGCGCCGTGCAGATTCTCGGGATTCAGGCCGAAGGCGCCGGTGCGCGAGGTCACGATGTCGCGGCCCGCGTCCTTCCAGCCCTGCTCCACATTGGCGTTCGCCTTGTCCCAGGACTCCTTGCTGTAGTCCGGACCGCCCAGCACGCCGGACGTGGCGATATCACCCCAGCCCTTCCTGGTGACCTCGTCCTCAGTGGCATACGGATTGCCGATCAGCGAGTTCGCACCGACCTTCAGGACGCCCTCCACGTACGTGTCCGTCTCGTAGTACGTGCCCGCGGACAGACCGACGCCCTTGGCGAACTCGTTGCCCTCGTTGATCAGGGAGCGCACGCCCCATTCCCAGCGCTCGCAGAAGGACTTGAACGTCTCGGTGACATTCTCCACGCCCAACTCGAGCCCGGACAGTGACACATCGGAGAAGCCGCGCCCGGCCCCCGCCTCACCGGCCATGCCCAGTTCCTTGAGCTCCGCAAGGGCCTCGGTCAGCCCCCGGGTGATCAGGTCCAGGCCCTCGGCCTTGAGGTCTTTCCCGCCTGCTCCGCCCCCGTGGGTCACGCCCCATCCCCTTCACGCATGTCGATCCCCGCGTCGACCGCGGCTTCCTCCGGCACGATCCCCTTCACCGGCGGGAACACCATCCCGCCGTCCGGTGCGTCGGCGCAGTCCAGCGCAACCCCGCACGGGACCCCGGCCGCCGGCACCGCCACATCAAGGAGCTTGGCGCCGAGCACCGTGCGGTACGTCCACTCGCGCGCGTACTCACCACGGGCCTGCGCGTATCGGGCCAGTGCCTGCTCGTCGGAGAAGGCGAGGATGAAGCGGATGCCGTTGAAGTCGGCCGTGAGCATACCCAGCTCGCCCCTCTCGGCAGGGTCTCCACCGAGCGGGACCAGCACCGGCGTCCGCCGGAACTCGCCCAGCAGCTCGGCGAACTCCCGCTGACGTGCCAGCACCTCGGGTTCGCCGAGCCCCGGCACGTCCCTGGCCTCATCTGAGGACGGGTGCGCAGTTACGGCAGCAGACTCGCCGGGCGGGCCAGCAGGTATCGGAACATCCGTGCCCTCACCGCCCGCGGACGGTTCCGGCCCCGTGTGTCCGGCCATATCCGCGTACTCCGCGAACACGGAACGGTGCTCGCCATCAGGCGTCCCACTGCTGCCCCCGCTTCCCGACATGCCCAGCATCTTCACACCGGCGCGTTATCGATCGCAACGACGGGTCAGAAACCGGCTCCCGGGCTACGCCCGAGCCAGCGAGCTGCGCATCCCGTCGGATGGAGGCGGCCAGGGCAGTCCAGGACGGCGGAAAGGCGCCAATCAGCGGTGCCGCCGTCCGCGCCTTCCGCAACGACCGGCACGAGACCGATCCTGGACACCAGGCAGGGCCAGACCCGGAAACGCCGCTCCGAACTGCAAAGCTCCAAGGAAGCGTGACGTCCAGCAGCTGATGCTGCGCCCTCTCGTCGGCTGGGGCGGGGATTGTTACCCGCCACTGCGCTTCAGCGGGCTCGTCAGAACCCTGCGGAGGGTGCGGGGCCCAACTACCTTGCGTAAGTTGCTTCTGTTACAGGTGAGGGAACATCACTAGCAGCCTCAGCGCGATCGGACGAAAGCCATGCGGGTCGCTGGCGAAACGCTCTCGACTTCCAAACGCCGGGTCGACGCGCTCCTGCGGGACCTGGAGAAGTCGATCCAAGCACCCCAAGTTCAATCTCACTGAGCACATCCGGCAGATCCCCCGGGTACGCACTGCAGTGACCGGCCCCTCGGCTTCCGGGAGGACCGCGAGTCGTCGAACTCCTCGCCCGACTACTCGCACCGCGACCGACGGGTCGCCATGCACGGAGCCGAGGACGCACTCCTCGGCTACGCCTGAGTGAACAATTCGATCGCCCTGGCAACAGCCGGCAGCCCCTGAAACGACCCCACCCCTCCAGCGCCCTCAGCCGCCGACAGAGCTCACCCGCTACACTGGCGCCGGTGCGCCGCCTCCACTGGCAGCGCGCTGCATGGCTCCAACGGAAAGATCGAGTGGGACCTTCCGGACATCTCCGCAAGTTTCCGCACATTTTCCCACAGGGCCCCGCCTTCGTAGCTCAGGGGATAGAGCACCGCTCTCCTAAAGCGGGTGTCGCAGGTTCGAATCCTGCCGGGGGCACAGCATGAAAGGGCCGGTTCAGAGGATTGATCCTCTGAACCGGCCCTTTGCCATGATCACGCTCGGCCGGGGATCACTCCGGGTGGGCCACCGCCGCCTTCTGGAGTTCCACCGCCGACAGCAGGCTCAGCCCCGGCTCCGCCTGGCGCAGGGCCTTCACCGCCGCGACCGAGGCGACGTCCCCCGTGAAGCCGACGGCCGACAGGCGGGAGCGGACCCAGCGGGCGCGCAGTTGGGGGTCGGTGGCGGCGGCGGTGGACTCGACCAGGGAAGCGGCGAGCTCCAGGCCCGGGCGTTCCTCGGGCGAGGCGTCGAGCAGGGCCTGGCGCAGGGCCGCCGCGACCACGTCCGCGTCCCGGAGGAGCAGCACGACGTCGCGCTTCTTGTTCAGTCCGGCAAATCCTGTCATGCGGGGCATCCTGAAGGTCGTTTTCCGTACCTGCCAAGCGACTTGAGGAACCTCAGAGGCTCGGCGCCGGGCCGCTCACGGTCCCGAGTGGCCGGGCCGTCGCACCCCCGACACCACCGCCGACGTCACCCCCGTGGCGGCCAGGCCGCCCACCATGACGAGGCCCACGCCGACCACGAAGAGGCCGCTCGCGTCGTCGGACCAGTCGTAGAACGCGGCGGCGGTCAGGCCGGCCGTGGTGCCGAGGACGGCGGCCCTGACGTGGTCGCGGGCCGCGGCCCAGCAGACCGGGGCGAGGAGGGTGAGGACCAGGCCGAGCACCTGCCAGGTCTCGTACGGGCCGGTCTCGGAACCGTCGGGGTGGACGTCGCGGTGCTGGTCCCAGCCGAGCCAGGCGGCCCAGGCCGAAGCGGCCAGCACGGCGAGGACGGCCAGGACGGTGAGCTCCGCGCGCGGGCGGGCGGACTTCGGGTGCGGTGCGGTCATGGGTCAAGGGTCGTGGCGCGGTCGGGCCCCGGACAGAGTCCGCGTACTCAGATCGGACCGAGTACGTCCACCCGGGGCCACCGCGTCAGGACGGTTCCCGCAGCGAGCCGACCGTCTTGAGGATGCGGTCGGCCCGGGTGCGCAGGGCCGGGTGGGCGAGGACCGTGTTGCGCAGGCCGCGGACCGGGCGGCGCCACAGCCGGTGGGCCGCCGCCATGGGGTGGGCGCGGGTCGCGAAGCCCTCGGCGACGCGGAGTTCGCGGGTCTTGAGCCAGTCCTTGTACTCCTTCTCGCCGCGCCCCCAGTCGATGACCCGGATCCCGTGCCGGCCGGCCGCCTCGGCCATCCGCAGATGCATCATCAGGCCGGGCGAGTAGTAGCTGAACTCCGGGTCGTACGCGGTGAACCAGCCCGCGAAGACCGTGCGGGAGGTGGGGCCGAAGTGGGCCGCGACCGGGCGGTCGCCCGCGTAGACGACGGAGAGGACTCCGGTGAAGTGGGGTTCGCGGACCGTGGCGAGCTGGTCCACCAGGTTCACGATCCAGGGGCGGGCGAACCGGTCCATGCGGCCGGTGCGGCGGTACTGGGCCGACTTCCAGCGCATCAGCTGGCGGAGGATCTTCGGGTCGCGCTCGTCGTAGACGAAGCGCATCTCCCCCACGTTCCGGGTCAGCCGGCGCTCCTTCTTCAGCGTCGTCCTGGCCTGGCCGGGGTACGTCGCCTTCAGCCACTCCGGGTAGGAGTCGTGGCCGCCGTCCTTGAGGTCCTGCACCGGTGACGCGAACGTCCCGGTGATGTAGCGGCTGAACGGTTTCTGTTCCTCGATGAGGTGGTCGAACTCGAAGACCGCGAGGTCGCAGGCTCTCAGCAGTTCCTGGGTGTCCCAGCTGACGCCGGGTCTGTGCACCAGCGCCTGGCAGTCGGAGAGGCCGATCCCGATGGCCCGGCCGACGCCGAACGGGCCGCGCTCGAACGGGAAGAAGCCCACCGGTTCGCCGCCCTCGCGCAACACCGCGACCTGTGCCCGGCCCCGGTGCCGGGCGACCCCGAGGGTGAACTCCGGCGCCAGGAAAGGGTTCTGGTAGTCGGGCGAGTTCTCCATCGTCTCGTGCCAGGCCGCGCGCAGCGACGCGGTCAGTTCCTCGGGTCTGTGCACCGTGATGTTCACCGCGCGATCGACCGCCCTTCCGCAGGGGCGAACTGACCAGTGGATGGAGCCTGGCGTGAAGCCGTGTGTGGAGCCGTGCGCGTACCTGTGGGTGGAGCAGCGAACTGGTCTGTGCGCGTGCCGTACATGGGCCCCCCTATTCCCCCATGGGGCTCAAAGGTCGCGAAACAGTACGCACGCTGTCAAGAGTGCTTCTCATAGCTCTCCTGGATACGGACGTGGACGTGCATGTCGTGCCAGCCGTCCGTGTGCAGCGCCGAGCTGCGCCGGGTGCCCTCCAGCGGGTATCCGGCCTTGGCGGCGACGCGGCACGAGGGCTCGTTCCGCGTCGAGTGCAGCAGGTCGAGGCGGTGGAAGCCGGTGGCGAACGCCCAGTCCGTCAGCGTGTCCAGGGCCCGGGGCGCGACGCCCTGGCCTCGGGCGGCGGGCAGCATCCAGTAGGCGACCTCCGCGAGGCCTTCCCAGAGGTTCATGTCCTTGAGCGCCATCCTGCCGAGCGGGGCGCCGTCGGCGGTCCGGGTCACCAGCCACTGGGCGGTCCCCTCCTCCCGCCAGCCCTCGTGCGTGGTCGCCACCCATGCGCGCGCCTCGTCCAGGGAGTCCATGGTCCGGGCGTGCCAGTAGCTCAGGGCCGGGTCCTGGAACGCCTCGAAGACCGCGGGCGCGTCCGTGGACTCCGGTGCGCGCAGGGTGAGTTGACCGTCCGCGGAGCGGAGGGAGGGCTGCGGGGACCGCGCCAGCGTGCCCGGCGCGATGGTGTGCTTCAGCTCGATGGGCATGTCGCGCATCATCGCCGGGCCCGCCGTGTCCCCGCATCCGGTATTCGGGGTCAGCCCTTGGTGCGGGCGGGCGCCGTCTCCGGGAGCCGCCAGGTGCACAGGGCGCTGGCCAGGCCCGCCGCCGCCATGTACGCGGCCAGGTACCAGGGCCGGTCGCCGCCGGCGTCGACCAGGAGCGTCGCCACGAACGGCGAGGTGCCCGCGAAGATGACGCCGTTGATCTCCCGGACGAAGACGAGCCCGCTGTAGCGGACCTCGGTGGGCAGCGACTCCGCGTAGAAGGTGCCCGCGACCGCGAAGATCGAGTTCAGCATCAGCGCGAACGCGATGGTGATCGCGAGGTAGATGAGCCACGGCTCCCGGGTGTCCACCATCCAGAAGAAGGGGTACGCGAAGAGAGTGATCGCCACCGCGCCGCCGATCATCACCGGCTTGCGGCCGATCCGGTCGGAGAGCGCGCCGGCCAGCGGGATCGTGAGGATCGAGACGGTCGAGGCGATGGTGATGCCGAGGACCGAGGTGCCGGACGACAGGCCGAGCTGGTTGGTGAGATAGCTGGGCAGGTAGCCCTGGATCGCGTACGAGGCGATGGCCGTGGCGCAGCCGGAGCCGATGAGGAGCGCGATGGCCTTGGGCCGTTCCTTGATCGCGGCGAGGACCGGGAGCTTCTCGCGCTTGCCGCTGTCGCGGGTGGCCTCGAACTGCTCGGTCTCGGGGGCCGCGTTGCGGATCAGCAGCGCGATGATCACGACGACGGCGCTGGCCAGGAACGGGATGCGCCAGCCCCAGCTCAGGAAGTCGTCCTCGGGCAGGGTGGACACGGCGGCGACGGCGCCGGAGGCGATGACGACGCCGATGAACTCGCCCGCGCCGGGCAGCGATCCGTAGAACCCGCGCTTCTCCGCCTGCGCGGCCTCCGTCGACATGACGTACGCGCCGCCGAGTTCGGCGCCGACGCCGAAGCCCTGCAGCATCCGGCAGACCACCAGCAGCACCGGTGCCCAGATCCCGATCTGGTGGTACGTGGGCAGGAAGCCGATGGCGAGGGTGCCGACGCCCATCAGGATCACGGTGAGGATCAGGACGGGGCGGCGGCCGATCCGGTCGCCGAGGTGGGCGAGGACCAGGCCGCCGACGGGCCGCACGGCGAAGCCGAGGCCGAACGTCGCGAAGGAGGCGAGCGTCGCCGCGAAGGGCGAGACGTCCGGGAAGAAGACCTTGTTGAAGACGATCGCCGCCGAGGCGCCGAAGAGGAAGAAGTCGTACCACTCCAGGATCGAGCCGACGACGCTCGCGGCGGCCGTGCGGCGCTGCCGGGTGCGGGCGCTCATCGCCTTCGGTGGGGCCGACTCCTTGTGGGCGGATGCGCTCGTCGTCGGGCTCATCTCACTCCTTTTCACGCTGGGTGGGACAACCTGGAGCCCTGTTGTTGCAACATATGCACGCGTGTTGCGCAAGAGCTGCTAATGTTCTTCACGGCCCCAGCGGGATGTCAATGGGATGTCTATGAAGGAGCGGTGGAGCGGTGATGACCGGTACGGCTGTCTGCCTCGGCGAGACGATGGCGCAGGTCACGCCGGCCGACGGGGAGGGCCTGGAGCGCAGCCGCGAGCTGCGGCTCGCCGTCGCGGGCGCCGAGTCGACCGTCGCCCAGTACCTCGCCGACCTCGGCCACCGCGCCGCCTGGGTCAGCCGGGTCGGCGACGACCCGTTCGGGCGGCGGATCGTCGCGGCGGTCGCGGCGCGGGGCGTGGACGTGCGCGGCGTCCGGGCCGATCCCGACGCGCCGACCGGCGTCTACTTCAAGGACCCGGGCCCCGACGGCACGCGCGTGCACTACTACCGGGCGGGCTCGGCGGCCTCCCGGATGACGCCCGCCGACGCCGACCGCGTCGACCTGACCGGCGCCCGGCTGCTGCACCTCACCGGGATCACGCCCGCCCTCTCGGCCGGCTGCGCCGACCTCGTCCACACCCTCGTCGACCGCGCCCGGGCCACCGGCACGCTCGTGTCGTTCGACGTCAACCACCGTCCTGCGCTGTGGAGTTCACGGGAGGCGGCCGCACAGGCGCTGCTCGCCCTGGCGCGCCGGGCGGACGTCGTGCTCGTCGGCCGGGACGAGGGCGAGGCCCTGTGGGGCACCCCGACCGCCGAGGAGATCCACGCCCTGATCGCGCCGCGCGGCACGCTCGTCGTGAAGGACGGCTCCGTCGGCGCCACCGAATTCACGGGCGGCGCAGCCGAGTTCGTGGCCGCGCCGGCCGTCGAGGTCGTCGAGGTGGTGGGCGCCGGGGACGCGTTCGCCGCCGGATACCTCAGCGGGCTGCTGGACGGCTCGGCGCCGCGCGAGCGCCTCGCCCTCGGCCACCGGCTGGCCGGACGGACCCTGCGCAGCATCGAGGACTACGTTCCCGCTGTCGCCGAAGAGAGGAACTGACGTCGTGTCACAGACCGTACGGCGGGCCATCGACATCCTGGAGTTCGTCGCCCGCAGGCCCCGCACCCAGACCGAGGTCGGCGAGCACCTGGGCGTGCACCGGTCGACCGCCCTGCGCCTCCTGGAGTCGCTGACCGAGGGCGGCCTGGCGCGCCGGCTGCCCGACGGCCGGTACGCGGTCGGGCACCGGCTCGCCGGACTCGCCCAGCTCGCCCTGGAGCAGTTCGGCCTCAAGGACGTCGCGGGCGAGCACCTGCGCGGGCTCGGCGAGCGCTGCGGGCACACCGTGCACCTCGCCGCCCTCGAAGGCGACCGGATCGTGTACGTCGACAAGGTCGACCCGGTCGACGGGGTGCGGCTCTACTCGCAGATCGGCCGCCCGGTGACGCTGCACACCGCCGGGGTCGCCAAGGCGATCCTCGCGCACCAGCCGCGCGAGCGGACCGCCGAACTCCTCGACGGCACCTGCGACTTCGCCCCGCACACCGCCACGACGATCACCGACGCGGCCGCCTACCGCGCGGCCCTCGACGAGACCCGGGCGCGCGGCTGGGCCGTCGACGACGGCGAGTACGAGGACTACGTGAACTGTGTCGCCGTGCCCGTACGGGACAGCACCGGCGAGGTGATCGCCGCCGTGTCCGTGACCGCGCTCAAGGCGAAGGCCGGCCTCGGTGACCTGGAGAGCGACGTCCTGCCCGACCTGATGACCACCGCCGACACGATCTCCAAGGAGCTGGGATGGCGACCCTGACCACCCCCACGTTCGACGAGCTGTTCGCGGGTGCGCCGGTGATGGCGATCCTGCGCGGCATGCCCGCCGACACGTCCGTCGAACTCGCCGTACGCGCCTGGGACCTCGGCATCGAGTGCGTCGAGGTCCCGGTGCAGGACGAGGCGGCCGCCGAGGCACTCGCCGCGGTCGTCGCCGCGGGCGCCGGGCGGGGCAGGCCGGTGGGCGCGGGCACGGTCACCACGGCCGGACGCCTCGCATGGGCCGTGTCGGCCGGGGCCGCCTTCACGGTGGCGCCCGGGTTCGACGCCGAGGTGGCGCGGGCCAGCGTCGCCGCCGGGCTGCCGCACCTGCCGGGAGTGGCCACGCCCACCGACGTCCAGGCGGCCCGGGCGCTGGGCCTGACCTGGCTGAAGGCGTTCCCGGCGAGCGTGCTCGGGGTCGACTGGTTCCGGGCGATGCGGGGGCCGTTCCCGGAGGTGCCGTTCGTCGCGACGGGCGGCATCGACGCGGGGAACGCTGCCGCTTATCTGGCGGCCGGGGCCAAGGTCGTCGCCGTGGGTTCCGCCCTGGAGGACCCGGCGCAGCTCCCCCGCCTGGCCGAGCTGTTGAAGCGCCGCTGACCACGGGAGACCTGCCCTTCAGGGGCGCGGGGAACTGCGCGCCCAGCCACACACGACCCGCAGACGACAACGGGACAGACGGAGCCGCCATGAAGATCACCGCCCTCACCACCTACCTCGTAGCCCCCCGCTGGCTCTTCCTGAAGATCGAGACGTCCGAAGGGATCACCGGCTGGGGCGAACCCGTCGTCGAGGGCCGCGCCCACACCGTCGCCGCCGCCGTCGACGAGCTCTCCGACTACCTCGTCGGCAAGGACCCCCTGCGCATCGAGGACCACTGGCAGGTCATGACCAAGGGCGGCTTCTACCGCGGCGGGCCCGTCCTGTCCTCCGCCGTGTCCGGCATCGACCAGGCCCTGTGGGACATCAAGGGCAAGGTGCACGGCGTCCCGGTGCACGACCTGCTGGGCGGCGCCGTCCGGGACCGGATGCGGATGTACTCGTGGATCGGCGGCGACGACCCGAGCGAGGCCGCCGAGCACGCCCGGGAGCGCCTCGAACAGGGCTACCGGGCCGTCAAGATGAACGTCGGCGGGCGCCTCAAGCACCTGGAGACCGCGCGCGAGATCGACGCGGTCGTCGAACGGGTCGCCTCCGTACGGGAGGTCATGGGCCCGGACGGCGACGTCGCGATCGACTTCCACGGCCGTACGTCCCCGGCCCTCGCCAAGCAGCTCGCCCGCGCCCTCGAACCGCTCCGCCCGATGTTCATCGAGGAGCCGCTGCTGCCCGAACTGACCTCGCAGTACGGCGAGTTCACCGCGTCGACGAGCATCCCGGTGGCCACCGGCGAGCGCCTCTACTCGCGCTGGGACTTCGACCCGGTACTGCGCTCCGGCATCGCGCTCGCCCAGCCCGACCTGTCGCACGCGGGCGGCATCTCCGAGGTGCGGCGGATCGCGGCGCAGGCCGAGGTGCACGGCGTGGGCCTCGCCCCGCACTGCCCGCTCGGCCCGATCGCGCTCGCCGCCTGCCTCCAGGTGGACTTCGCCAGCCCGAACGCGTTCATCCAGGAGACCAGCCTCGGCATCCACTACAACGTGGGCTCCGACCTGGGCGACTACCTCGTCGACACGTCCGTCTTCGACTTCGACACCGCGGACGGGCACATGGCCCGCCTCACCGCGCCCGGCCTCGGCATCGAGGTCGACGAGAAGGCCGTGATCAGGGCGGCCGCCACCGGCCACCGCTGGCACAACCCGGTGTGGCGGCACACGGACGGCTCGTTCGCGGAGTGGTGACCGCGCGGCGCGGCGCGCCTCAGGCCGACGGCGGGAACACCGTCAGCCGCACCAGCGCCGCGCCGCCGAGCAGCACCGGGATCGCGTACCACCAGCGGGAGCGCAGCCACTCCGCCTTGACGAAGAGCAGCGTGAGGAGCAGCACCAGGACCGCGACACCCACGCCGAGCCCCGCCGCGACCCGCACGTGCGTCACGCCCTCGCCGTCCCAGGGCCCGGCGGGTCCGGCCACGTACGCCGTGACGGTGACGAATCCGCCCACCGCGTTCCCCACGGCCAGCAGCACCGCACAGACCCAGGTCCCGACGCGGCTCGCCGCCGGGCGGTTCACCAGCGGAGTGTTCACCGGGCTCACCCAAGGGCCTCCTTGGCCTGGTCGACCTTCTTGTCGAAGCCCCGGGTCGGAGCTCTCCAGGAACTCGACGTCCTCGCGGTAGGCCATTACGCGAACTCGTTGTACTGGTCCTGCGCGAACCGCGCGAAGGTGGTGACGTGCGCCGACACGTCCGGGTGGGCGCGCGGAGCCCGCGCCTGCGTGGCGTTCTCCCCGTCCATCCGGCCCTCGTACAACACGCCCGCGATCTCCAGCAGCAGATGCGAGCTGCCGTCGATGGAGGCGGCGTCGGCGATCAGGTCACCACCACCCGCACCGCCGCCGCCCGCCTCGGCCGGCAGCTGGTTCAGCCGCATCCCGCTGTCGGTGCGTCCGTCCTCACCTTTCACTTTGGCACTCTCTTGACCAACTACTGCTGTCTGTAACCGAGTTGTCGAGGAATCAGCACACTCCGAAGAGGCCCGGCACCGGCCGACCGGATCTATCCTGAGACGTCATGGAGGGGGACTCCTCGGGGCCACTGATCGTCATGCCGCCGTCGGACGCGCCGCGTGACGCCGATGTCGTCCTGCCCGAGGAAGGGCCCGACGTGTCGGCGCTGCCGGAGATACGGCCGCGCGACCCGGTCGACTCGGGCGGGTACGAAGACCGACCGGGGCTTGAGGCAGGCGAGTTGCTCGCCGGGCAGTACCGGGTGGTGCGGCGGCTCGGGCTCGGCGGGATGGGCGACGTGTATCTCGCGCTCGACGAGAAGGTCGACGACCGGGAGGTCGCCGTCAAGACGCTGCGGCCCGGCCAACTCGCCTTCTCCACCACCGCGTTGGCGGAGGAGCGGCAGGCGTTCGCCGACCTCAACCACGAGGGCATCATCCCCGTCTTCAACTACGGCAGCCACGAGACGGTCGGCGACTTCCTCGTCCTGCCGTACGTCGACGGGCTCAACCTCGACGAGGTCCGCACGCTCGCCCGCCTCGACCCGGACCGGTTCGGCGGCCCCCGGTTCCACGAGTTCGTGCTCGCGTACGGGATCCGGATCCTGTCGGCCCTCGACCATCTGCACGTCAGGCCGCCGGACTCCGGCACCCTCGTGTACGGGGACCTGAAGCCGCAGAACGTGATGCACGACGGCGCCGCCATCAAGGTCGTGGACGTCGGATCGATCCGCCCGGCGGGGGCGCCGGGCCTGACCACGTACGGGTTCCGCGGGCCGAACGTGCCGCTCACCCCGAACGAGGCGGCGGGCGCCAGCGAGCCGCAGGACGACCTGTTCAGCCTCGGCGAGACGCTGCGCACGCTGTGCGGGCTCGGCGACAGCCACCGGGACCTGGCCGCGCTCGGGGCGCTCGGCCGGCTGCGCGAGCGCGACGCGCTCACCGCCCGCGCCGCGCTGCTGACGACGACACCCGCGCCGGAGGGCCTGGGCCTGATCTCGCTCGCCCGGGTGCTGCGCCGCGCCACCCGCTCCACGCCCGCCGACCGGTTCGCCGACGCTCGCGAGATGGACGACCAACTGCGCGGCGTGTGGAGGGAGTTGCGTTCGCTGCGGACGCGGGACGAGACGTTCGAGCCGTCACCGCTGTTCCTCCAGTCCCCGTACGCTCTCGACGGAGGCCTCGGCACCGCCCCCACCCTCCCCCGCTGGGCCGCCCCGCCCGGTGCACCGA
>NZ_JAMOLN010000002.1 GCF_024448165.1 Streptomyces longispororuber
GCTCGCCCGGCGGGCGCGCGGTGGCGGTGAAGGTGGTGCGGGACGCGCTGCTGCGGGACGAATTGTTCCGGCGGCGCTTCGTGCGCGAGGTCGAGGCGGCGCGGCGAGTGACGGGATTCTTCACCGCCGGGGTGGTCGACGCCGATCCGGAGGGAAACCCGGCCTGGCTGGCCACGGAGTACGTTCCCGGACTTTCCCTCCAGGACGCGGTGGCCTCGCACGGAGTGTGGCAGCAGCAGGCGGTACGGGGCCTGGGCGCCGCCCTGGCCGAGGCACTCGCCGCCGTGCACGCCGCGGACCTGGTGCACCGCGATCTGAAGCCGTCCAACGTCCTGCTGGCGGCGGACGGTCCCCGGGTGATCGACTTCGGCATCTCGGCGGCGGCCGACGACACCGCGCTCACCGAGGCCGGGATGGTCATCGGGACAGCCGGTTTCATCCCTCCCGAGCAGCTGCGCCACGAGAGCTTCGGACCGGCTGGTGACGTGTTCGCCCTGGGGGCGGTGCTGGCGTACGCGGCCGCAGGAGTCGGCCCCTTCGGTGGCGGCGCAGCGCACGCGGTCAACTACCGGGTCGTGCACCAGGACCCCGACCTGAGGGGCCTGGAGCCCGCTCTGGCGGCGGTGGTGGCCCAGTGTCTGGCGAAGGACCCGGAGGAGCGGCCCACGGTGTCGTGGTTGCTGGACGCATTAGGACACCCGGAACCCACCGTCGACGACCGCCACGCTCGACAGGGCACTCCGGGACTGGAAGCCGACGTCACCACGGTTCAATGGATGCCCGGCCCAGTGGTCGAAACGGCCGCACGGCTGCGGGCCGAGGTGCCCACAGAGCCCGTGCCCCGGGCAGAGGACGGCACGCCGGAGCCGCCGGCCGATGCACCTGCGCGCACCCGTCCCCGCCACCTGCGGACGGTTCTCGCCGCGGCGACCGCCCTGGCCGTCGTAGTGACCGGTGCCGTCGTGTGGCAGGTGACCGCGAACAAGGGGACGGACGATTCCCCCTCCGCCGCCCCGCCGAACGTCGAGGAACTCTGGTCCCGGCCACTGCACGAGGGACAGACGATCGCGGCAACGGCGGACCGGACGGTCTACCTCCAGAACACGGACCGCCACGAGATCGCCGCCCTGTCCCTCGCCGACGGCTCCGATCGCTGGACCCGCCGCGTCAAGATCTCCGACATCTCCGGGGAGAGCGACTACGTGAGGAACACGGTGGGAGACGACATCGAGGTCACCGGCGTCTCCGGCGGCCAGCTGTACTACGGAAGCGGACAGTACCTGTACGCGCTGGACGCGGACGATGGTGATCCGCTCTGGAAGCACATGGACGACTCCTTCCACCCGTCCCCGATCGTCGTGGGTGACGGCGCCTACGCGCAGATGAACGCCTTCTTCTACGTCCTCGACCCGCGGACGGGCAAGAAGCTGTGGACGCACGTGTACGACAGCCTGACGTCCGACGACGCCACCGTCACCGGTGACAAGCTCCTCACACACGGCAAGAAGAAGCTGATCGCGGTCCACATCCGTACACGCAAGGAGGCATGGACCTACGAAGCCGACTCCGAGGTGGAGACGGCCCCCGTGACGGCGAACGGCACGGTCTACTTCGGCACCAAGGACGGCGCTTTGTACGCCGTCGACGCCGCGTCGGGCGACGAGCTGTGGCGCGGCACCTTCGAGGGGGAGCTGTGGGACGGCCGCCTCGGTGGGGGAGCCGGCGGGCCGGAAGTGGCCGACGGGACCGTCTACTTCGAGAACGACGGCTATGTGTCGGCCTTCGACGCGGACACCGGTCGGGTGCTGTGGCGGAACAAGCAGACGACGGAAGAGGTGACGTCCCTGACCGTCGTGGACGACACCCTCCTCGTCCACGACTCGGACGGGTACCTGAGCGCACTGGACACCCGTAGCGGAAAGTCCCGATGGCGGGAACCGGTCGACATGGACGACGACTCGGACTTCTGGATCGCCGGAAGCACCGTGTTCGTCGAGCTGGACGACCGGCTGACCGCCTACCGGGCTGCTACCTGATCCACATGTCGTCCAGATCCGCGACAGCGACGAACGAGGAGGAGTGAGTGCAGGCGTACACGCCGCTGGAGGCGGGTGACCCCGTGCGAGTCGGCCCGTACCGGATCGTCGGAAGGCTCGGCTCGGGAGGGATGGGTCGCGTCTACCTCGGCCTGTCACCGGGCGGCCGGGCGACCGCGGTGAAGGTGGTGCACGACGAACTGGCCGAGGACCCGTCCTTCCGCACACGGTTCGGGCGGGAGGTGGCGGCGGCACGTCGGGTGACGGGCCCCTTCACCGCGCCCCTGGTCGACGCGGACCCGGGCGCGGACGTGCCGTGGCTGGCCACCGCCCACGTGCCGGGCCTCTCGCTGGGCGCGGCGGTCGCGACGCACGGCGTCTGGCCCGAGCTGTCCGTACGGGCCCTGGGCTCCGGGCTGGCGGAGGCACTGGATGCGATCCACCGGGCCCACGTGGTGCACCGTGACCTGAAACCGTCGAACGTGCTGCTGGCACCGGACGGTCCGCGGGTGATCGACTTCGGGATCTCGGTGGCCGCCGACGACACCAAACTGACCACCACGGGGGCGGTGGTCGGCAGTCCCGGCTACCTTCCCCCCGAGCAACTGGTCGGTCGCGAGGTGGGGCCCGCCGGTGACGTGTTCGCGCTGGGTGCGCTGCTGGCGTACGCGGCGACCGGGACCGGCGCCTTCGGGGACGGGCTCGCATACGGCGTCAACTACCGTGTGGTCCACGAGGATCCCCACCTGGACGGCCTGCCGGACGGCCTCGCCGACGTGGTCGCCCGGTGCCTGGCCAAGGACCCGCGGCAGCGGCCCGCGGTGCTCGAACTCATTGAGGAACTGGGCCGGTGGGAGGGGGCCGACGGAACTCAGGGCACCTTCACCGCCGGCACGTGGCTGCCCGCGCCGATCGCCGCCGAAGTCACCGCTCTGCGCGCGGCCCCGCTGCCGGAAAAGCCCCCACGACAGCGGAGGACGCGGACCTGCCGACGATCCCCGTGGGCACGGCCCCGACCGCCGTCGCCACGGCGCGGCTCGGCGCGCCGCCCACGCGGCCGTCGTTCGCCGCCCGGCTGCGCGGGGTGCCCCGGCAGCGGCGTACGGCGGTCATCGCCGCCGCGGGCAGCCTCGTCGTCCTGACCGTCGTCGCCGGCCTGCTCCTGCCACGCGCCTTCTCCGGCTCGCCGGACCGGGGCAACGACAAGGGCAGCACCGGCAGCCCCACGCCCGCCGCGAAACAGCTGGCCGTGCGGGAACAGTGGTCGTCCGACGAGGACTTCTGGCAGCCGGTGGCAGCCCACGGCAAGGTGGTCGGCGAGGGCCAGGACGGCGCGCTGCACGCGGTGGACGCCGGGAGCGGCGACGCCGAGTGGACGTACGACGATCCGGGCGCCTCGTCCTTCGAGGGCGTGAGCGAAGGACTGGTGGTCGCCTCCAGCAGGGAGAACGGCACGATCCAGGGCATCGATCTGGACAGCGGCAAGCGGGCCTGGAGCGTGGCGGCCAAGGCGCACACGGCGCCCGGAACGTCGTTCCACCTCTATACACGGGTCGTGGTGGCCGACGGGACCGTCTACGTGAACGCCATGTACGACTTGCCCGAGGGGTCCGAACGCTTCGGCACGTACGCCGTGTCGGCCCTGGACGCCGCCACCGGGCGGCTGAAGTGGACCCGACCGATCGAGTACATCCTGTCCGGTGCGCTCGCGGTCGTGGACGGGGTCGTCTACGGCGGGGTGCGGGAGAAGGGCGGCACCTACTTTCACGCCTGGGACGCGGACACAGGAAAACAGCTCTGGCGGTACCACGCGAGCGCGAGCCGGCGCTACGGGGGCGAGCTGACGGCGATCGCCGTGTCGGACGGCACGGTCTACTTCGGCGACGACCGCGGTGTCCTGCACGCCGTCGACGCCCGGCGGGGCACGAAGCTGTGGACGTACGAACCGGACGTCGACGGTGTGGAGGAGTGGCTCGAACCGCTCGTGGTCTCCGACGGCGTCGTCTACGGCGGGACCGGAGAGACCACCAGCGACTATGGACCCGGCGCCGTGCATGCGGTCGCCGCCGACTCCGGCAGACCGCTCTGGTCCGAGCACACCGAACGCGAACCCGAGCTGCACGGTCTGCTGGACGGCTCGCTGCTCTTCAGCACCAAAGCCGGCACATTGCACACCGCGGACGCCCGTGCCGGAGTGTCCCCGGCTGAGGCGCGGCTGTCGTCCGGCGACCCCGACGCAACCTTCGATGGCGACCGGGTGTACTTCGACGGAGGCGACGGACGTCTTCACGCGGGAAGGATCTCCCTCACCGGCGGCTGAGCAACGCGACCGGACAGGCCCGGCGTCCCGCAGGTCTCCCGGTGACCGACGATCTTCGCCGACGTCATTCGCCCTCGACCAGCACGAGCATGACCGGACCCACGCACACCACAGCCCTCATCTGCACGTTTGGGATGCACCTCCCTCACTGGACGTGTGCGTTCATGTCTCGCACCATGGGCATGACTGGAGGCGCGGAGATCACGGCACTCAGCCGCCGCTCACCGGACGCACATGTACAGCAGAGGATGAAAAGGGATGGGGAACATGGAGCAGCGGACCTTCGGCAGGAGCAAGCAGCAGGTGTCCGTTGTCGGTCTGGGCACCTGGCAGCTGGGGGCTGACTGGGGTGACGTGCAGGAGGAGGACGCTCTGGCGGTGCTGGATGCTGCCGTCGAGTCCGGGGTGACCTTCTTCGACACCGCCGACGTCTACGGGGACGGCCGCAGCGAGGAGCTCATCGGCCGGTTCCTGCGCCGGCGCCCGGACGCGGATGTACTGGTGGCCACGAAGATGGGCCGCCGGGTGGAACTGGATCCGGCGCTGTACACGCTGGACAACTTTCGCGCCTGGACGGACCGTTCGCGCCGCAACCTCGGGGTGGACCGTCTGGATCTGGTGCAGCTGCACTGTCCGCCCACGCCGGTGTTCTCCTCGGACGCCGTTTTCGACGCCCTCGACACTCTCGTGGAGGAGGGCCGGATCGCGGCGTACGGAGTGAGTGTGGAGACCTGCGCGGAGGCGCTGACCGCCATCGCGCGCCCTGGCACCGCGAGCGTGCAGATCATCTTCAACCCGTTCCGGCTCAAGCCCCTGGAGGAGGTACTGCCTGCGGCAGCACAGGCAGGAGTCGGCATCATCGCCCGTGTGCCGCTCGCCAGCGGACTCCTGTCCGGCCGGTACACCAAGGACACGGTCTTCGCCGCGAACGACCATCGCACCTTCAACCGGCAGGGTGAGGCCTTCGACCAGGGCGAGACGTTCGCAGGCGTCGACTTCGCGACGGGTGTCGAGGCCGCCGCCGCGTTCTCGGCGCTGGCGCCCGAAGGTGCCAGCCCGGCACAGACGGCATTGCGCTGGATCATGCAGCAGCCGGGCGTCTCCTCCGTCATTCCCGGCGCCCGCAACCCCGAGCAGGCCCGTGCCAACGCCCAGGCCTCCGCTCTGGCTCCGCTGCCGCAGTCGACGCTCGACGCCGTCCAGGCCCTGTACGACGACAAGATCCGAGGCCAGGTGCACCACCGCTGGTGATCCCATGTTCGCCGCAATGCACGTAAAGCAGCCCAGTTCATTCCTCCCTCGGATGGTTGGCGCAATGCCGACTGGCATCTGAGCTGGGTGCAGTTCGTTCTGCTGGACAGCGCTGAGCTGCAGCGCTGTCCATGGACAAACGGTCCGGTGCGGTTGAGGATCTGCCTGTGACTGATGACGATCTCGTCCTGGCCGTGCGTGCGCAAGTGGCCGACAGGGAACTGCCGGAGCCTGCCTCTGCAGATCATGTAGGGGCAGTGGAGCAGATAGTGGGGCACCCCATGCCTCAACTCCTGCGAAGGCTGTACTGCGAAGTGGCCAACGGGGGCTTTGGCGCCTGGGACGTGGTGTCGTTGACGGACACCGGCGACTGGTTCAGCGACTGTGCGGACATCACGGAGGCGTTCAGCAACTTCGCCGACCCCGAGAACCCTCTTCCGTCCGGGATCGTTCCGCTCATGGACCGGGGCTGTGCGATGTGGGCGCTGATCGACTTCAGGACGGCCGACGGGCAGATGTGGGACTGGGACCCGAACCTGTGCTGCAGGGCGCATGCGCTGGCTCCGCTCAGCCAGTCGCTGGCCGAATGGCTCACCGACTGGCTGAACGGCGCCATGCCGGACGGGCCCTACCCGAATCGTGTGCAGGTGGCGCAGGACTGTCCCGCGCGGTGACGGTGGATGAGCGGGGATGAATGGGCTGATCGGTCGGAGCGAGTGGATGACCCAGGGATCGTCTCTTTGGGCGGCGCGGCGATTCTGCAGAAGCGGGACGCGGCTGGGCTTGTGGCCGGCGGTGCCGAGCCCTCAGAGGGCTGGCGTTCCTTGCCGGCTGCCGTTGAAGTTGTGGCCCTTCTCGATGTCCGCGATCAGCGGGACGTGCGTGGGCCGCCAGCCCAGGCGTTGCTGCGTGAGCGCGCTCGACGCCGGAGTGTCGAGCGACGTCAAGGGGCCGGGAAGGCCGAAGTGTCGGCCTGCATCCTCGGCGGCGATGCTGACGACCGGCACGTTCAGCCGACGGCCGATGGCCTAGGCGGTCTCCCTGAAGGACACCGCTTCGTCATCGACCGCGTGGAGGCGCGAGCCGGCCGGAGCGCCCTCGACGGCCAGCCGGTACAGGTGTGCCGCGTCCAGCCGGTGCACCGCGGGCCACCGGTTCGATCCGTCGCCGACATAGGCGGACACGCCCCTCGCCCGGGCGATGCCGATGAGCGTGGGTACGAAGCCCTTGTGGTCCCCTTCGTCGTGCACCAGCGGCGCGAGCCGTAGGACGGCCGCGCGCACGCCCCGCTCTGCCATGGCGATCACGACATGCTCGGCCGGAACCCTTCGACGCCGCCCGTGCCCCTGCCTCCGGGCGACCCGTCGCCTCTCGAGTGAACCTCACGCTCCCGGTACGAACCGCAAGGCAGGGCCTCCACCATCTCGGCGAAGGCTCGCCCGCGCGCGGCACGGGGCGGTGCAGCACCGGTAGCGGCGGAAGAACACCTGGTGACGGCCGGGCGAAGTCCGGCTCCGCGCGGCCGTCACCGTGATCTTCTCCTCCGAGCGGAACCACGCGTCTCGCGTCCCGGAGGGGGAACCTTGTTGCTCACACGCACCAGATGCGTCCGTCTCGTCCTCGTGGCGGCTGTGCTCGGTCTCGGCGCGGGTCTCACCCCGCCCGCCGCTCCGGCCTCGGCCGCGCCCGCCCTCGCGTCGGGTGCCAGTGCTGGGGAGGCCTGTCCCCGGCAGATGCTCGGGGCTCCGGCCGGGACCCGGCGGGCAGGTATCGCCGACGCCGATCCGACGGGCCGTTTCCAGGCCGGCTACGTCGAGGATGCGTCGTTCATCAGCCGTCTCGCTCTCTGGACCGACGGCGTGGCACAGCCGCAGACCCTGGGGGCCGAACATCCCGGAGTGACGGGGGTCAACTCCCATGGGGACATGGTCGGTTCGGACTTCTTCCCGGAAGGTGGAGGGCGCGGCTGGTCCTACCGGAACGGCGAGTTCAACACGCTGCCTGGTCTGAGCGCCGGGGCGTCGGGCTTCCCGGCCGCGGTCAACGCCGAGGGGACCGCCGCGGGTTCGAGTCTCGACGGCGGCGCCTTCCTGCCGGTCCTCTGGGCTCCCGACGGCGCCGTACGACAGCTCGCGCTGCCCGAGGGGGATACCCGGGGGCAGGCGCAGGACATCGATGACGACGGCACCGTGGTCGGCTGGGCCTCTACCGACGCGGGCGTGACCCACGCAGTGCGCTGGCTGCCCGACGGCTCGGTGGAGCGCCTGCCGGGGACGCCGCCGCAGGACGGTTCGCGCGCCACGGCTGTCCGCGGCGGGAACGTGATCGGCCAGGTGATCCCGGACACGGGCGACTCGTCGATGCTGCTGTGGCGCTGGGACACCGCGTCCCCGCAGGCGTTCACCGGTACGCCGCAAGCGGTCAACGCCCGGGGTGCGGTGGTGGAACTGACCTCCTACTACGTCAAACTGCAGCTCACCGAACCGGACGGCACGGTGCGCTCGCTGCCCACCGACACGACCCCCTACCCCACGGGCCACGTCGTGGCCCTCACCGATGCCGGGGTCGCCTATGGCAATTGGAACAGCACACCGGTCAAGTGGGACTGCCGACCGGCTGCCCTGGCAGAGCGCTGACCGGTCGAGCGGACCGGCCTGCCCACAGCACTGGGTGAACGCAGAGCCGACGCCGGCACACCTGCGCTCGGAGGCGGGCGCGCGGCGTCACCCGTGGTCTTCCCATTCCTCTTGGCAGAATCGCGCTTCGCTGAGCATGGCGTCTCCTGCTCTGGTGGCCCGTACGTACATGTTGAGGTCATCAGGCCCGAGGTCCCCGCCGCAGCCGAACACCAGCTGTATGGGCCCTCAGGTGGTGTGCAGGGCTGAGGTGAGGGCGTCGATGGCGAGTTTGCGGGCGACGTTGGCGGCGCGGGTGTCGCGCAGGCTGTCCAGGAGCAGGAAGTCGTGGACCATGCCCGCGACGCGGACGGATGTCACGTCCACTCCCGCCTCACGGAGCTTGTTCGCGTACTGCTCGCCCTCGTCGCGCAGTACGTCGGCCTCGTCGGTGATGACCAGCGTGGTGGGGAGGCCCTTGAGCTGATCGAGGGGCGTCCGCAGAGGTGAGGCGTGGTGCTCGGCGCGCTGGGCGGGGTCGGTGGTGTAGGCGTCCCAGAACCACTTCATCCCGTCGCGGGTGAGGTAGTAGCCCTCCGCGAACTGCAGGTACGACGGGGTGTCGAAGTCAGCGTTCGTGACCGGGTACAGCAGGACCTGCGCCTTGAGGTCGATGCCGCCGCGCTCCTTGTTCATCAGGGCGAACACCGCGGACATGCAGCCGCCGACCGACTCCCCGGTCACGGCGATGCGTGAGGTGTCCAGGCCGTGCGCGGCGCCGTTCTCCAGGACCCACTTGCCCACCGCGTAGTTCTGCTCGACCTGTGTCGGGTACTTCGCCTCCGGTGCACGGTCGTAGACCGGGAAGACGCCGGCGGCACCGGCGCCGACCGCCAGCTCGCGGAAGAGCCTGTCGTGGGTCTTGTCGTCGCCGAAGACCCAGCCGGCACCGTGGATGTAGAACACCACCGGAAGCGGCCCGGTGGATCCCTTCGGCCGGATGATGCGGGTTCGGACCGTGCCCCACTCGCCGGCGTCGACGTCGACCCACTCCTCGTCGACGTCCGGGCGCGGGACGCTCGGATCGCTCTGCAGACCGAGGAGGATGTCACGGCCCTTCTCCGGTGGGACCTCGTAGATCCGCGGGTGGGGGTCGGTTGCTTCACACAGTTCTTTGGCGGCAGGTTCGAGGTACGGGGTGATGGGCGGCGGTATCTCGGTCATGACTGCTCCCTGCGCCGGATGTGTGCTCTGTGCCTCGCATCCGGCGCCTCTAGGTCAGAACTTCACACGCCTGTCCATCCTTGCGGCCTATTGGTGATGTGCAACTTGCAGGGGAATTTCGCGCCTGCCGGGCGGTATGGCCCGCAGTGGTCACGCGGCCCGGCTCGTGGATGTGCCGGTGTGCCGGGACGCGGTCAGCCAGGTGCGGTAGCGGCGCAGCGCGCGGCGCTGCTGGAGTTGTTCACGGAGCAGGGCGTGCGCCGGGTGGGTGCCGGGCCTGGGGGACCGGCCGTGGGCGATGCGGCGCATCTGGTGGCGGACCTGGGCCATGGTGGCGGCCGATGCCAGAGCCTTGTCGGACCAGGTCGCCGGCCGCAGTTGCCGGTCGGCCTCGCGGTCGCTGCGCCAACGGTCGGGCAGGTCCGGCGTGATGGAAAGGGCGGTCCCCATGCCGACGAGCGCCACGCCGCTGGCGAGGACCGTCTCGGCGGTCTCGCGGCGGGTGATGCCGCCGGTGAGCATCAGCGGGACCGAACTGGTGCGCGCCAGGTCCTTGGCCAGGTCCAGGAAATAGGCTTCGCGGGCCTGCGTGCGCTCATCGGCGGGGCGGCCGGTCATCGCCGGGCTCTCGTAGCTGCCGCCGGACAGCTCGACCAGGTCCACACCCAGGGGTTCGAGCATTTCGATCACCTGCCGTGCGTCATGGGCGTCGAACCCGCCGCGCTGGAAGTCGGCGGAGTTGAGCTTCACTCCGACCCCGAACGACGGTGAGACGGCGGCGCGCACGGCGCGGACGACGTCCAGCAGCATGCGCGCCCGATTCTCCAGCGACCCGCCCCAGGCGTCGGTCCGCTTGTTGACCAGCGGTGAGAGGAACTGCGACAGGAGGTAGCCGTGCGCGGCGTGGACCTCCACGCCGTCGAAGCCTGCCTTCTCGGCGCGGTGGGCCGTCACGGCGAACCGGTTCACCGTGGCATCGATCTGCTCGGGCGTCATGGCGACGGGGCGACCGAACCGGCTGCTGTGCCGGCCCAGATCGACGCCCACGTCCGACGGCCCCCACACCACGCCGGGCATGCCGGCCTGTACCTGGCGGCCCGGGTGGTTGATCTGCATCCAGATCGACCCCCCGCCCGACTTGCCGGCCTCGGCCCAGTCGGCGAACGGCGCCAACGGCGTGGCCTCGTCGAGCACGACCCCCGCAGGCCCGGTCAACGCCTCGGCGTGCACCATGACGTTGCCGGTGATCAGCAGCCCGGTACCGCCCGCTGCCCAGCGCCGGTACAGCTCCATAAGGTGCCGGCCGGGCACCTGGCCTTCGTCGGCCAGGTTCTCCTCCATGGCCGCCTTGGCGATCCGATTGCCCAGTACCTGCCCGGAACGCAGGGGCAATGACGAGAACAGCACGCTGGTCATCCGAATCCTTCTCTGCTCTGCTCGACCGCGCGGGGCGATCCCATAGAATGTGTACGGCGCTTACATTAATCAGAAAATGTAAGCGGTGCATACATGAGAGGGTATGGCCCGTGCCACAAGCGACTGCGTACCATCACGGCGACCTGCGTGCTGCCTGCCTGCGTGCCGCGCGCGAGCTGCTGGAGGAGGACGGCAGTGCCGCACTGTCGATGCGGGCCGTCGCGCGGCGTGCGGGCGTGTCGCCGACCGCTCCCTACCGCCACTTCCCGGACCGCGAAGCGCTCGTCTCCGCCGTCGCGGCCGAGGGCTACCGCGAGCTCACCGAACAGCTGGCCATGGCCCACCCCGCGCCCGCGACCCCTGAGGAGCTTGCCGAGGTCGCCGTTGCCTATGTCCGCTTCGCGCTGGACCACTCCGCGCTGTTCCGGGCGATGTTCGCCGAGCCCTGCGACTCCGACAGCGAGGAACGGGTCGCCGCGACAGCGGCCATCTCGGAATACGTACGCGACATCGTTCGCCGCGCCTTCCCCGGCGCCGACCCCGAGGCGCTGTGGACCGCGGTGTGGGGACTCGCCCACGGTTTGGCGTTCCTGCACCTCGACGGCAAGTTCGACGCCGCCACTCCCGAAGCGGTCGCCGGTCACGTCCGCGCTGCGGTCCTTGCGTTGTTCGGCGCCGCCCCGGCGCTCTCGCGGACGGCAGCCACGCGGTCCCGGTAGCGTGCGGTCGGAGTGATGGTTCGGTGAACGTCTGGGGTGGCGATTCCCTGGCCATTTGGGGGTTGCGAAGCTAGCCGCATGGCCGGTGAGTCAGTGCGGGAACAGGCGGAGCTCACCCGCGCGAGGGCCCGTGAGCTGAGGCGCATCGCTCGTTTCCTGCTTGAGCAGAACCATCGACTGCTTGATGAGAATGACGAGCTCAGGCGGGAACGTGCCGGACTGTTCCGCACGGCCTGGGGCCGTGTGGCGTCTGAGCCGAGGTGGCCGCTGACATTGCCGGGACCACCACACCCCCCCGCCCGAGAACCAGAACCCGTAACGACAGCGGAGCGCGGGGCGAACCGGCAGTCCGCCCACCGTGCTTCACCGGCGTCACCCCACGCGCAGCGGAATCCATGACCCGGCCACCGGGAGCAAGGTTGGCCAGAGCACTGCGGAGCGCCGCACCGGCACCGGCGGCGTCACAGAACACATCGACACCGTCCCCTCCCCCCAGGCCCGAGACCAGCGCCTCGAGATCCTCGCCCACGGGGTCCACGACATGCGCCCCGAGCGCCGCGATCTTCCCCCGACGCTCAGCGTTGGGCTCGGACACCACAATGTGCTCGCCCCCGCGCGGGAACGCGTACCAGGCACCGATACCCACAGGACCCGCACCGGCCACAAGCACGACGTCCCCCGGCCCGGAACTGCTCCGACCGGCACCGTGCCATGGCACCGACATCGGCTCCACCAGAGCACCCTGCTTCAGGTCCACGTCGTCGGGCAGCCGATGGAACTGCCGGGCATCGATCGACACGAACCACATGTGCCGGATCCGCCCCCCCGTGCACCGCAACCAGCGCGGGGCCGCACCCGGTCGAGACGTGACGGCGAAGGGAGGCGACGTGGTCGGGCCGCGGGGCGAGGACGACGACCCTTCGGTGCAGGGGTACGGCCAGGGTGGCCAGGACCGCAGCGAGATCTGTGGCGCCGATCAGCAGCAGCCGCGGCTGACTGGTCAGTACTTCAGTGAAGGCGGGTCCCGGGTGGGGCAGTTGGCCGGGTGCGGCTGTCGTTGACCAGTGGTAGGGCGGCGTCAGCTCCAGCCGTACCGTCAACGGACGGTCCTCGGTCATAGCCGTGGTGATGGCGGCGCGCACGCCCAGCGACGCGAGCGCGGCTGCGTCCGAAGGTCTCCTACTTTTCGGGGCGCCATTGGTATCGGATGTCCGGCTCCCCCTCCTCGTTACGGTGACCGTCGGTGCACTCGGTGGGGATGAAACCGTGTCGCTCGTAGAAGCGGCGGGCCGGCTCGTTGATCTGGAACGTCCACAGCGCAAGACCTGCCGGTCGACGCCGCTTCGCCACCTCCACGAGACGATCGCCCATTCCTCGGCCCCGCCAGGCCGGATCGAGATAGAGCTGGTCCAGGTCGTCGCCGTCCAGCACCATCATCCCGACCACCGCCCCGTCGACCGTCGCCACCCAGGTCTCCAGACCGGGTACGACCACCTCCCGGAACCAGGATCTGACCTGGTCGTCCGTATGAGCGCGACGCACACCGGGAAGTGCGGCCGTGAAGGAACGCAGCCACACCTCGGCCACTGCCGCGGCATCGGAGTCGACCGCACGCCGGACGACGAAACTGTTGATCTCCACGGTGCTGCATACTTGCAGACGTACAGCCTGGCCGCATGCGACTTCCTGCGACGCTCGGGCCACCATCAGATGTGTCGGCTCCCGCGCGCCCCACGAAGTGCGTGTCGGTCCCGTCGTCACGGGGATGAGACGGCGGGACCGACTGCCGCCGCGCGGGGCGCAGCAGCTATCCAGGTTGCCGGTTCAACAGTCGCTCCGCCAGGTCGACTTCAGGCCTCCTCGCGTGCGGGCCAGCCCGCTTGCCTCTCGGGTGCTTCGCCGGTGGGTGGGAGGCGAACGGATCGGGTGGGGGCCGACCGCAGAAGGAGGGCAATTGCGTGTCCGGGTCTCGTCCTCCCAGACGCGGCCGGGCTCGCCGTTGATGTCGTAGTGGCGGCCCAGACGGACCTGTACGGATGGGAATCCGCCGACGATGTCCGATCCGTCGAGTGGCCAACGGTGGCACCAAGGGCTTCAACTTCACGGCGTAGGTGTCTCCGGAGCTCAGCGCCAACGCCCGCAAGACGTCTGAGCGATCCCTTCCCACCGTCCACTCCCGATGCCCCCTGCAACCGTCAACTGGCCATGTAGGAGGTGGTCTTAACGCCATTCCAGGACGTATCCGGTGCTCAGTGCCTCTTCCGCACCCGACTCACTGATTCTCTTTGGGCTGGCGCCGGGGGTGATGGGGGAGAGGAAATGCGTGAGGCTGGTGCCCTGGAGAGAAGCAAAGATCATCTTCTTGCCGTCCGGCGAGATGGCCTGCACGGTATTCTCCCGGTCCGTGGCCGGGATGATCGGCTTGCCCATCGCGTCGTCCGGGACTTCATCGACACCGGCGAGGCCCGAGGTGTCCAGCGTCCAGAATGAGTTCTGCCGCTTCGGGTCATCCGTCGAACCATCCGGACCGCACAGCACTCTCGCCTTGTCGACCCAGCCGTAGCAGTCGATGTCGTAGGAGATGTAGGAACCGTCCAGCCCGGCGCCGAGCACGGCACTGCGCTGCGGGAGATCGACGATGTTGAGGCCGTCGAGGCTCGCGATCGCCTTCCGCTCATCGGGGCTGATGCGCACGTTCATTCCATAGATGCCGCGTGCTGCGTTTCCAACAAGCGCGAGGCGCGCGTTGGTGCTGTTCATGGCGCCGCTGCCTTGTTCCTTACGTGCGTGGTCTCCTGAGACGGAGCGGCTGGCGATCCGTGCGGTGCCCGTGCCCTGGTCGAACTCGGTGAACCAGACGGCACTGCCATCCCCGGAGAAGACGGCATTCTCCTCGTGGGGGGCGTCCGCGAAGTCGTCACCTCCGTCAGCTGACAGCTCCGTCACCTTGCCGTTGGTATCGACGTAGCCCACGCGCGTGGCCTCGGTCTCGCGGTCCATGAGCACGACCGCCATCCGCGTGTAGCCCTTGTCGAAGAGCTGTCGAAGCGAGGACTCCGGGATCGTGCGGGGTCCGTCATCGGTCACGCCGACATCGTCGACGGCGTTGCCGCACAGCTCTGTCAGGGACGAATCGGCCGCCATGGTGGTGAAGGGTCCGGAGTCGTCCATTGCCGCAGCGGGGACAGGGAAGGTACGCGATGCCGTCGGCTCCCAGGTCTGCGCGTCCCAGCCCGTGACGGTCACCCGGGGCTGGTCATCCGTGGACTTGGAGCATGATGCTGTGACAATCACGTCCTGGTCGGGGAAAGCCGTGGTCTTGGATTGCTGCTCTCCGTCTCCGTTGGGGCCCTGCCGATCCCCTGGGGCGCCGGAGTTGCCCGGGCCGTCGCATGCTGTGGCAAGGGTGAACAGCATCATCGTGATGGCTAGTCCCGCCCAATGGCGCGGTGGTTGCCGGCTGCCGGTTCTGCGCACTCCTTTACCGCGCATACCTGCCCTCTCGGACGTCGCAATTGACAGTGTCCGCACAATCGTAGGGCGGGAGGACCGAATGGGCGCCTACGTCGCTCAACGCCCCCTCGATATCGGCCACATGGCGCGATGGGACGGCTCGATCGCGCCCATCGGGGAGCATGTGACGTGGGGCCGTTGAAGTGCGCGGCCCCACGTCAAGGCTCACGGCCACCGCGTGATGTCCAGGGGCAAAGCCCCCGGTCACCAAGCGGTGGCCGTTGCGCTCTCTACCGTGCTTGAAGCCGGTTACGACCGTTGAGGGAAAGCCTCAGAAGGTCAGGCTCCAGCGCTGGAGATGACCCGGGTCCAGGTCGAATATGCCCGGGGTGCCGTCGGTGACGCGCAGCTTCCAGGTGCCGACCGCGGGCACCGCCGAGGCGTCGACCGTGTAGGTCTCGTGCAGGTCGGGCGTGAGCACCCAGGGCCCCCAGGGCTTGACGTGGATGACGGTGCCGTCGGGGGCGATCAGGTCAATGACCATGGCATTGCTGAACCCGTGGTCGAGATCGATCGCGACCTTGAGGTCATTGGGTGCGTTGCCCGGCTTTCTCCGGACGACCAGTGGGGACTCGACCACACCCCACTTGGGGATCACATACGTGGTGGGGTTGACGAAGAAGTGTCCGCCGGATGCAAGAGCGGTCCAGGTGAACGAGAACTTCCGGGTGTTCCTCGCCGCGTCCGTGATGATGATGACCGAGTTGTAGTCACCGGCCTTGCCGGGCCTGCCGGTGATCAGACCGGTGGTGTGGTTGATCGACAGACCCCGGGGCAGCGACTTGGCGGAGTAGGTCAGCGGGCCGGGACGACTGCTGGATGCGGTGATCTGACGGCTGACCGGCTGGCCGACCGCCACCGGCTCGGTCGGCAGCGGTTCCGCGGCGATGTGGTTGACGTAGCGGATCCCGACGTTGACGGCCGCCCAGGAGTTGGCGACGGCCTCGTAGGCGTCGCTCCTCCCGCCGTAGAGGTCGGCGGCGGCCTGGAGCGTCGCGGTCCGGGCGCCGGCGTAGTCGGTGGTGCTGGTCATGTAGACGGTGAGCGCGCGGTACACCACGGCCGCGGCGTCGGTCAGGCCGATGCCCGCCACCGGGAGCCCGTCGTACGTGGGGCTGTCGTAGTCCACGCCGCTGATGGTCTTCTGTCCGCTGCCCTCGGCGAGCAGGTAGAAGAAGTGGTCGCCCACGCCGGCCACCATGTGCGGCTCCTGCCCCTTCGCCTGCGGCGTCCAGTAGTCCAGGGGCGCGTAGCCGACGGAGCTGATGCCGGCCTTGGAGGGACGGTCCATGTAGCGGATGGGCTTGCCGTCGCCGTGCAGGTCGTCCAACTCGGCCATCGTGTAGTCGGGTACGTCGTTGGGGTTGTCGGCGTGGAACTCGACGGCGGCGGCCATCATGTCGCTGATCGCCTCGTTGAGGCCCGGCGATTCGCCGCTGTTGCCCAGCCCGGCCGTGGCGGAGGTGACTCCGTGCGTCATCTCGTGCGCGGCGATGTCCAGGGACGTGACTGGGTGCTGTCCGTCCGCGCCGTCGCCGTAGCTCATGCAGAAGCAGCCGTCCTGCCAGTTGGCATTGGCGAGGGGGACCCCTTGCACGGATTCGTAGTGGACCCGGGAGGAACTGCCGCGGCCGTCGTTGGCTATGCCGTTGCGGCCGAAGTTGTCATGGTAGAAGTCCCACGTCGTCTGCGCGCCGTAGGCCGCGTCCACCGCCGCGGTTCCGGGGTTCGCCGTCGTTCCGTCGCCCCACACGTCGTCGCTGTCGGTGAACAGGACCCCCGTTGGCGTTGTCGCTCGAGTCGAGTGTCCGGTGGTTACCGTGTGCGGGGTCGATCAGGGCGTACGTGCCGTCGTCCTGGCGGGTGGAGCCGATCGTGACCTGCCCGCTGTAGAGGCTGTTGCCCTCGGCGGACTCCACGTGTTCGGCGTTCTCCAGGGTGGCGCCGCTCGCTGCGTCGGTCACGACGTGGCGTTCGCTGGGGGACCCGTCCCGCTGCAGGCCGGTGACGACCGTCTCCCAGGCCAGCTGGGGCTTGTCGTTCATCATCCAGACAACCTGGTGGGGTGCGGTGCGCGCGGCCCCCTTGCGGGTGCCCTTGGCCGCGGCCCTGCTCAGGGCCGACTTCTTCGCGGTGCCGGCCGACACCTTGGCCTTGGCCGTCGGCAGGGTCAGGTGTGCCTTGGAGGCGTAGGTGACGGTGTGCGACCCCTCGTGCTGATGGTCCACCAGGTCTCCGCCGAGCACGGGCAGTCCGGCATACGTCCGGTCGTAGCGGATGTGGACCGTTCCGTCGGCGTCTTTGATGACGTCCTTGGGGATCAGCTTCTCCTGAGGGCCCAGACCCAGCGAACGGGCGGTGTCCGGAGCCGTGTTGGTCGCCTGGTCGAGCAGCTTCCGGCGCTGCCCGGGCGACAACTGCACGGTGGCGGTTCCTGGTCTGGCCGTGGCCTTGATCTGGGGGAGCGCTCGTGCCGTGCGAGTGCTCCCGGATGCGTCGGAGGGGGAGGCGGCGCCGGCCGAGGCGGGCAGTGCGGACAGGGTGAGTGCTGCGGCCGTGACCACCACGGTCGAGATCAGGCGCCGCCGGGACCGGTGCGAACCCTGAGTGGACGCAGCCCTGTTACTGGAGGAATTCAATCTGGGGGACCTTCCGTTCGGCTGTCTGCCGATGTCGAGCGGCACACGGGCCGGTCTCCGGGGGGACCGGCCCGTGCTGTTTCACGGGGACAGGGGCACGAGCTTCACTTCAACGGGAAGCCGGTGTTGCTGGCGGGGAGAGGCTCGCCGCGCGCTTCGAAGTGCGCATCGTTTGAACCCCCACTGCCGAGCTGGGGCCGACCCGCGCTGATTCAAGGTCGACAGCGGACGGTGTACATCCGCTGAGAGAAGAAACTAAGTGCCATCACCATGTCTCCGGCAGGTGAGATGGGTGGCGACTACATGCCACGTGGCACGGATCCGCCAGGCTGCGCTTGAACGGCGTCGGAAGTGCCGGTGTGCCGCCGGCCGGCCGGCCGCCCTGTGACGGATGCGGTGATCGACATGAGGCTCGTCACGCTCCCTCGCCCACGGTCGTGGGCTCAGCGGACGCCGAAGGCTCGTGCAGCCATCCCCGGCGGGCGGCCTGGGCCGCGGCCTGGAAGCGGGTAGTCGCGCCGAGTTCGGTCATCAGATGGTGGATGCGACGTTGGGTGGTGCGCTGGCTCCAGCCCTGAGTACGGGCGATCGCCGCATCCGAGCAACCCGCGGCGAGCAACCTGACGAGGGAGACATGGTCGGGGTGGCCGGGCGCGCCGGGTGAGGCGGTCGGCGGTGCGGGGTCCTGAATGGGGGACGCACGGTCCCACTCCGCTTCGAAGAGTGCTTCCAGCGCGGTCAGCATCGGTGAGCGGCGGATCACGTGCGCAGTGAGGTGTCCACCCGGGGCGAGGCTGAAGGGAATGACTGCCTGCGTGTCGTCGGCTATCACGAGCTTGATCGGCAACTGTGCCCGCACACGTGCCTGTTCGCCGGAACGTATGCTCGGCAGGATGTCGTCCCTGAGGCGGTCCGGCCATGCGACAGCAGCCCGGTCGTAGACCACGCGGTGCGTGACGCCCGAGCTCTGTCTGCGGCGTTGGTCGTCCAGGTTGCTGCCGGGTCGGTCGACGTAGGGCGGCCGGTCGAAGGTGCGGATCTGATGGAGGGCGCCGTCGGTGAGCCGGCGGATGGCGGCGCTGATGTCGTCACGACCGCGGAGCAGTTCCACCGCGATGTCCGGGTCGGCGATCCGCAGAGCTTCGCGGTGTCTGTCGGCCAGTTGGTGAACCAGCGCGCGGGCCGCACCGAGCTGCTGCTCGCGTTCCTTGATCAGCTCGCTGACCGCGACGTCGGGGGCGGCCGCGGTGAAGCGTGGAGGGCGGCCCGCCGATCTGGTCGCGAGGCCGGCCTTCACCAGGGTGGACAGCTGGCGCCCGGCCTGGCTCGTGCTCGTCTTGCAAGCGCTCGCCACCTCGGAGGCAGTGCTGTGGGGCAAGCCGATCAGCGCGGTGTAGACGCGTTGCGTCTCCTCGCCGAGTCCGAGGACGTCGAGTTCCATGTCAGCTCCGGTCATTCGGGCCGTCGACTGCCAGTCGGCGGCACCCGGTCACACGTGTCGAACGGCAGCGAGGTGCCTTCATGCACCGTGCAAGTCCTGTCACCCGCTGGCGCGTCTGCGGCTGCACAGGACATGGGCTCTGCCCAACTCAAGGGCAGAGCCGGTCTTCCTGTCGGGCTGACAGGAACCGGCCGGCGTCATGCGTCGATGTCGAGAAGCATCGGCGCCAGCTCCTTGCGCGACCCGCAGCCGAGCTTGCGCAGGGTGCTGGAGATGTGGCTCTCGACCGTGCGGCGGGACAGGAACAGCTCGGTGGCGATCTCCTGGTTGGTCTTGCCCGAGGCCGCCAGAGCGGCCACCCGGTGCTCCTTCGGCGACAGCGTCTGACCGAGGGAGCGCCGTCCACCCCGCCAGGGATAAGGGATCGGTACGCCGAACTGCCGCATGCTGCGGCAGACGCGCGCGATGTCACGCGAGGCGGTCATCGCACCGTACAGGCGAAGGGCGGCCTCCAGGTCGGGACCGCCCCGCGCCGGATCGCGCTCACAGCGGAACCGGCCGAGCCGTTCGGCGGCCTGGGCCTCGTCGTAGCGCAGCCCCGCGTCCATGAGGATCCGACGCGCCTGCCCGAGCAGGGCCTCGGCATCGTCGGCGCGCCCGTGGGCGGAGGCGAGCACGCCCCGGACGGTCAGGAGGGAAGCCTGCGCGCGCGGCGCGTCCGTCCCGTCGAGCCCGGCCGCGAACTCGTCGACGAGTTCGGCGGCCTCGCTGTCCGGTCCCCGTACGGTCAGTGCCTCCACGAGGCACACCACCGGCGCGGCGCCCCACACCCAGTTCCCCTTGGCGCGGACGTCGGCGACAGCGGCCCTGGCGTGATCGGCGGCGCCGCCCGCGTCGTCCGTCGTCAGCAGCAACCGAGCCATGGCGGTCCTCGCCGCGATGAGGGGCCAGACGGCGCCGACCCGTTCGGCGACGGCGATCACCTCGCTGAAGCGGGCGGCGGCCTCCTCGGCCGGGCCGACCGCCGCGAGCAGCGAGCCGTGCAGCAGCCGCGAGTCCAGTGACGCCGCCCCGAACGTCGCGTCGGCCCCGCCCATCGGGCGAACACTGTCGAGCAGGCCGTCCCACCGGCCGGCGGCGTGATCGACCGCGGCGGCGACGAGGTCGACCACCTCGGCCAGGCGCAGGTAGTCCGCCTGCTCGGAGACCCGGCGCCCCTCGGCCAGCAGCGTCTCGGCGCGGTCCGGACGGCCGATGTGCAGGGCGGCCTGGGCCCAGTTGAGGCACGCGCGCGCACGCTCCCGGTAGGAGGCGCGCAGATCGTCCCCGCCCAACAGGTCGTCGATCAGCGGCCAGCTCTCCGGCCGGCCCTGCTCGAGCATGAGCCCCGCCCGCGTGATGCGGACGGCGACGTCGACACTCCGGTCGCCACTGCGCAGCGCGGCCGCCGCCGCTTCGTCACAGCGAGCGATGTGCTCGCGCATGTGCCGGTCCGTGACCGTCTCGGGCGCGGCAAGGACGGCGAGTGCACGGCCGAGGAGCGCGGGCTCGTCGGCAAGGTCCGCGAGGGCGTTGTCGATCTCCAGGTAGCCGGCGCGGGCGTCACCGGACTGGCGCAGCAGGCGTCCATGAGTGAAGCGCAACTCGCCGCGTACGGCGGCCGGCAACTGCTCGGTCACCAGCAGCCCGTGGACGATCGGCAGCGCCTCGGTGTGGGCGAGCCCGTCGACCGCGGCCCGGCCCAGTTTGAGGGCGAGCCGGACCCGGTCCGGCTGCGGGACGCCTTGCGCGTCGAGCGCCTCCAGCAGGAAGCGGGCGGCCGTCGCGTCGTTGCCGTGCGCGAGTGCGGCCTCGGCGGCCGCCTCCGCGTGGACGACGAACTCCTGGTGGCGGCCCGCGAGCCGGTAGTGATGGGCGAGCCTGGCCGCCGTGGGAGTGCCCACCCCCGACTCCAGAGCACGGGCGGTCCGCAGATGCAGCCACCGCCGCTCGGCCGCAGGCACCGCCTCGTACACCACCTGCTGGGCCAGGGCGTGGCGGAAGCAGCTGTGCCCGCCCTTCTCGTGCAGCAGGCCCATGGTCTGTGCGCGTGCGAGTGATCGGGCGATCGCGCGGGCGTCGTGCTCGGTCACTTCCGCCAGCAGACGGTCGTCGGTGACCAGGCCCAGGACGGCAGCCGCGTTCACGATCTGCCGGGCGTCGTCGTCGAGGGTGAGCAGGCGCTGCACGATCACGTCGCGGAGCACCGCCGGAACCGCGAGGTCGTCCAGAGCCTCGGGGCGAGCCGGGATCGTGCGCGGTGCCGAGCCCTCCACGAAGGTGCGCAGGACCTCTTCGACCACGAACGGAATGCCGCCGGTTCGGTCGTAGAGACGATCGGCGACCTCAGGAGAGAGGTCGGCGTGCAGGATTCGGCCCGCGAGCTGAGCCACTTCCGGCCGGTTCAACGGGCTCAGGACGACGACGCGGGCCGCGCCGGAAGGTGCCCGAGCCAAGGCCTCACTGATCGGGAGCCGCCCGGTCTCGGTGCGCGCGGTGAGGATCGCTGTCAGGCGAGGAGGAAGGTGTGCGGCGAGGAAGGCCAGGAAGTCGAAGGTCACCGTGTCTGCCCAGTGCACGTCCTCCAGCACGAGCACCAAGGGGCCGAGCCGGTCGAGCAGAGCGACGGCGGCGCGGAAGACCCGGTGTCGCTCCGCTCCTTGGTCGGTGAGGGCCGGCGGGGGCGGCGGCAACTGCGAGGCGATCTCGGGGACCAGCGGTGCCAGGGCGCCGAGCACCGGGTTGAGCACCTCGGCGCCGGCCGGCATGCTGCCCACCTGGCGGAAGGCGTCGAGCAGCGGGGACAGCGGCAGGGGCTCCTGGAGCTGCTCGCACTGTCCGACCAAGATCCTGCGGCCGACGACCGCAGGGGAGGACAAGAGCTCTCGTACCAAGCGGCTCTTGCCGATACCGGCCTCGCCCTCGACGAGGACGAGGGACGGCGGGGCGGCGATGGCCGCCTGCAGGACGGCGAGTTCCTCCCGCCGTCCGATGAGGCTGTCGGCCGGATCCACCGCGTGGCCCGCCTGCGACGGCAAGGGCACCTTCCGCCCCTCTCACCAGCCCGATTCCGCAACGTCGCGATCAGATTACCGTCAAAGTTCCGTGTGTCCTACGGAGGTTATTGAGGTGACACCGTCGCTAGCGTCTGCGTTCGATCCCAGAGCTTCATGCGGAAGGCGAACGAATGAGACGGCCCAACTCCTCCCTGTTCCGGGGGTGGTTGCCAGGTACCGCGGCGCTGACAGCGATCGTGCTGACAGCTGCCGTGCCCGGGGTGGCGGCCCCAGAGAGTCCTGGCAAGGAGAAGACCTACATAGTTCAGATGGCCCTGGCTCCCGTCGTCACCTATGGCGGCGACGAGTCCGGGCTGGAAGCGACCAAGCCGGCCCGCGGCAAGAAGATCAACCCCCGCTCGGCCAAGGTCAAGCAGTATGTCGACCACCTCCACGACCGGCAGCAGCGCGCGGTGAAGGCCGTGGGAGCGAAGAAGTTCCACAGCTACACCTACTCGTTCGACGGCTTCGCAGCTGACTTGACGGCCCGTCAGGCAGCGCAACTGCGCGCGATGCCGGACGTCGTCGCCGTGACCAAGGACCGGAAGGTCAAGGCGCAGACGGCATCGACGCCCGCCTTCCTCGGTCTCGACAAGCCGGGCGGCCTCTGGGACCAGCTCGCAGGCCCCGAGGGCGCCGGCGAGGACCTCGTCATCGGCGTGATAGACACCGGAGTCTGGCCGGACAGCAAGAGCTTCGCCAACCCCGACGCCGGCGGGAAGGCGTACAAGCCGCTCGCCGACTTCCACGGGACCTGCGACCTCGCCACCGATGATTCATGGGGCGAGGACGACTGCAACGGCAAGATCGTCGCCGCCCGCCACTTCGACGAGGCGTGGGGCGGCGACGACGGCATCAAGAGCCAGATGCCGTGGGAATTCCTCTCCGCGCGCGACTACAACGGGCACGGCACCCACACCTCTTCGACCTCCGGCGGTGACCACGGGGTCGCCGCCACCGGGCCGGCCTCCGTGTTCGGCGCGATCACGGGCATGGCGCCGCGCGCCCGCATCGCCTCCTACAAGGCGCTGTGGTCGACCAAGGACGGCTCCACCGCGTCGGGGGCCAACTCCGACATCGTGGCCGCCATCGACCAGGCGGTCGCCGACGGCGTCGACGTCATCAACTTCTCCGTGTCGGGCACGACCGACGACCTGCTCGACCCGTCCGAGGTGTCCTTCCTCGCCGCGGCCCAGGCCGGCATCTTCGTCTCCGCCTCCGCCGGCAACAGCGGCCCCGAGGCCAACACGGTCGCGCACCCGTCTCCCTGGGTGACGACGGTCGCCGCCGACACGCACAACCGGACGACGACCGGCACGGTCACCCTGGGGAACGGGCAGACCTACACCGGAGCTTCGCTCGCGGCCAGCTCGGTCGGCCCGGCCCCGCTCGTCTACGCGGGCAAGGAGACGACAGGCCTCTCGACCGCGAGTGAGACACTCGCCCAACAGTGCTACTCGGCCGCCGACAACAACGGCGAGCCCGTCCTCGACCCCGCCAAGGTGAAGGGCAAGGTCGTCGTCTGTGAGCGTGGCTCCAACCCGCGCGTCAACAAGAGCCTCGCCGTGAAGCAGGCCGGCGGCATCGGCATGATCATGGTCAACACCAGCAGCGATGCCGACGACACCGACTCCGACTTCCACTCCGTGCCGTCGGTACACCTGCCGCTCGCCGACCGCGCCGCCGTCAAGGAGTACGCCGGCACCGCCGACGCCACCGCGACGATCGCCACCGCCAAGGTCGGTTACGACGCCCCGGCGCCCTACGTCGCGTCCTTCTCCTCCCGCGGACCGACGACGGCTGCCGGCGGCGACCTGCTCAAGCCCGACCTCGCGGCGCCCGGCCAGGACATCCTCGCGGCGGTCGCCCCTCCGGGGCAGGGCGGGCTGGACTTCAACCTGATGAGCGGCACCTCGATGGCGGCCCCGCACGTCGCCGGCCTCGCGGCTCTGCTCAAGCAGCGCCACCCCGACTGGTCGCCGATGGCGATCAAGTCGGCCCTGATGACGACCGGCTCCGACCTCCTCGACGGGGCGGCCGACAAGCCGGTGGTCGCCTTCGCGCAGGGTGCCGGACACGTCCAGCCGAACAGCGCTGTGGACCCGGGTCTCGTCTACGACAGCGGCACCGACGACTGGTTCGCGTTCCTGTGCGGCACGACGAAGGGCGTCCAACAGGACGTCTGCGACGCCGAGGCCAAGAAGGGCAAGTCCTTCGACCCCAGCGCCCTGAACACCCCGTCGATCGCCCTCGGGCGGCTCGCGCCGGGGACCCGGACCGTGACACGTGAGGTCACCAACGTCGGATCGTCCTCGGCGACCTACACCCCCTCGGTGCGCGGCCTCGCCGGAGTGAGGGTTCAGGTGACGCCGAAGCGGCTCACGGTGCGTCCCGGCGAGACCCGGTCCTTCCAGGTGAAGTTCACCCGGACCACCGCGGCCGTCAACGCCTACGTGTCGGGCTCCCTGACCTGGACCGACGGCAAGCACCGCGTGCGGATCCCGATGGTGGTCCGCCCCGTGGCGGAGGCCTGGACCGCCGTCACCGGCGTCGCGGGCGTGCGGGACTCCGGCGAGCAGGTCGTCCTCGACCCGAAGGGCAAGCGGGTCTACGTCACCGCCCTCAACTACGGGGCGGCGCCGGGCCAGGAGAACCTGAGCATCGTCACCATCGCCCACGACCCGAAGACCGGCGCCGAGTTGTGGACGTCGCGCTACGCGGGCCCGACGGGCGACTACGCCGAGCCCCTCGACACCGACATCAGCCCGGACGGCCGGACGCTCTACGTCTCCGGTGAGACCAATGGCGTCGACACCGGCACGGACGCCGTGACGATCGCCTACGACACCGCGACGGGTGCGCAGAAGTGGGACGCGCGCTACACCGGTCCCGGCAAGCTCACTTCCTCGGCCTGGGAGAACGTGGTGAGCCCCGACGGCAAGCACGTCTACATGACCGGCATGACGACGCTCGCCGAGGGCGGTGTCGACGACTACTTCACGGTGGCGTACGACGCGACGACCGGCAAGCAGACCTGGGTGAAGACGTACGACGGTCCTGGCCACAAGACCGACGACTCCCGGATGATCGCGATCACGCCTGACGGCAGGACACTGATCGTCAGCGGCCAGAGCCCGGGTACCGGGACGGGATTCTCCGACTGGGGCACGGTCGCCTACGACGCCGCCACCGGCGCACAGAAGTGGACGGCCCGCCACGACGGCCCGGCGCACGGGCTCGACGTCCCGTCGGCGATGACGGTCTCCGAGAACGGCAAGTCGGTCATCGTGACGGGCGCCAGCAGTTCGGCCACGACCGCGACCGACCTGGTCACGGAGTCGTACAGCATCGCCACCGGCAAGCGGCTGTGGAGCAACCGCTACGACGGCCCGGGCCACGCGTCCGACAACCCGTACGCCATCACGGTGGCCGGCGGCAAGGTCTTCGTCACGGGCAACACCGAAGGCGAGGGCACCCGGTTCGACATGACGACGGTGGCCTACGACGAGGCGACCGGGCAGCGGAAATGGGTCCAGCGCTACGACGGCAAGGCCCACTACGACGACACCTCGAGGGGCATCTCCGTCACGCCGGACGGCAGCAAGGTCGTCATCACCGGCACCAGCAGCGACAGTGACGCCGGCAGCGACTACGTGACGATCGCGTACGACACCACCGGCGGCCGCCAGGTCTGGCTCGGCCGGTACGACGGTCTCGTCGGCTCCCTGGACAGTGGCCATGCGATCGCCATGAGCGCGACCAAGCACGGCGTACAGATGTTCGTGACCGGCCAGAGTGCGACGCGGGGAAGCTTCGACACCGGCGTCGAGATCGACATCGCGACCATCGCCTACTTCGATCCCTGGACCGAGCGATAGGAGGCTGACGGACAGCGCGGCCGCCCTCGACGGGGTGGCCGCGCCGGCTTGGTTCCTCACCCGGGCGACACCGCCACGACTCCCGACAACGCAACGCAACGGTCAGGTATGTGGGACGACCGCGACCGGACACGCGGAGTGGTGGAGCGCCGCATGACCCACCGGGCCCAGTTGCAGTCCGAGGGCGCTGCTGCGACGGCGGGCTCCGACGACCAGGAGGTCTGAGAGGGCGGATGATTCCACCAGGGCGTCCCGTGCCCGCCCTTCTTGGGCTGTTGCGTGCACGGTCACTGTCGGGTGGGTCTTGCGGGCGTCGCGCAGGCCTTCCGTCAGCTCGTTCTCGGTGTGGACCACGTGGGCCTCGAAGTCGGTGTTCGGGTAGTCGGGCAGCTCGTGGGCCGGGCAGCGCCAGGCGCGCAGTGCCAGGACGGCGCAGCCTCGCAGGTCGGCCTCGCGGAGGGCGAACTCGGCTACTGCCGCGGCCCGTTCGGGCGGGCCGACCCCCAGGGTGATCTGGCCGAAACCGCCATCCACGTTCTTGTCGTTGCCGCGTACGACGATGACGGGTGTCTCGGCGTGCGCGGCAACGGGCAGACTCACCGAGCCGAGCAGCAGTCCGGCGAACGTGCCGCGCCCGCGACTTCCCACGACCAGTACGGACGCTTCGCGTGATGCTTCGATGAGAGCGGCTGCCGGGTCCTGTGGAACCACTTGAGTGGTGATGGTCGCTCGGGGCGCGCGTAGCCGGGCGCGTTCGGCGGCCTGTGCGGTGATGTGCTCGGCGTACTGTTCCACCGAGCGGCGGTCGACGTCGAAGGACGGCTGGTGCCCCTCGTACCACTCCCTGCGCGAGGCGTGGACCACACGCAGGGCCGCTTTGCGGCGTTGGGCTTCGTCGACTGCCCAGTCCAGGGCCCGCAGGCTGGAATCCGAGCCGTCGACCCCCACGATCAGCGGACCGTCCACTGTCCCCGCCTCCTTTCGGGGACTCGTCTGCCTGAGCCCCCTCGGCTCAGACTGGCAGTCGTGGGGTGAGGGGTGGAGGTGCGAACCGGTCCCCGGTCATGGGTCGTTCGGCCCATGGGCGGGTGGGGCGGAAGGGCGCAGCCGGCAGGGGCGCGGGCCGGACGAGCGGGATCCGTCGACGGGTGCTGCGGGGACGGCTGCGACGGGAGACGTGGATGATGGCGAGGGGTTCTCGAGGTGCTGGCGTCACGGGGGCGTGGAGTCGAGCGGGACGGTCCACTCAAGGGTTGTTCCGGGCGGTTCGTCGGCGGTGATCGTGAACGAGCCGTGGAGCGCTGCGGCGCGGGCGCGCATGTTGGCCAGACCGCTGCTGCGCGTGACCTCGGGGTCGATGCCTCGGCCGTTGTCCGTGACCCGGAGCCGAAGCCGGTCGCTCGTGGCCTCGACCGAGATCTCCAACGAGGTGGCCGCTGCGTGGCGTGCGGTGTTCGACAGGGCCTCGTGCAGAACGGCAACCAGATGGTCGGCGTGCTCGTCGGGCACCGCGGTGTCCAGCAGCCCGCTCATGCGCAGTGACGGGGTGAATCCGAGGGACTCCGTCACCCGGCCGACCTGGGCGACCAGGCGGGCGCGGAGTCCTGCGGCCTCGGTGCGGTCGGTCTCGCGCAACGCATAGACGGTGGAACGCACCACTTTGATCGTGTCGTCGAGGTCCTGCACCACGCGGCGCACCCGTCGGGCGATGTCGGGGTGGTCGGCGAGCCGGTTGAGGACGGACTGCAGGCTCAGGCCGCTGGCGAACAGCCGCTGGATCGCCAGATCGTGCAGGTCGCGGGCGATGCGGTCGCGGTCGTTGAGGACGAGCAACTGCTCCGCCTCGCGCCGGTGCTCGGCGATCTCCAGGGCGAGTGCGGCGTGATCGGCGAATCCGGTGATCATCGCGATCGTGGTGTCGGGGAAGGCCATGCCGTCGTCCCGGTTGGCGATCTGGAGCACCCCACGCATCCGGTCCCGGGTGCCGAGCGGGATCAGGAACGCCGAGCCGGGGTGCGGAGCCGACGTGTGCCCGGCCTCGGTGCCCGCGTCCTCGTCCGGGGCTGCGCTCACGATGGTCTCGCCCGAACTGAGTACCTTGGCGGCCAGACTGGTTCCGCTGGGGAGGGCCAGGCCACGCTGTTGCTCGGCGCCGATGCCGACCGCCGCCTCGACGACGAGGTCGCCGCTGTCGCCCACGGGGACCGCGAGGGTGACGAGGTCGGCGTCGGACAGCTCCCGGACGGTGGCCGTGAAAGAGTCCAGTACGTCGGCGGGGTCCGTGCCCGAAAGCAAGGTGCGGGTCAGTTCGCTGCTCGCCGCCAGCCAGCGCTCCCGACGCCGGGCGTCGTCGTACAGGCGTGCGTTGTCGATGGCCACGCCCGCCGCTGCTCCCAGGGTGCGCAAGAGGGCCTCGTCGTCGGCGTCGAACGACTCGCCGCTGTTCTTCTCGGTGAGGTACAGGTTGCCGAAGACGCGTCCGCGGACCTGGACGGGGGTGCCGACGAACGTGGTCATCGGCGGGTGGCCCGGAGGGAAGCCGACGGAGTCGGGGTGTGCGCCAAGGTCGGTGAGCCGCAAGGGGTGGGGCTCGCGGATCAGGAGGCCGAGGATGCCCTCGCCGCGCGGGTAGTGGCCGATGCGGGCGATGGTCTTCTGGTCGATTCCGACGGTGATGAACTGATTGATCCCGCCCTCGTCGCCGATCACGCCGAGGGCCCCGTAGCGGCAGTCGACCAACTGGGTCGCGGACTCGACGATCTGATGCAGCACCACATCGAGGTCCAGGTCGCTTCCGATGGCCAGCACCGCGTCCAGGAGGGTGTGCACGCGGTTCTGGGTGGCGCGCACCCGGTGCACTTGTTGCTGTAGTTCCTCCATGAGGGCGTCCAGCCGCAACTGTGGCGCTGAAGCACCAGGACGCGCGGGTAACTGCGGATCGACTGCGGGTTGCCCCATCACTGCCCCCTCGTTCCCCTCCTCGGAGGCCATCCTCCCGGCCGACGGTGCCCGTGGTCGAGTCCTCGTGCGCTGTGCCGGCGGGTTCATGTCTCCGTCCGAATGCTCTCGGACACCGGTGCTCGAGTTGAGGGTGGCGACAGGTACGTGCGGGGTGTGGCGGGGCGGATGGCGAAGTGTCGCCCTCCCAGGGCCGACCGGCCCTGGACCCCGGGTCCGGAACCGCGAAGGATCGGGGGGCCAGGGTCCGATGCGCAGGAAGGAGCCATCGATGACGGACACCGAGAAGCCCGGCTCCAGCACTCCCATCAGGGTCTTCCTCCTCGACGACCACGAGGTCGTCCGGCGCGGAGTCCACGACCTGCTGGAGGACGAACAGGACATCACGGTCGTCGGTGAGGGCGCCACGGTCGAGCAGGCGCTGGCGCGGGTGCCTGCGCTGCGTCCGCACGTTGCCGTGCTCGACATCCGGTTGCCGGACGGCGACGGCGTCACCGTCTGCCGGGAACTGCGCTCCCGCATGCCCGAACTGGCCTGCCTCATGCTCACTTCCTTCGATGACGAGGAGGCCCTCCTCGACTCGATCATGGCGGGTGCGGCCGGGTACGTGCTGAAGCAGATCGAGGGCTCGAACCTGGTCGGCGCCGTGCGCACGGTGGCCTCGGGCCAGTCCCTCCTCGACCCGAGTGCCACCACCAAGGTGATGGCCCGGCTGCGCGGCGAGCGGACGAAGGAAGCCGAACCGGACGCCCTCGCCCGTCTCACGGAACGGGAACGGCAGATCCTTGACCTCATCGGTGAGGGCCTGACCAACCGGGAGATCGGCCGGCGCCTCTACCTCGCCGAGAAGACCGTCAAGAACCACATTTCCCGGGTGCTCCACAAGCTGGGCGTCGAGCGGCGCATCCAGGCCGCGGTCATGGCGACCGAGACGCACGAACGGCACCGGCAGGGCGGCACCTGACCGGGTGCGGCAGGGGCCGAACGTCCCTGCTGCGCACCCCGCACGGCCCATGTCCGTGCCGCCCCGGACCAGCAGGCTGACAACTCAGGGGTCGGCGAGGCGACCGGGAGGAGAACGGGCATGGGCGTGCGCGTGGGCATCAACGGATTCGGCCGGATCGGGCGCGACTACCTGCGCTGCGTGCTGGAACGAGCCGAGTACGGGGACCGGTTCCCGGTCGAGGTGGTGGCCGTCAACGACATCACCTCGCCCGCGGCGCTGGCCCATTTGCTGGAGTACGACTCCACGTACGGCAGGCTGCGCCGCACCGTGGCCTGTGACGACACCTCCCTGTTCGTGGACGGGCGGCGTATCGCCGTGACCGCCGAGCGGGATCCGGCCGTCGTGCCCTGGAGCACGACCGGGGTGGATGTGGTCATCGAGTCGACCGGCCGGTTCCGGACCCGTGAGGAGGCCGGAGCACATCTTGGATCGGGAGTGCGCAAGGTGCTGTTGTCCGTACCCGGCAAGGGAGTTGATGCCACCCTGGTCATGGGTGTCAACGAGGACAGGTACGACCCGCAGGCGCACCACGTGATCTCGAACGCCTCGTGCACCACGAACTGCGTCGCACCGATGGTCAAGGTCCTCGACGGGCGGTTCGGCATCACCAGGGGTCTGATGACCACGATCCACAGCTACACGAACGACCAGGTGGTCCTGGACGGGCCGCACAAGGACCCGCGCCGCGGCCGGAGCGCCGCGGTGAACATCATCCCCACGAGCACCGGTGCCGCCCGGGCGGTGGGCGTGGTGCTGCCCGAACTGGCGGGAACGCTGGACGGGTTGGCGGTGCGTGTGCCGGTGGCGGACGGCTCGCTGACCGATCTGACCGTTGTCCTGGAGCGGCCGGGGAGCGCCGACGAGGTCAACGCCGCGTTCCGTGAGGCGGCCGACGGGCCCCTGAAGGGGATCCTGCGGGTGTCCGATGCCCCGATCGTCTCGCGGGACGTGGTGGGCGATCCCGCATCGTGCGTCGTGGACGCCCCGCTCACCCAGGTCAACGGCGATCTGGCCAAGGTGTTCGGCTGGTACGACAACGAGTGGGGGTACGCCAACCGACTCCTCGACCTGACCGAGTGCATCGGCGCCCGACTGCCGTAGCGGCCTCGGCAGTGGTCGGGAGCCGAGCGGAGGGAGCGGTCATGGACGGACCGACGCGGATCGCGGTGATCGGGGTGGGCAACGAGTTCCGGCGCGACGACGCCATCGGCTGTGCCGTGGTGCGACGGCTGCGTGCGCGCGCCGTGCACCGGCCGCTGCCCGCGGGGACCGCCCTCGCCACCTGCGACGGGGATCCGGGGCGTCTGATCGGCCTGTGGGAGGGAGCCGAGTTCGCGGTCGTCGTGGACGCCGCACACGCGCACCCGGGCAGCCCCGGCCGGGTGCACCGCATCGAGCTCGACTCCGAGCGGCTGAACCGGCCGCCCACGACGAGCTCCCACGGGATGGGCCTGGGAGAGGCCGTCGAACTCTCCCGCGTCCTGGGCCGGTTGCCGGACCGCCTCGTCGTGTACGCGGTGGAGGGCGCCGACAGCTCGCTCGGTACCCAGATGTCCCGTGCGGTGGCGGACACGGTGGAGCCGCTCGCCACGGCGGTGGAGGACGAGATCGTCCGGCATCGCGACGCCGCCGCGCGGGGGTGACCAGGTGAAGCGTGCCGTGCGGGACTTCCAGGTCACCGGGATCGTCCAGGGTGTGGGCTTCCGGCCGTTCGTGCACCGCACGGCCACATCGCTGGGGCTCGACGGCTGGGTGGCCAACGTGGACGGCCATGTGCAGGGCACGGTCGCCGGGGTGCCGGACGACGTCGAGGCGTTCGCCCGCTGCCTGCGATCCGCGCCGCCACCCCTGGCGCGCGTGCGCGCGGTCCGGATGGCCGATGCGCCGACGGCGTCGCCGACACCGGGCAGCGGCTTCGAGGTGCGCTCCGGCGATCCGCGCCGGTGGCCGGCCGTACGGCCGCGCGAGATCCCGCCGGACGCGGCGACCTGCCCGGCATGCGTGACCGAGCTGTTCGATCCGCACGACCGTCGTCACCGCTACCCGTTCGTCAACTGCGCCGACTGCGGACCGCGCGCCACGATCATCGAGGAGCTGCCCTACGACCGCGTCCGCACCACGATGCGGCGCTTCCCGATGTGTGATGGCTGCGCGGCGGAGTACGCCGATCCCGGCGACCGGCGCTTCCACGCCGAGCCGATCGCCTGCGCGGCCTGCGGGCCGCAGCTCTGCTGGGCGGACCTGAGGGGTGAGGCGGCCCTGCAGGCAGCGGTGGGGGCCGTGCAGGAGGGCCGGATCGTCGCGCTGAAGGGGCTCGGTGGCTACCAGTTGGTCTGCGACGCGACCGACGACGAGGCGGTGGTGCGGCTGCGGCTGCGCAAGCGGCGTCCGGGCAAGGCGTTCGCCGTGATGGTGCGCGATCTGGACGCGGCACGGTGCCTCGCCCGGATCGGCTCGACGGCGCGCGAGGCCCTCACCTCGCCGGTGCGGCCGGTGGTGCTGCTCACCGCGGGGACTGTCCGGCTCCCTACGGCAGTCCACCCGGGTACGGACCGGATCGGCCTGTTCCTGCCCACCACGGGGCTGCACCACCTGCTCCTGGCCGCACTCGACCGGCCCCTCGTCGTGACCAGTGGCAACACCGCGGACGAACCGATCGCCGTGGACGACGCGATCGCCCGGCAGGATCTCGGAGGGGTGGCCGACGGACTCCTCGGGCACGACCGGCCCATCCGGGCCCGCTATGACGACTCGGTGGTCCAGGTGAGCGGCCGCACCGTCGTGACGGTCCGCAGGGCCCGGGGGCTGGCGCCGGCTCCGCTGCGGCTGCCCCGGCGGACTTCCGTACCGGTGGCCGGGGCGGGAGCGCAGCTCAAGCACACCTTCACGCTCGCCGAGGACGGGCGAGCTCATCTGGCGGCGCACACCGGGGACCTGGAGAACCCGGCGACGTATGAGGCGTTCCGCTCCTCGTACGCGGATCTGTGCTCGCTGACCGGGATCACCCCGCAGGCCGTCGCCCACGACCTGCACCCCGGATACCTCTCCACCCGCTGGGCGCACACCACCGGACGGCCCCGCATCCCCGTCCAGCACCATCATGCCCACCTGGCCGCGTGCGCCGCGGAGCACGGACTGACCCGCCCTTTCACCGGTGTCGCCTACGACGGCCTCGGGCTCGGCGACGACGGCACGCTGTGGGGCGGCGAGGTGATGGTCGCCGACCTCGTGTCGTACCGGCGCGTGGGCCGTTTCGCCACGGCCCCGCTGCCCGGTGGGGACGCCGCCGTACGACACCCTTGGCGTGCCGCGCTGGGGCATCTGTACGGTGCCGAGCCGCTGGGAGTGCCGAACCCGGCGGGGGAGTTGACCCGAGAGTTCACCGAGAGGCTCGATCCGGTCGGGGTCACGACGGTGCGCGCCATGATCGAACGCGGGATCAACTGCCCGCGGGCGTCCAGTGCGGGCCGCCTGTTCGACGCGGTGGCGAGTCTGCTCGGTCTGGTGGACAGCGTCTCGTACGAGGGGGAGGCGGCCGTCGCGTTGGAGAGCGCGGCCGGACGGATCCGTGTCGTCGCGCTCGATCGGCGTCTCGTGCGGGCCGGCGGACTCTGGGTGTACGACCCGGTGCCGACCCTCACCGACCTGCTGGCGCGCCGGGCGCACGGAGAGCCTGTGCCCGCGCTGGCGGCCGCCTTCCACCGCACGGTCGCGGAGGTGACCGCCGAACTCGTCGGCCGCGCCGTCGAGTCGGGTGCCCCACGCACGGTGTGCCTGGCCGGCGGCTGCTTCGTCAACCGCCGCCTGCTCGCCGACGTGCGGCGGCTGCTGCGTGCACAGGGGCTGCGCGTCCTGGTGGGCCGTGCCGTACCTGTCGGCGACGGCGGCATCAGCTTTGGGCAGGCGGCGGTCGCGGCCGCCCGGCTGGCCGCGGCCGGAACGAGCACGACAGGGGTGAGGGAGAGGGAGTGAGCGCGCGTCATGTGCCTGGGAATTCCCGGACGGATCGTGGACGTGTACGACCACGCCGGACTGCGGATGGCCACCGTCGACTTCGGAGGTGTGCGCCGCGAGGTGTGCCTCGCGTACACGCCTGAGGCCGACGAGGGCGTGTACGTCATCGTGCACGTCGGATTCGCCATCACCACTGTCGACGAGGCGGAGGCGCGCCGCACGCTCGAGGTACTGCGGGAGATGGGCGGGGCCGTCGAGGGAGAGCTCGGTGAGCCGCTCCCCGCCGGGCCGGGTGGCGAGCGCGACCGGGCCGAACGGCCCCGGAGCGACGCCCGGGCAGCCCATGGGGGCGCCGATCCCGGCGCCGGACGCTGAGAAGGACGGACCGACGGTCGCGCCGGCCCGGCCAAGACCCGGAAGGCGAAGGACATGACGCACAGGCGAGAGACCGTGGCCGAGGCGCATGCGCTCCTGGCGGACGGGACGACCGCACGGATCCGGGCGGCCGACGCCCGGGACCACGACGCCGTGGTGGGCTTCTACGAGGCGATGTCCCCGGAGAACCTGCGACTGCGGTTCTTCGGCGTGAGCCGCCGGTCGGCGCGCAGGGCGGCGGACCGCATGTGCGGCCGTGACCACCCCGGTCACCTCGGTCTGCTCGCGGAGGTGGAGGGGCAGCTGGTGGGTGTCGCGGAGTACGAGCGGACGCCGGACACGGACCTCGCGGAGATCGCCCTCGCCGTCGGTGATGCCTGGCACCACCGGGGGGTCGGCACCATTCTCATCGAGCACCTGGTGTCCGCGGCACGCGTCGACGGCATCACCGCGTTCACCGCGGACGCTCTCGCCGAGAACCACGAGATGCTGAAGGTCTTCGCCGATCTGGGGCTGCGCACGGCCCGTCGGTTCGACGGCCCCGAAGTCCATTGCACGGTCCAACTCGCCGAGGAGGCAGGGTATGCGGCGGCCGTGGCGGAGCGCGGGCGCGCTGCCGACGTGCTCAGCCTCGTCCCGTTGCTGCGACCGCGGTCTGTGGCGGTGGTCGGTGCGGGGCGCAAGCCCGGCTCGGTGGGGCGGGCCGTCCTGCGTAATCTGTCCACCGGTGGCTACACCGGCCGTGTGTACGTCGTCCATCCGCAGGCCGCCGCGATCCTCGGCGTCCACGCGGTGTCGTCCGTGGCCGTACTGCCGACGGTTCCGGATCTGGTGGTGGTGGCCGTGCCCGCGCCCGGGGTCGCAGCGGTTGCCGCGGAGTGCGGCAAGGCGGGGGTGCGTGCCCTGCTCGTCGTCACCGCCGGGCTGGACGCGGCTCAGGGCGCCGAGCTCCTGGAGACGTGCCGTGCGCACGGCACGCGCCTCGTCGGTCCCAACAGCCTCGGTCTCGCCAACGCCGAGGACACCGTCCGGATGGATGCCACCTTCGCTGCCGCGCACCCGAGCCCCGGCACGGCCGGGGTCGCCGTGCAGTCCGGAGGTGTCGGCATCGCGCTGCTCGGCGGCCTGACCCGCCTCGGCATCGGCGTGTCCAGTTTTGTCTCACTGGGCGACAAGTACGACGTCAGCGGCAACGACCTGTTGCAGTGGTGGGAGAGTGACGGGCGCACCGATCTCGCGCTGTTGCACCTGGAGTCCTTCGGGAACCCGAGGGCGTTCTCCCGTACCGCGCGCCGCGTCACCCGCCGCATGCCCCTGCTGACCGTCGACGCGGGTCGCACTGAGGCCGGGCGCCGTGCGGCCGCCTCGCACACCGCGGCCGCCGCCACCCGCACGATGACCCGGCAGGCCCTGTTCACCCAGGCCGGTATCACCGCCACCCGCACCGTTCCCGAACTCCTGGGCACCGCCGCCCTGTTGCACAGCCAGCCACTTCCTGCCGGACACCGGGTCGCCGTGGTCACCAACGCGGGAGGCGCCGGCGTGCTCGCGGCCGACGCCTGTGCCGAGGCAGGACTCGCGGTACCGGAGTTGAGGACGGATCTCGTCGGCGAGTTGTTGTCCGTCCTGCCGCCCGGTGCCGTCGCCACCAATCCCGTCGACGCCACCGCCGCCGTGTCCGAACAGCAGTTGAGCACCTGCCTCGACAAGCTCATGACCACCGGTGCGGTCGACGCGGTCCTCGTGGCTCTGGTCCCGACCGCGGTGTCCGCGGCGACCGGCGACGATCTCGTCCGCGCCCTCACACACGCACCTGGACGGAGTGGCACCCGCACGCTCACCGCGGTCCTCCTCGACCAGGCGAAACCCGTCCGCCTGCTGCCCGCCGGCACAGGGCGCGTACCGGCGTACGCCGACCCGCAGGCCGCCGCGCGCGCCCTGGCCCACGCGGTGCGCCGCGCGGCGTGGCTCGCCCGGCCGCCGGGCACGGTACCCGCACTCGCCGATACCGACCCGGTACGCGCACGGAGCGTCGTCGAGCGGTACCTCGCCGAGCACGAGGACGGAGGCTGGCTCCATCCGCAGGCCTGCGCCGAACTCCTGGACTGCTACCGGATTCCTCAACTGCCCTGGGCCTGGGCGGAGACCGAGGACGAGGCCGTCCTCGCCGCCGAGCGCCTCAAAGGGCCCGACGACCGGACGGTGCTGAAGGCGTACTGGCCTGGCCTGCTGCACAAGACGCAGGAACACGCCGTCCTGCTGGACCTGCGCGGAGACGCCCAGGTCCGCGCGGGCTGGCGGGACCTGGAGACCCGGTTCGCCGGGCTCCTGACGGGGGCCGTGGTGCAGCCGTTGGCGCGGCGCGGCATCGAACTGTTCACGGGGGTCGTCCAGGATGCGGTGTTCGGCCCGCTGGTGCTGTTCGGGCTCGGCGGAACCGCGACCGAGGTCCTCGCGGACCACGCCGCCCGCCTCGCCCCGCTCACCGACCACGACGTGCACGACCTGATCACGGCTCCACGCTGCGCCCCGCTGCTGTTCGGGCACGGCGGTGAGGGCCCCGTCGACCTGGAGGCTCTCGAACAGCTGCTGCTGCGCGTCTCCGCGATGGCGAGCGATCTGCCGCAACTGGCCGAGGCCGACCTCAACCCGGTGCTCGCGTGGCCCGGGGGCGTCACCGCTCTCGACGTACGGGTGCGCCTCGTGCCCGCGCGAGCGGCGGACCCGTATCTGCGGCGTCTGCGCTGACCTCGAACGACGAAAAGAGGTAGGGGACATGAAGCACAGCAAGGTGGGTTCCGTCATGGTGAGCGAGGTTGTCCGCGCTCAGTACGCCACCCCGTTCAAGGAGATCGCGCGGCTCCTGAACCGGCACCACATCAGCGGCCTTCCGGTGGTGGACGAGGAGCAGCGAGTGATCGGGGTGATCTCCGAGACGGACCTCATGGCCCGTCAGGCCCGGGCGGAGGAGGCCTCGTCCACGGCGGAGCACCGGTTCCACCTCCCCGTCGGCCGCGGCTCCCGCACCGAGCTTCGCCGGGCCAGGGCCCGGACGGCGGGCCAGTTGATGTCCCAGCCGCCCGTCACCGCGCATGCCGACGACTCGATCGCCGAGGCCGCTCGCATCATGGCCCAGCACAAGGTGGAGCGACTGCCGGTGATCGACGAGGAGGACCGCCTCGTCGGCATCGTCACCCGCCGGGACCTGCTCCAGGTGTTCCTGCGCCCGGACGACGCGATCCGCCGCGAGGTGGTCGACGAAGTCCTCGTGCGCACCCTGTGGTTGATGCCGGGAACCCTCGACGTACAGGTCCACGAAGGCGTGGTCACTCTGGGCGGACAGGTCGAACGGCGCAGCGAGAAGGAGATAGCCGCGCGCATGACCGGCCACATCGACGGAGTTGTCGCCCTGGTCGACCAGCTGACCTACCGGCTCGACGACTCCCACCTCCGGCCGGACGACCAGGCGTTGCACGGAGTCGCGGACGACTGGCTGCGCAGGACGTGAGCTCGCCGAAGGGACGAGGAGCGAGAGGAGGAGGCGAACATGTACGGAAACTGGGGGCACGACGTCAGTACGTGGGGCTACGTGTGGCTGAGTGCGAGCACCGTCGTCTTCTGGGTCGTGATCGGTCTGGTGGCCTTCGCGGTGGTCCGGGCGGCGTCGCGCGGACCCGGACGGTCGCAGGAACCGGTTGCGCAGCCCGAGCGGCTGCTCGCCGAGCGGTTCGCCCGAGGAGAACTGGACGACGACGAGTACCGTCGGCGGATCGCTGTCCTGCGGGACAACGCCCCGTCGGCAAAAGGGGGTTGACGGACATGGCCCGCAGGGATCCCCGGGTGCTTGTCGCCTACGGGACGAAGAACGGCTCCACCGGCGAGATCGCGGCCCACGTCGCCGATGTGCTGGCCAGGGCCGGGTGTGCCACCACGGTCCGTCCGGCCGGTGAGGCGCTGCGGGACTTCTCCGGGTACGACGCGGTGGTGCTCGGTGGAGCACTGTATGCAGGTCGCTGGCACCGCGACGCCCGGCGGTTCGCGCGCCGCGCCCGCCGGGCGCTGGGCACGCGCCCGGTGTGGCTGTTCAGTAGCGGCCCGCTCGATGCCTCCGCGTCGGAACGCGACCTTCCACCCGTGCCGGGTGTGCGGCGCATCGCGGACCGGCTCGACGCACGGGGGCATGTCACCTTCGGCGGCAGGCTCGATGAGAACGCCCGCGGCCGGTTGGCCCGGATGATCGTCAGTTCCGGCAAGGGGGGTGATTTCCGGGACTTCACGGCGATCACCGCCTGGGCCGAGCGGATCGCCCACGACCTCAGCGGCGTCCCGGCCCAGCGCGAGGAGGCGTGACGCGTGCGAGGCGTACCGAGGGGCGGTGCTCGTCAGGGGTGGGGCACCCTGAGCCTGCCGATCCCATGGATTTCGCGCGCGGGGGGTTGATTCCCACCATCCATTGCGGGTATGCCAGAGGCATCGATGCAGGTCCACCCGGGACCCCGGTGGACAGGGTGTTCGAGCCCATCCGAGACTCCACCCGCCGCTCCACTGTGAGGGGACCATGCCTGACGATTCCACCTTCGGTCTCAGAATCCGCCGTCACGGGTCCCCGCTGGTCATCGAACTGTGGGGCGAGCTCGACGTTCTCGCCGCAGTCCGGCTGTCCGACCGGCTGCTTCGCCTGGCGGCCGGGGCACGGGGCGTGCTCGTCCTCGATCTGCGCGACGTGGTGTTCGTGGACTGCAGCGGCCTGTCGATGCTGTTGCGCGTCCACCGCCGTCTGGGACTGCGCCACGGACACCTGACCCTCGTCGTCGTCAACCCGTTCCACCGGCGCCTGTTGCGGCTGACACATCTGGACACGGTCCTGCATGTGGTCGAGGAGTTTGATGGTGACCTTCCCCCAGGTGTCCGCGGAACGGAGTCCGTCGACTCCGGAGCGGCGTTGATCGGCACTACGGGGGAGTGACGTCGACGTGCCCGCGTGGTTCCGGCCGCCACCGGATCCGTGCGCGACCGAGCGGCTCAGGGCGCCGACGGCACGACCACGACAGGGCAGTGCGCTTCGGACAGCAGCGCCGAGGCGGTGTCTCCCAGGGCGCGTTGCCCGCGTCGCCCCACGACGATCATCTCGGCGTCGGCCGAGGCCCGGATCAGGGCGGCGGCCGGAGTCCTGGCCAGGAAGACGTCCTCCAGTACGGGGACGTGGCCATGCTTCTGGCGCCAGGGCCGCAGGGCATCGGCGAGGAGTTGTACTTCCCGGGCCTCCCACGTCGCCAGTTCCTTCTCCGGAAAGCCGAACGGAAAGGCGCGGACGGCGCATTGGGGTGGGGTCCACACGTGCAGGGCGTGGACGCGTGCCGCGCGGCGGTGCGCCGCATCGAGAGCGAAGCCGACGGCCGGCTCGGCCGGTCGGCGGGCGTCGATGGCGAGGGTCACCTTGTCGGGGCGGCTCCGACGCGCAGCGGTCGGCCCACTGGGGACGAGTACCACCGGGCAGGCGCAGGCCGATGCGAGGCCGAGCGCGACGGATCCCACGCGCAACCCCGCGTACCCGCCCGCACCCCGCATTGCGAGGACGATCAGCTCGGCTGTGGCGCCGAGGCTGAGCAGACGCGGTACGGCTGATCCCGTGAGGACGTCGGCCTCGGCCGTCAACTCGTCGACTCCGGCGAGAAGTCGGGAGCGCCCCCGCGCGTTGTCGGGGCGGGCGTCGTGCGAGGCCACATGGACCAGGCGCAGGGGCAGGCCGTGCAGTGCGGCCTCCCGGGCCGCCCAGTCGGCTGCTCGTGCGCAGCGGAGCGAGCCGTCCATCCCCACCACCACGGACCGTGCCATGCCCGACCGTCCTCCGCGACGTCGCATGCTGTCACCTCCACGGTCGGCCACGCACACCAGAGGCGCACTGGGCCGAGTGGGCCTGCGCGGGGGACCGCCGGCCCCTGCTGCGCCTGTCCGTCCCGCACCAGGATGACGGCGACGGACAACGCACAGCCGGAGGTGACGTGCCATGTCACGCCCGCGCATCGTCGTCGGTGTCGACGAGTCCAGCGAGAGCGCGGCCGCAGCTCGGTGGGCGGCACGCGAAGCACTGTGCAGGGACGCGCCCCTGCACCTCGTGCACGCCTGGGCATGGTCCCCGTGTCCGCCCACCGGCACGCCGGAGGCGGCCGGACGGCGGGGACGTCCTGCCCGGGCCGTGGCATTCGTGGCCGAGCGTCTGGTGGAGATCCTTCCCGCGGGGTACGCGACCACCGGGACCGTCGAGGGGCCGGCCACGTCCGCTCTCCTGAAGGCGGCGGAGACGGCAGGCATGCTGGTGCTCGGATCTCGCGGGCTCGGCGCCGTGGCGGGGGTACTCGTCGGATCCGTCGCGGCCGCCGTGACGGCGAGGGCCTCGTGCCCCGTGGTCCTCGTGAAGGAAGATGCCGGCGGCGCGGGGCACGCAGCGGACTCCCACGACGTGGTCCTCGGTCTCGACCTGGGCGACCCCTGCGACGAGGTGATCGACTTCGCCTTCGAGGCCGCTCGGACTCATCGCGCCCGCCTGCACGTGGTGTCCGCCTGGCCCCGGCCCGGCCCGCTCACCGTCGGCCCCGGCGAGATCGCCCTGACCGACGAGTCACAACAGGCCCGGGAGTGGGACGGCTTCCAGGACGCGGTGCTGCGCACCTGGCGCGACAAGTATCCCGGCGTCGACGTGTGCCGGACCCTGACACAGGGCCGTCCGCAGACGGCACTGCCGGCCGCCGCGTCAGAAGCGGGTCTCGTGGTCGTCGGCAGGCGCCGTCGGCACGAGCCGTACATCGGTCCACGCACCGGTCCCGTGGCGCACGCCGCCCTCCACCATGTGCTCTGCCCCGTGGCCGTCGTGCCGCACGACTGAGAGGTCTGCCATGCATACGACGAACCCGACACCGGTGCGCTACGTGTACGCCTTTGCCGACGGCAGCCGGGAGCTGACCGCCCTGCTGGGCGGCAAGGGCGCCGGTCTGGCGGAGATGACCCGTCTCGGCCTGCCTGTGCCGCCCGGCTTCACCCTGACCACCGAGGCGTGCCGCCGGTATCTGGCCACCGGCGCGGAGCCGGTGGAACTCGGCGTGGAGGTGGCCCGTGCCCTCGCGGAGCTGGAGAGGGCCATGGGCCGCACCCTCGGAGGCGGTGACGACCCGCTGCTGGTGTCCGTGCGTTCCGGCGCCCGCTACTCGATGCCCGGCATGATGGAGACGATCCTGGACGTCGGGCTGAACGACACCACGGTCACCGCGCTCGCCCGGACGACGGGGCAGGACCGCTTCGCCTGGGACTCCTACCGGCGGCTGCTGCAGATGTTCGGGCACACCGTCATGGGTGTGGACCGTGCGCTCTTCGCACCGGCCCTGACCCGGCACCAGCGCGCCCACGGCACAGGCCGCGATGCCGCCGGACTTCCCGAACTGGTCGAGGAACTCAAGGCGATCATCAGGGGCGAGACCGGCGAGGACTTTCCGCAGGACCCCGCCGAGCAACTGCAGCGCGCCATCCGTGCCGTGTTCACCTCCTGGAACGGTGAGCGCGCCCGCGTCTACCGCGGCCGCCACCGCATTCCGGACGACCTCGGTACCGCCGTGACCGTCCAGGCCATGGTCTTCGGCAACCTGGGAGAGCACTCCGGTGCCGGCGTCGCCTTCACCCGTGACCCCGCAACCGGCGCGCCCGGCGCGTACGGCGACTACCTGGCGAACGCCCAGGGGGAGGACGTCGTCGCGGGTGCGCGCGATACCCGTCCGCTCGAAGCCCTCCGCGAAAGCGTGCCCCGTGCGTTCCGGGAACTCGAAGCGCATCTTCGGACGTTGGAGCGCCACTATCAGGACCTGTGCGACGTCGAGTTCACCGTTGAGCGTGGCCGGTTGTGGATCCTGCAGACCCGCGTAGGGCAGCGAACCGCCGAAGCCGCGTTCCGCGTCGCCTACGACCTGTGCGACGAAAAGGCCCTGACCGAGGACGAGGCGTTGAGCCGTGTGGACGGTGCCGCCCTGACTCGTCTGCTGTTCCCACGGTTTGCGTGCAGCGCCGTCGGCGTGCCGATCGCCCGCGGCGTGCCCGCCTCGCCGGGCGCGGCCGTCGGAGCTGCGGTCTTCGACTCGGCCGCAGCCGTGCGCCACGCCAGGGCGGGCCGGCGGACCGTCCTCGTACGACGGGAGACGAGCCCCGACGACCTGCCCGGCATGATCGCCGCCGAGGCGGTTCTCACCATCCGCGGTGGCAAGACCAGTCACGCCGCCGTGGTCGCGCGCGGGATGGGCAAGGTGTGCGTCTGCGGTGCCGAGAGTCTCGTCGTCGACCCTGCCGCGCGCACGCTCACGGCGCGCACGGGAGTGGTCGTCCGTGAGGGGGACACCATCTCGGTGGACGGGACCGCGGGCACCGTGCACCTGGGCGCTCTGCCGACGGCCGACTCCACCGTCCGGCAGTCGCTGATCAGCGGTGATCGCGCGGATCCGTTGGCGTCCGCGGTGCACCGCGCGCTCGACCACGCCGACGCCGTCTCCCGGTTGGAGGTGCGCGCCAACGCCGACACCCCGCAGGACGCGGCCCTCGCCCGCAGGCTCGGAGCCCGGGGCATCGGTCTGTGCCGTACCGAGCACATGTTCCTGGGGGCCCGTCGAGAACTCGTCGAGGCGATGGTCCTGGCCGCCGACGAGGCCGACCGCCGTAGGGCGCTCGACGCCCTACTGCCGCTGCAATCCCGGGACTTCACCGGGATCCTCCAGGCGATGGACGGGCTGCCCGTGACCATCCGCCTGCTGGACCCGCCGTTGCACGAGTTCCTGCCCGACCTCACGGCCCTGTCGACCCGCGTCGCGTCGAGCGCGCACCCCAGCGAACGCGACCGCGAACTCCTCGCCGCTGTCAGCCGGTTGCACGAACGCAACCCCATGCTCGGACTGCGCGGCGTACGCCTCGGGCTGACCGTGCCAGGGCTGGTCGCGACCCAGGTGCGGGCGATCGGCCAGGCGGTCGCACGGCGGCTGAGCGACGGAGGAACCCCGCGGGCCGAAATCATGATCCCGCTCATCGCGACGTACGAGGAGCTGCGGGCCACCAGGGAACTGGCCGAGCGGACGCTCGCCGAGGTGGCTGCCGAGACCGGTCGCCCGCTGCGACTGCCCATCGGCACCATGATCGAACTGCCGCGGGCGGCCCTCACCGCGGGCGAGCTCGCCCAGGCCGCCGACTTCTTCTCCTTCGGTACCAACGACCTGACGCAGACGACCTGGGGACTGTCCCGCGACGACGCGGAAGCCTCCTTCCTGCCGCAGTACCTCGATCAGGGTCTGATGACGGTGTCCCCGTTCGAGAGCCTCGACGAGGAAGGCGTCGGCCGCCTCGTGACCCTCGCGGTCCGCGAGGGGCGTGCGGCCCGTTCTCGGTTGCAGACCGGTGTGTGCGGCGAACACGGGGGCGATCCCCGGTCCGTCCACTTCTTCCACCGCGCGGGCCTGGACTACGTCTCCTGCTCGCCGTTCCGGATCCCGGCCGCCCGCCTGGAGGCAGGCCGTGCCGCACTCGACAGCCGTGCCCCGATCCCGGAGAGCAGGTGACAGCGATGCCCAGGCCGATCGTCGCCGGGATCGACGGTTCGCGCGAGGCCCGCGCGGCCGCGGAATGGGCCGCTCGCGAAGCGTTGCGCAGGCAGCGGCCGCTGCGCCTGATCCATGCCGGCGAGGGCTTGCCCCCGGACGGCTCGGCGGCCACCCTGCCCGAGCTGCGCGCACCGCAGGACCTGGCCCAGCAGGTGCTTCGCACTACGGCCGAGCAACTCACCGACTGCCACCCGGAGCTGATGCTCACGACCGTGCAGGTCTGCCGTCCGCCCGCGCCCGCCCTGATCTCCGAGACCCGGCACGCGGAACTCCTCGTGCTGGGCAACCAGGGGCTCGGCAGCGTCGGCGGGGTACTCGTCGGCTCCGTGGCCCGCGCCACGGTGGGGCACGCGGCCTGCCCGCTCGTCCTCGTCCGCGCCGGATTCACCGCAGCGGACGAACGTCTGCCGGTGCATGACGGCGCACTGGTGCCCAGCCGGGACGTGACGCTCGCCGTCGACGCGGCAGGCGGTTGCGAAGGGGTGGTCGAATTCGCCTTCCGCGAGGCCGAGTTGCGCGGGGCGCCCGTGCGTGCGGTGTACGTGTGGCACGTGCCGTTCACCACCGCGATGCCGGATCCCGAGCACCGTGCCGCCCTCCGAGCGGAGGCGGACCGTGCTCTCGTGGCGCTGCTGCGGCCATGGCGGGAGAAGTTTCCCCAGGTGCCGGTCCGCGACAGTGTCCTGGAGGGGCGGCCGGCGTACCAGGTCGGACGAGCGGCCCGTGGTGCGGGCCTCCTGGTCGTCGGACGCCGGACCCGCCGCCGGGCGGTCGGCTCTCGCACCGGACCGGTCGCGCACGCACTGATCCACCACGCTGCCTGTCCCGTCGCCGTGGTGCCGCACGACTGAGACGACGGCTTGGCGCGTCCCTGTCCGGGGGCAGGGGTGGGCCTGCCCTGGAGGAACGGAGCCGCGCCCAGCCGTCGCCGCAGTCGGGATCGGCCGAGCGATCGGATTGCCGCGGGGCCAGACCGTCCGAGCCGGTCTCACCGCGCCTGGCTGGTCCGTGGCGGTCACGGGAGCTCTCCGGCGGGTTCTCCCCAGCGTGCCGCGGACCCGTGGAACGGGCCAGGAACGTTGTGGCCCGCATATCTGTCCGCCGGACCGGTCGCGAGGGTGCCGGCAGGGCAGCGGGCCCGGCAGGCCCAGGAACTGGGGCCGCCCGGCCCATCCCCGCGACGAGGAGCCCGCGTGACGCTGGATGAGGAGTGAGGAACCGCAGGGTGACGAGCAGGGAGGACGGACCATGCCGGACACCGGACAGACGGCGTTACTCGACCGGGCGGGGCTCGACGCTCTCGTCGCGGCTCTGACGGCCGACGGGCGCACGGTCGTCGGACCGACGGTTAGGGACGGCGCCGTCGTGCTCGCGGAACTCGATGGTGCGGACGCCCTGCCCTGGGGATGGGGAACCGAACTCGAGGCGGGACGCTACCGGTTGGTGCGTCGCGACGACGGTGCGGCCTTCGCGCACACCTCGGGGCCGCAGTCCTGGAAGTCCTTCCTGCACCCGCAGCGCGAGAAGCTGTGGGACGTCGACCGCGATGCGGCCGGCGAACTGACCGTGTGTCCGGCCAGGAACGAACCGCCGTCCTACGCCTTCCTCGGGGTGCGCCCCTGCGACCTGCGGGCCATTGCGATCCAGGACCGTGTCCTGGCCGGCGGACACTTCAGGGACGACGGCTATGCGGAACGCCGGAGCGGAGCCTTCCTCATTGCCGCCGAGTGCACCGAACCGGGGGCGACGTGCTTCTGCGTGTCGATGGGGAGCGGGCCCGCGGCCGAGGCCGGCTTCGATCTCGCCCTCACGGAACTCATCGACACCGGAGGGCATCGCTTCCTGGTCCGGGCCGGCAGCGCGGAGGGCGCGCGGATCCTGGACCGTGTCCCGTCCGAGAAGGGGGACACGACCACGTCCGACGCCGCCCGCTCCGCCGTCGACGCGGCCCGCGACCGGATGGGTCGCGCGATGCCCCCGATGGACCTGCGCGCGCTCCTGGGGGCAAGCCCGGAAGCCGAGCGGTGGGACGATGTGGCCGCCCGCTGCCTGACCTGCGGCAACTGCACCATGGTGTGCCCCACCTGCTTCTGCACCACCACGGAGGAGGTCACCGATCTCACCGGCGACCACGCGGAGCGATGGCAACGCTGGGACTCCTGCTTCGACCTGGACTTCAGCTATCTGCACGGCGGTCCGGTGCGGGCCTCGGCCCGCAGCCGCTACCGGCAGTGGCTCACCCACAAACTCTCCACCTGGCACGACCAGTTCGACTCCACGGGATGCGTCGGCTGTGGCCGCTGCATCACGTGGTGCCCCGTCGGCATCGACATCACCGAAGAGGTCAACGCTCTGGCAGAGGAGGCCCGGTCATGATCGCGACGAGCACGCCCCGCATGGGACAGGCACTGCCCGCCGTCCACCGCGAGCGCCTGATGCCCCTGGCCCGGCATGTGAACTTCTCGTCGGGTACCCGCCTGTTCGAGGAGGGCGGGCATGCCGATCGGTTCTGGATCGTCCGCACCGGGACCGTCGCCCTCGACATGCACGTGCCCGGCCGCCGGCCGGTCGTCATCGAGAACCTCGGCTTCGGTGAACTCGTCGGCTGGTCCTGGATGTTCGCACCGTATGTGTGGCAACTCGGCGCCGAGGCGGCCACCCCTGTGCGGGCCCTCGAGTTCGACGCGGCGACGGTGAGGCAACTGTGCGAGACCGACGCGGTCCTGGGGCAGGAGGTCGGTCTCTGGGTCGGCAAGGTCCTCGCCCACCGGCTGCTGGCTGCCCGCATGCGGCTTCTCGACCTGTACGCGCCGCACGGCAGCGGGCTGCCGCGATGAGTACCGTCCCCGTTCCGTACCGGGTGATCGACCGCTGGGACGAGACGAGGGACACGATCACCCTGCGGCTCGACCCGGTGGGAGAACCGCTGGCTCCCTTCGCGCCCGGCCGGTTCGCGATGGTGTACGCCTTCGGGGTCGGGGAGATCCCGGTGTCGGTGAGCTCGATCCCGACCGACGGCGGCGTGGCCCACACGATCCGTGCGGTCGGTGCCGTCTCGGAAGCCCTGTGCCGTAAGAGGGTCGGCGACGCGGTGGGTCTGCGCGGCCCTTTCGGTACCGGCTGGCAGCTGGAGACGGCACGGGGGCAGGACCTGGTGGTCGTCGCGGGAGGGATCGGCCTGGCCCCGCTGCGGCCGCTGATCCGGCGCGTGGTGGCCGATCCGCGGGCGTACGGCAGGGTCAACGTCCTGGTCGGCGCACGCACCCCGGCCGACCTCGTCTCCCGTGTGGAGATCCGGCGGTGGGCCACCGCCTACACAGGGGTGACCGTCGACCATCCCGGCGCGTACTGGCGGGGCGAGATCGGTCTCGTCACGCGTCTGCTGGACGGGGCGCAGTTCGATCCGGGACAGGCAACGGCGTTCGTGTGCGGTCCCGAGCCGATGATCCGCGCCACCGCCCGCGATCTGGTCCACCGGGGTGTGGCCGCGGACCGTGTCCGCGTCTCCCTGGAGCGGAACATGCGCTGTGCCACCGGACATTGCGGTCACTGTCAGCTCGGCCCCGTGCTGTTGTGCCGGGACGGGCCGGTGATCGGGTTCGACCGGGCCGAGCCGTTGATGAGGACGAGGGAGTTGTGAACGAGATGGCCGCTGTTCCGACGCTCGCCGTGTTCAAGCTGGCCTCCTGCGACGGCTGTCAGCTCACCCTGCTCGACTGCGAGGACGAACTCCTCGCGCTCGCCGGGAGGGTACGGATCGCGCACTTCCTGGAAGCGTCGAGCGCGGTCCAGCCGGGACCGTACGACCTGTCCCTGGTCGAGGGCTCGATCACCACACCGGCCGACGCGGAACGGATCCGCGCCATCCGGTCCGCGTCGAGGCGCCTGGTCACCATCGGCGCCTGTGCCACCGCGGGCGGCATCCAGGCGCTGCGCAACTTCGCCGACGTCGAGGAGTTCCGGCGCACCGTCTACGCCCGGCCCGACTACATCGACACCCTCGCCACCTCCACGCCCGTCTCCGCCCACGTCGATGTCGACTTCGAACTGCGCGGCTGCCCCATCGACCGCCGCCAACTCCTCGAAGTCGTCACCGCGTTCCTCGCGGACCGCAGGCCCGACGTCCCCGACCACAGCGTCTGCTTCGAGTGCAAACGGCGTGGCACGGTCTGCGTCACCGTCGCCCACGGCACCCCCTGTCTGGGCCCGGTCACGCACGCGGGCTGCGGGGCGCTCTGCCCCGCGTACGGGCGGGGCTGCTACGGCTGCTTCGGCCCGTCCGGCTCGGTGAACCTGCCCGCGCTGATCCCGGTGCTGCAGCGGGACGGTCTCGACGACCGGGACACCGAGCGTCTGTTGAGCACCTTCAACGTCGCCGCTTTCGCTGCCCACGACAGGGAGCCCCGCCCGTGACACACCGCGGCACCCGCGTCCTGCACGTCGGCTCACTCGCCCGCGTGGAGGGCGAGGGCGCGCTGCACCTGACGGTCGACGGCGACGACGTCACCGCCGCCCGGCTGCAGATCTACGAGCCGCCGCGCTTCTTCGAGGCGTTCCTGCGCGGCCGCGCCCATACCGAGCCGCCCGACATCACCGCACGGGTCTGCGGCATCTGCCCCGTCGCCTACCAGTTGAGCGCGTGCGCGGCGATCGAGGACGCGTGCGGGGTCCTCGTCCCCGACGGGGTAGGGGAGTTGCGCAGGCTGCTGTACTGCGGTGAGTGGATCGAGAGCCAGACCCTGCACATCTACCTGCTGCACGCCCCGGACTTCCTGGGCCGCGACGGTGCCATCGATCTGGCCCGCACCCACCGCGCCGACGTGGAGCGCGGCCTGCGGCTGAAGCAGGCGGGCAACGCCATCCTCGATCTGCTCGGCGGGCGCGCCGTCCACCCGGTCAACGTCCGCGTCGGTGGCTTCCACCGTGCGCCCGCCAGGGCCGAACTGCAGCCGCTGGCCGAGCGGTTGCGCCGGGCGCTCGACGACGCGTGGGCGACGGTGTGCTGGGTGTCGGGCTTCGACTTCCCCGACGCCGACTGCGACCACGACTTCCTCGCCCTGTCCGAAGCGGGCCGGTACGCCATCGAGACCGGCACGCCCACGGTGCTGCGCCAGGGAGGCGACACGGTGCGGCGGTTCGCACTCGCCGACTTCCCCCGCGAGGTCGTCGAGGTGCAGGTCGCGCACTCCACCGCCCTGCACGCCACACTGGGCGGCCGCCGTCACCTGACCGGATCCCTGGCCCGGTACGCGATCAACCACCGTCTCCTGTCACCGCTCGCCCAGCAGGCCGCACAGGAGGCAGGACTGGATGCCGTGTGCCGCAATCCTTTCCGCAGCATCCTCGTGCGGTCGGTGGAGACCGTGTACGCCGTGGACGAGGCGCTGCGGATCATCGACAGGTACGAACCGCCCGAGCGCGCCCACGTCGACGTGCCGCCGCGCGCGGGCGTCGGGCACGGAGCGACGGAGGCGCCGCGCGGACTGCTCTACCACCGCTACGCGCTGGCCGCCGACGGCACCGTCACCGACGCGCGGCTCGTCCCGCCCACCGCGCAGAACCAGGGCGCCATCGAGGAGGACCTGCGCCGTCTGGCCGGAACGGCCCTCGCCGGGGGGTCGCCCAGCGATGAGGAGTTGACGCGTCTGTGCGAGCGCGGGATCCGCAACCACGACCCGTGCATCTCCTGCTCCACCCACTTCCTCGACCTCACCGTCGACCACGTCGCACCGCCCGGAGGAGGCAGCCGTGAGCGAGAGCCCGCACATCGTCAGTGACGTGATGACCCAGACCGTCGTCGCCGTCGGCCGCGACGCACCGTTCAAGGAGATCGTCGAGGTGATGGACCAGTGGCGGGTGAGTGCGCTGCCCGTACAGGAAGGCGAGGGACGCGTCGTCGGGGTGGTGTCCGAGGCCGATCTGCTGCCCAAGGAGGAGTTCCGCGACCTGGATCCGGACCGGCGCGAGCAGTTGCGCCGTCTGTCCGATCTGGCCAAGGCCGGCGCGGTGTGCGCGGGCGAGCTGATGACGAGTCCTGCCGTGTGCGTACACGCGGACGCCACCCTGGCCGAGGCCGCCAGGATCATGGCCACGCGCAGGGTCAAACGGCTCCCCGTCGTCGATGCCGAGGGCCTTCTCGAAGGCATCGTCAGCCGCTCCGACCTGCTCAAGGTCTTCCTGCGGTCCGACGACGACATCGCCGAGGAGGTGCGCCGCACCGTGGCGTCCTATCTGTTCCCCGGCCAGAACGTGACGGTGACGGTCGCCGAGGGGGTGGTCACCTTCGGCGGCACTTTGAGCAATCGCAATCTGGTGCCCGTGGCAGCGCGTCTCGCACGGGCCGTGGAGGGCGTCGTCGACATCCGCATGGACTTCGCGGCGCCATGAAGTACTTGACGGAGTACCGGGATCCGGTGCTGGCCCGACGCCTGCTCGCCGAGCTGACCGCGACGGCCACCAGGTCCTGGCGGATCATGGAGGTCTGCGGCGGACAGACCCACACCCTTGTCCGCCAGGGCATCGACGAACTGCTGCCCGCCGGGATCCGCATGATCCATGGCCCAGGCTGTCCCGTCTGCGTCACCCCGCTGGAAACCCTTGATCGGGCCATGGCCATCGCGGCCCGCCCCCGCACGGTCCTCGCCAGTTTCGGCGACATGCTCCGCGTCCCCGGCTCCACGACGGACCTGCTGTCGCTGCGGGCCAGGGGCGCCGACGTGCGCGTCGTCTACACCCCGATGGACGCGGTCCGGCTGGCGGCCGAACTCCCGGACAGGGACGTGGTGTTCCTTGCCGTGGGGTTCGAGACAACGGCTCCCGCCAACGCGATGGCGGTGCTGCACGCGGAGCGGCTGGGGCTGACGAACTTCTTCGTCCTGGTCAGTCATGTCCTGGTGCCGCCCGCCATGACCGCTCTGCTCGACGATCCCGACTGTGAGGTCCAGGCGTTCCTCGCGGCCGGGCACGTGTGCACGGTGATGGGCTGGCGCCAGTACGAACCGATCGCCGCCCGCTACCGAGTGCCGATCGTGGTGACCGGGTTCGAACCGCTCGACCTCCTCGAAGGTGTCCTGATGGCGGTACGCCAACTGGAGTCCGGGCGCCACAGCGTCGAGAACCAGTACGCGCGAGCGGTGCGGCGAAGCGGGAACACGGAGGCGCAGGACGCGATCTCCCGCGTCTTCCGCGTCGCCGACCGGGCCTGGCGCGGCATCGGCACGCTTCCCGCCAGCGGCCTCGAACTCGCCGAACCGTACGCCCGGTTCGACGCGGCCGGCCGTTTCGACGTCACCGGCCTGCACCCGGCGGAGGACCCGGAGTGCATCGCGGGCGCCGTCCTCACCGGTGCCGCCCTGCCGACCGACTGCACCGCGTACGGCACCCGGTGTACGCCCCGCACCCCGCTCGGTGCTCCGATGGTCTCGACGGAGGGCACCTGTGCCGCGTTCCACTCCGCAGGCCGCACCCGAAGCGAGACACCTTCGCCCACCAGGAGGACTCCATGACATCGGCCTGCCCCACGCCCCATCACGCACAGGACACGCTCCTCCTCGGTCACGGCGCGGGCGGCCTGCTCACCGCCGAACTCCTGCGTGACGTCGTCCTGCCCGCACTCGGTGCTCCGGCGGACGGCGCCCTGGAGGATGCGGCGCTGCTTCCTGGTGACAGCGAACTGGCGGTCTCCACCGACGCGTTCGTGGTCGACCCGCTGTTCTTCCCCGGGGGCGACATCGGATCGCTCGCCGTGCACGGCACCGTCAACGACCTGGCCATGCGCGGCGCCTTGCCCGTGGCCCTCGCCCTCGCGGTGATAGCCGAGGAGGGTCTCCCGATCACCGACCTGCGCTGTGTGCTGCAGTCCGCGGGCAAGGCCGCCCGTGACATCGGCGTGCCCGTCGTCACCGGCGACAGCAAGGTGGTGGGCCGCGGCGCCGCCGATCGACTCTTCCTCGTCACCACCGGTATCGGCCGCCGCGTTCCCGGCCTCACTCCGTCCGCCGTCCGGGCCGCGCCAGGCGACGCGATCATCCTCTCCGGACCCGTCGGTCTGCACGGCACCACCATCCTCTCGGCCCGCGAAGGCCTCGGCTTCGAGGCCGACATCGCCTCCGACACCCAGCCGCTGCACCGGCTCGTCACCGCGCTCGCCCCCTTGGGCGGGCAGGTGCACGCACTGCGCGACCCCACGCGAGGAGGGCTCGCGGCGGCACTCAACGAGATCGCCCGTGAAGCACACGTCGGCGTCGAGATCGACGAGGCCGTACTGCCCGTGCCGGCGGCCGTCGCCGCGGCGTGCGACCTGCTCGGCCTCGACCCGCTCGTCGTGGCCAACGAGGGCTGCCTCATTGCCTTCGTCGCCCCGCAGGCCACGGACACCGCGCTGGACGCCCTGCGCGCCCTGCCGGAGGGGCACGCGGCTGTCCGGATCGGCACGGCAGGGAAGGCGCCGGAGGGCGTGGTGGCGCGCACTCTGGTCGGCTCGCGACGCATCGTCGACATGCCGCTGGGCGAGCAGCTGCCTCGTATCTGCTGATCCGTGGGGCCAGGCCACCAGGAGAGACGTCATCGCATGCCGTGCGGCGCAGGTCACCCCCTGCTGTCCTGGTTCTCCGCACCGGCACCGTCGGCCAGGCGCACCGTGAAGGTGGTGGCGCCCGGCTCGGTCGTCACGGTCACCGTGCCGCCGTGTGCGGCGGCGACGGCATCGACGATCGAGAGGCCGAGGCCTGTTCCACCGCCGTGCTCGCCGCGCGGACCGTCGCCGTGCACGAAGCGTTCGAAGAGGTTCTCGCGCAGGTCGGCCGGGATGCCGGGGCCATTGTCGGTGACGGTCAGTCGTACTCCGCCGTCACCTGATGCGGTCCGGACGGTGATGTCGGTGCCGGGCGGCGTGTGCAGGCGGGCGTTGGCGAGGAGGTTCGCGAGGAGCTGCTGGAGGCGGTGCGCGTCGCCGCACATCGTGATCGGCTCCTCGGGCAGCTCCAGGGACCAGTGGTGGTCGGGGCCTGCCGCGCGGGCGTCGGTGACGGCGTCCAGGACGAGCCGGGTGAGGTCCACCTGCTCGCGTTCCAGAGGGCGTCCAGCGTCGAGTCGGGCGAGCAGGAGCAGGTCGTCGACCATGGCGCCCATCCGGCTCGACTCGGCGGCGATGCGCTCCAGGGCACGGGTGATGTCCGGCGGGACGGGGCCCGGGTGCAGCAGGGCGAGTTCGGCGTGGCCGCGCACCGAGGCGACGGGGGTGCGCAGTTCGTGGCTGGCGTCGGCGGAGAAGCTGCGCAACCGCTCCTCGCTGCGATGGCGCTGGGTGAGGGCGTTCTCGACGTGGCCCAGCATGCGGTTGAGCGCGTGGGTGACCTGGTCGACCTCTCGGCTGCGCGGAGGGGTGTCGGGAGCGCGCGCGGGCAGCGCCACTTCGCCACTGCCCAGCGGGAGTTCGCTGACCCGGGTCGCGGTGGAGGCGATCCGGCTGAGCGGGCGCAGCGACCGGCGCACCCACAGGGCGCCGGCCACGCCGGCACCGATCAGCACCAGGCCGAGGACGATCGCGGCCACGAGTTCGAGGCGGTGCACGGCGGCCTCGACGGGCTCCAGCGGGAGTCCGGTGAGCAGGACGTCGCCGTCGCGTCCCGGCCAGGCCGCGACGCGGTAGTCGCCGAGCGAGGAGAGTTCGACGCTGTGACCCGTGCCGTCCGGCGGCAGAGCGGCGAGCGCGCGTGCGTCCCTGGTGGACAGATCCACGGTGAGGGCGGTGGTGGAGCTGTCGGCGTGGACCACGGCGGCGTTGGTGACGGCGCCGTCGACGAGGCGGATGCCGAGGGTGCCCGTGGCCTGTCGGCGGGTGTCGCCGTGTTCGTCGCCGTCGTGGTCGTCGTGGGCCGTACGGCTGTGTTCGAGGCTTGCCGCGAACACGCTGCCGGTGTCGGACAGTTGCTGGTCGAGGCGGCCGGTGAGGAATCCACCGAGTTCCAGGACCGCCGTGCCCCCGACGGTGGCGCAGCCGACGGTGAGCAGGACGAGCATCCCCGCGGTGATCCGGGCGCGCAGTGTGCGTAGGCGCGGCCGTCTCACCGGTCCACCGGTTTCAGGACGTATCCGGCACCGCGCACCGTGTGGATCATGGGGGAGCGGCCCGCGTCGATCTTCTTGCGCAGATACGAGATGTACAGCTCCACGACGTGGGCCTGACCGCCGAAGTCGTAGGACCAGACGAGGTCGAGGAGCTGGGTCTTGCTCAGGACGCGGCGCGGGTGGCGCATGAGGCAGCGCAGCAGCTGGAACTCGGTGGGGGAGAGATCGATCGGGGCGCCGCCGCGGGTGACCTCGTAGGCGTCCTCGTCCATCTCCAGGTCGCCGACCACCAGCAGGGACGCAGCCGTCCGTTCCCGTGTCATGCCCGCCCGGCGCAGCAGGCCGCGTACCCGTGCGACGAGCTCGCCGAGGCTGAACGGCTTGGTCACGTAGTCGTCGCCACCTGCGGTGATTCCGGCGATGCGGTCCTCGACGGTGTCCCGGGCGGTGAGGAACAGCACGCACACATGCGGCTGCTCGGCCCGCAGGTCACGCAGGACGGCCAGTCCGTCGCGGTCGGGCAACATGATGTCCAGGACGACGGCGTCGGGCCGGAAGTCGCGGGCTTCGCGCACGGCGGCCCCGGCCGTCGCCGCGGAGCGCACCTCCCAGCCCTCGTAGCGCAGCGCGCCGGTGACGACCTCGGCGAGGTCGGGTTCATCGTCGACGACGAGGACGCGCACAGGCGTGCCGTCGGGGCGGGTCAGGGCCGCGGGGCGTTGGTTCATGGCCCTTCCAGGGTCTCTCGGATGGCTCTGAGTTTCCTATGAAGGCGGCCTCCGGCGCGGGACCTCAGAGCCGGTTCAGAGGTTGCCGCACCACAGTGGGCAGCTCGAACGCGCAGGAGGAGCCGCACATGACCACCACCACGCACGGCCCACCACCGGCGCGGCATCGTACGCCCGCTCCGCGACGGAACCGGTCTCCCGCCGTGCCGTTGCAGGCCGCGGCCTGGGCGGGCGGCCTGGCGGTGCTGGCGCTGTGGTGGGCCGACACCGGATCCGTGGTCGGCGTCGCCGGCTGGCTGACCGGGGCGGGCCGCATCACCGGTCTGGTCTGCGGCTACATGTGCGCTCTGCTGGTCGCCCTGATGGCGCGGGTGCCGTGGCTGGAGAACGGGGTGGGCAGCGACCGCACCGCTCGCTGGCACGCCGCCGCGGGCCGCTGGACGATCGGCCTTCTCGTCGCCCACATCGCGCTCATCACGCTCGGCTACGCGGCGCAGGCGCGAGTGGGCCCGCTGCCCGAGCTGAGCACGATCGTGTTCGACCTCCCGGAGATGCTCAAGGGCGCGGCGGGGGCCGCGGCGCTGCTCGCCGTGGGCTACACCTCGGTTCGCGCGGTACGGCGCCGCATGCGCTACGAAACCTGGTACTACCTGCACCTGTTCACCTACGCCGCGGTGTTCCTCGCCTTCTCCCACCAGGTGGCGCTCGGCGCCGACTTCGTGGCCGGAACCACCGCCCGCACGGCGTGGTACGTGCTCTACGTCTCGGTTGCCTGCCTGGTCCTCTGGTTCCGGGTGCTGATGCCCGTGCGGCTCAATCTGCGACACCGACTGCGCGTCGAAGCCGTCGTGCGGGAAGCGCCGGACGTCCACTCGGTGTGGATCCGAGGGCGACGCCTGGGCGAACTCGGCGCCGAGCCGGGGCAGTTCCTGCGCTGGCGGTTCCTGTCCCCGGGCATGTGGTACGCCTCGCACCCCTACTCCCTCTCCGCGGTGCCGAGGGGCGACCTGCTGCGCGTCACGGTCAAGTCACTCGGGGACCACAGCGGTGCCGTCGCCACCTTGCCGGGCGGCACGCGGGTGTGGGCGGAGGGCCCGTACGGGGCCCTGACCGCCGGACGGCGCCGGCGGGGCAAGGTGCTCCTCGTCGCGGGCGGTGCCGGAATCACCCCACTGCGCACGCTGTTCGAGACGCTGCCCGCCGCGCCCGGCAATCTCACTCTGCTCTACCGGGCACGTACCGCCGAGGAGTTGGCGCTGCGCGGCGAACTGGAGTCGATCGCGGGCAGCCGCGGGGCGCGGCTGCTGTATGCGCTCAACGGTCCGGACCACACGCGTGCCCCGTTCACGGCGGACCGGCTACGGACGCTGCTGCCCGACATCGCCCGGCACGACGTGTACCTGTGCGGGCCACCCGGCATGGCGGACGCCGCGTACGACGCCCTGCGCGCGGCAGGCGTCCCAGCCACGCGCATCCACCACGAATCCTTCGAACTGTGAGCCCCGCCATGCGCGCCCACTCCGTCCGCCGCACCGTACTGACCTGCGTGGCGACCGTGACCGTGACGGTCCTCGCCCTGTCCCTCAAACCGCACCACGTGACCCATGCCGTACCGGCCCCGTCCACGTCAGCGGCGACGGGCGGCACCGGCAGCAGCTCCTCCGGTACGCGCACGATCACCGGCTCCACTGTGCAGACCCGCTACGGGCCCGTCCAGGTCGAGGTCACCCTCGACGGATCCAGGATCACGGCCGCACGCGCCGTACGAGCGCCTGACGGCGACCCGCGCAGCCGGCAGATCAACGCATCGGCGATACCGGTCCTCGTCCAGGAGACCCTGGACGCCCAGAGCGCCCACGTCGACACCGTCTCCGGAGCCACCTACACCAGCGAGGGCTACACCAACTCCCTCCAGAGCGCCCTGGACCAAGCGCATGGCTGACCCCACAGCACTCCACCGGGTCGTCCACACCATGGGCACGGTCTTCTCGCTCACCGTGCGCGACGCGCCAACCCCTCGCCTGCGCAGTGCACTTGATGACGTCGAGAACCTGCTGCACCACGTCGACGCGGTCTTCTCCCCGTTCCGTTCGGACAGCGCCGTCTGCCGGATCCGGCGGGGCGAACCAGTGCCGCACCGGTGGGACGGCGAGGTGCAGGAGGTGCTGACGATGTGCACCGACGCCGAGAACCGCACCGGAGGCTGGTTCTCGTCCCGGCACTCCGGGGCCTTCGATCCCTCCGGTCTCGTCAAGGGATGGGCGGTGGAACGCGCGGCCCGGCTGCTGCGGGCCGCGGGCGCCGGACACCTCTGCCTCAATGGCGGCGGAGACGTCCAACTGCACGGCGGACCCTGGCGTGTGGGCATCAGTCATCCGCTGGCGCCGGGCCTGCTCGCCGCCCGCGTCGAGTCCGCCGCGGGCCCGCTCGCCGTCGCCACGTCGGGCCCGGCCGAGCGCGGCTGTCACATCGTCGACCCGCACACGGGCGAACCCCCGCGCCACGGGCTTGCCTCCCTCACCGTGGTGTCCACCTCCCTCACCGAGGCGGATGTCGCCGCGACATCCGCGTATGCCATGGGAGGTGACGCTCGCGCCTGGTTGGAGGAGCTGCCGGGTGTCACGGCCTTCGCGGTCGAGATGGACGGTTCGACTTGGATGACGGGTCACGCCGCTGGCAGCTGTCAGGTGCAACGCCGATGAGTCCGTGCAGCGTACGAGGTTGCGATGTCGACGCGGGGTTCGCCGGCGGACGCGACGACTGCCTCGGTGATGGTGCGGTCGGTGATCCAGCGGGCGGCGAGGAGGCCCGAGGTGGCGGTGAGCGCGGCGGCGGCGATGACGGTGGCGTTGAGTCCGAGCGTGTCGGCGAGGAGGCCCGCGACGAGGGCGCCTCCTGCGTAGCCGATGTCGCGCCAGAAGCGGTAGGTGCCGAGGGCGTTGATGCGCCAGGTGGGGTGGGCGTGGTCGGAGACGGAGGCGATGAGGGCGGGGTAGACCATGGCGGTGCCGAGGCCGAGGGCGACGGCCGACAGGATGCCCGCGAGCAGGGGTTCGTCCAGGAGGGCGAGGGCGAGGACGAAGCCGGCGGCCTGGACGAGCATGCCGGTGACGATCAGGGGTTTGCGGCCGATGCGGTCGGCCAGGTGGCCGGTGGGTATCTGACCGATGCCCCACAGGATGGGGTAGAGGCCCTTGATGAGCCCGACGGCGGCCAGCCCGAGGCCGTGGTCGGTGAAGAGCAGGGGGAAGACACCCCAGGTGAGTCCGTCGTTGAGGTTGTTGACGAGGCCGGCCTGGCTGGCGCCGCGCAGTGAGCGGTCCCGCCAGGAGGTGCGGGCGAACGTCGCCGCCAGGCCGGGCTTTTCACCGGTGGGCAGGGGCTTGGGGTGCTGGGCGAGTTCGAGGGCGACGTGGTCGGCGGTGTCCCGGACGGCGAGGGACAGGGCGAGGCCGGCGGCGACGAAGACGACGCCGAGCAGTTCCGGGACGGGGCGCAGGCCGTAGCCGGTGGCGAGGTAGCCGGTGAGCAGGGCGGTGATGCCGACTGCGGTGTAGCCGGCGGCTTCGTTGAGTCCGGTGGCGAGTCCTCGTCGGGCGGGGCCGACCAGGTCGATCTTCATGTTGACGGTCATCGACCAGGCCAGACCCTGGTTGAGGCCGAGCAGGACGTTCGCGGCGACGATCCAGAGCCAGGACGGTGCCCAGGCGAGCATGAAGGGGACGGGGACGCCGATCAGCCAGCCCGTGAGGAGGAGTTGCCTGCGGCGGAAGCGGGCCGTCAGGGCTCCGGCGGCGAGGTTGGTGAGGGCCTTGGTGGCTCCGAAGGCGATGATGAACGAGAAGACCGCCAGGTCGCTGGTCAGGCCGAAGACGTCGGTGCCGATGAGCGGCACGGTGGTGCGTTCCAGGCCCACCAGGCCGCCGACGGCGATGTTGACGACGACGAGGAGAGTGAACTGGAGCCAGTTCTCCCGCAGTCCGAGGCGCACGGCGGTTTCGGCGGGCCGTGTGGTGTGGGCGTTCGTGGCCATGCGTGGGTGTCCTTGAACGGTGCGGGTGTGGCTGCGGTGCGGTGGGGCCTGGTCCGGCCTGCTCGGGGCCGGACCAGGACGGTGCCCGTGGCGGCGGACCCCTGGAGGGGGTCAGACGAACGCGTCGACGAGCATCAGGCCGGCGACCGCGAGGAGCACGTAGGCGAAGATCCGCCGGAGGGTGTCGCCGGTGAGTCGTTGTGCGTGGCGTTTGCCGTCCCAGGCTCCGAGGATCGCGGCGGCGGTGAACGGCGCGATGACGGCCCAGTCCAGGTCCACGGCGGTTCCGGCGCGGGCGCCGAGAGCGGCCAGCGAGTTGATGGTGATGACGAGGAGACTGGTGCCGACCGCCCTGCGCATGGGCAGGCGTAGCACGCGGACCAGGGCGGGGACGGCGAGGAAGCCGCCGCCCACGCCCAACAGCCCGGTGATCGCGCCGAGTCCCGCTCCGGCGGCGCCCGCCTTGACGGTGCGCACCTCGCCGACGGCCGGGGTGCGTGCGGGCCGCAGCATGCCCATGGCGGCGACCGAGGCGACCGCCGCGAAGGCGACGGTCAGCGCCGCCTGCGGCAGGTGACCGGCGCCCGCCCCGGTGAGCATGGCGGGGCCGACCCCGGCCGCGGCGAACAGCAGGCCGGTCCGCCAGGCCACGTTGCCGTCCCGGGCGTGCCCGGCGAGCGCGGTCACGGACGTCACGGTGACGATGATCAGGCTGGCGGTGATCGCCTCCGCCGGGCTCAGACCGAGCAGGTAGGTCAGGGCGGGGACGGCCAGGACACTGCCGCCACCGCCGAGTCCACCGAGGGCAAGTCCGACGACGGCGCCGGCGACGAGCGCCAGGATCAGGGCGCTCACGCCACCGAGCCGTTGTTCCCGCGGGTGTCGACGACCGGGTGCCCGGCCGCCGCCCATGCCTTCATGCCGCCCTTGACGTCCACCGCGTCCAGGCCGCGCGCGGAGAGAAGTTCGGCGGCTTTCTGCGAGCGGTTGCCGCTGCGACAGATCACTATCAGAGGCCGTCCTTGGGCGGCCTGCGGCAGGGCGGAGTTCGCGACCAGGCCGGACAGGGGTGCGTACACGGCGCCGGGCGCGTGCCCGGCGTTCCACTCACCCCGCTCGCGTACGTCGAGCAGGACGGCTGGGGCGTCGTCGCCCTGGGTACGCCGGTGGGCGTCTTCCACGGTGACGCGCTGTGTGGTGTTCCGGGAGAACAGGGACATCACAGAACCTTTCGATGAAGCGGAGTTACTGACGAGGGGCACGTCGGCTGGGTGGGCCGCGGTGCCGTGCCGCCGGGGTGGACCGGTCAGTCGGTGACGACGGTCAGACCGGTGGCGGTGGCGGCGTCGAACCCGTCGTCGACGGCCACCACGTCACGGCCGGCAGCGTCGAGCAGGGAGGCCGCGATCCCGGCGCGCAGGCCGCCGGCGCAGTGCACCCACACGGTGCCGGCGGGCACTTCGCCGAGGCGCTTGTGCAACTCGTGGATCGGTATGTGGACGGAGCCCTCGATGTGTCCGGCGGCCCGCTCGGAGTCGCGTCGCACGTCGAGCACGACGGTCCGGGCGGTGTCCCGTCCGGCGAGCCCGGCGAAGGTGGAGCGCGGGAAGGACGCGAGCTCGGCGCCCGCGGGCACCCAGGCGCGCGGGGCGCCGGTCGCCGCGGCGGCGGGCCGGTCGATGCCGACCCGGACCAGCTCGCGCTGCGCCGCGGCCAGCTGCTCCGGTGACTCGGCGAGCAGGGTCACCGGCTTGCCCCACGGGATCATCCAGGCGAGGTAGGTGGCGATCTTGCCGTCCGCATCGAAGTTGAACGACCCGGCGACGTGTCCCTCGGCGAAGGCGACCCGGTTGCGCAGGTCGACGACCCACTCGCCGGCCGCCAGCCGGGCGGCGATCTCGGCGGCGTCCGCGACGGCCGGGGGCGTCAGGTCCACCGGGGCGGGGCCGGAGGCGTTGACCGGGCCCATGTGCGCGTAGTAGGCGGGGACGTCCTCCAGCCCGGCCAGGAGCTCGGCGACGAAGGTGTCTACATCGGTGGTGAGCGCCGTATTGGCGGTCTTCTCCTGGCCGATGGTGGTGTTGTCCCCCTCGGCCTGGGCGGAGGAGCAGAAGCTGCCGAAGCCGTGCGTGGGCAGGACGGCCGTCTCGTCGGGCAGTTCGGCCGCCAGCCGGTGGGCGGAGGCGTGCTGGGCGCGGGCCAGCTGCTCGGTGAGGCGGGGTTCGACCAGATCGGGGCGGCCCACCGTGCCGATGAGCAGCGAACCGCCGGTGAACGCGGCCACCGGCGTGCCCTGCTCGGCGAGCACGTAAGCGGTGTGGTGCGGGGTGTGCCCGGGGGTGGCCACCGCTCGTAGTTCGAGGCCTTCCTCGACCGTGATCGTGTCGCCTTCGGACACCGGGGTGCGGGCGAACGACACGTGGGCCCCGGCGGGTACCAGGTAGAGGGCGCCGGTGATCCGGGCGAGCTCCAGACCGCCGGTGACGTAGTCGTTGTGGATGTGGGTCTCCACCACGTGGGTGATCCGTACACCGCGTCGGGCGGCCGCCGCCAGCACCTGGTCGATGTCGCGCGGCGGGTCCACGGCCACGGCCGCCCGCTCGCCGCCGGCGAGGTAGTGGCGGTTGCCGAGTCCCTCGAGCTCGATGGTGTCGACGAAGAACACGTGCTTGCTCCTTTCCTGGAAAATTACCCCCGGGGGTATCTGTACATCACGGTAACAGCAATACCCCCAGGGGTATTGCTGTCCAGGTGTGTGACGACTCGCACCAACGCCGGTCTCACCCGTGCAGGACCGCCGGCGGACTACCGGCGGGCGGGTCGGGCGAGCGCACCGCGCCGCGGGCAGCAGTGCCCCGTGACGCACATCCGCCGTGCGCCACAGCCGCCCGCAGGCTCACGCCAGGGAGATGACTCCCGCGAGCTGGCCCTGGGCGCGGCGCAGCCGGTTGAGGACTGCGCTCACCGCCTCTTCCCGTACCTTCACCGGGCTTTCTCCTTCGTGCGTGATGACGTGTGGCGTGCGCCCCCCGCGAAGTGCGTCAGGGGTGCACGCTCACCGATCATGCTGACCGAGCCGAAGATCAGCCCGGTGTGCCAGCGGACCCGATGGGCGCTTGCGTGCGGGATCAGGCCGACGAGGCTGGTGACGCCGACGACGAACAGGGCGGCGAGGACGAGGGTGATCACGACCGGTCCCGCAGGGAGGCGACGACCGTGCGGATGTCGGTGCGCGGACCCCGGTTGTAGGGCAGCTTGGAGAGCATCATGCCCATCGCGCAGGTGTTGCTGAGCGCGGCGAACGTCAGCCCGGCGCCGATCGCGGTGCCGATCAGGTGCACGCCGGGGACGAAGAAGCCCACGACACCGGTGACCAGCACGACCGAGCCGGCGATCAGACGGACCTGACGCTCCAGCTCCCAGCGCTGCGGGCCACGGTTGACCGGCAAGCCGGCCGCCTCCCAGGCCATCATGCCGCCGTCCAGGACACGCAGGTTCGGCAGGCCCACCTCGGCGAGCGCCTGCTCGGCCTGCGAGGCGCGGGCACCGGAGCGACAGATCAGCACGACGTCCTCGTCGAGGTGCCGGCGCAGCTCCGCTCGGTGCTCACGCAGGGTGTCCAGCGGCACGTTGTAGGCGCCGGGGATGTGGCTGGTCTGGAACTCGCCCGGGGTACGCACGTCCAGCAGGCGAGGGGTGTTTCCGTTGTCGATCAGGTGCTGGAGGGCGGTGGGGGTGAAGGAGGCGGTGCGGGCGGTGTCGGTCGTCATGAGAACTCCTGGGAGGGAAGGCGAGGAAAGCGGAAGGCGAGGAAGAGGGGGAAGGGGACTGGTGCGGCCGGTGCACCCGCGCGGGCGCACCGGCAGGTCGTGACGTGCCGGGTCAGACGGCGGTGGGGGTGGTGAGCAGAGCCCAGGCGGCCCAGCCGCCGAGGACGTCGGAGACGTCCTCGAAGCCTTCGTGCCGCAGCAGGCTGGCGGCGATGGAGGAGCGGTGACCGCCCGCGCAATGCAGGACCAGCGGCCGGTCGCGCGGGATCTCGTCCAGCCGGTGCGGCAGCTCGCCGAGGCTGATGTGCAGGGCGCCGTCGATGAACCCGTTCTCGCCGCGTTCGCCGCAGTTGCGGACGTCGACGACGACCGGCGGGTTGGCGCCGTCCAGCTCGGTGCGGAGCTGGGCCGCGGTCAGGCGGCTGGCCGGGGTGACCTCGTCGGCCATCGACTCCAGTGCTTCGTCGGAGGAGGCCAGGTAGCCGGCTGTGCGGTCGAAGCCGATCCGGGCGAGCCGGGTGACGATCTCCACCTCGCGGTCCTCCGGCGCGATGACCAGCACCTGGGCGCCCAGCGGCAGCACCGTGCCGGCCTGCTCGGCGAACCGGCCGTCGGCCGGAACGTTGACCGCGCCGCGCAGGTGGCCCGCGGCGAACTCCTGCGGGTCACGGGCGTCGACCACCACCGCGCCCGCCTCCCGCAGTGCGGCGAAGTCCGCAACGCTCAGCGCCCGGGGCGCGTTCTGCGGATCGAACAGCTCCCGCTGCCTGCGGTTGAGGTCCGCGTCGTAGGCGAAGTAACCCGGAGCCGTGGACTGACCGGCGGTGACGATGGTGACGAAGTCCTCACGGCTCATCGGGGCGCACGCGTAGTTGGTGGCGCGCTGCTCACCGATCGTGGACTGACGCTCGGTGGAGAGGTTCTTGCCGCAGGACGAACCGGCGCCGTGGGCGGGGAAGACCCGCACGTCGTCGGGCAGCCCCATCAGCTTGTTCTGCACGCTGTCGTGGAGCATCGCGCCGAGCTCGTCCGCGGTGACCCCGACCGAGGCCAGCAGGTCGGGGCGGCCCACGTCACCGATGAACAGCGCATCGCCGGTCAGCACGCCGTACGGCACGGCATCGTCGGCGTGCTCGTACACCAGCACGCTGATCGACTCCGGGGTGTGACCCGGCGTTTCCATGATCCTCAGAGTGACGTCGCCGAGGCTGATCGTGTCCCCGTCGGCCAGCTTCCGAATCGCGTACTCGGTCTCCGCGCGCCGCCCGTAGCCGATCCACGCGCCGGTACGGTCGGCCATCTCCAGGTGTCCGGCGACGAAGTCCGCGTGGAAGTGGGTGTTGATGACACCGACCACGGTGAGCCCGCGGGCTTCGGCGTCCGCGAGGTACTCGGACACGTCCCGGCGGGGGTCGACGACCACGGCCCGGCCGGTGGTCTCGTCGGCGATCATGTACGACGCCTGCGACAGGCATTCGAGGTAGTACTGCGAGAAGAACACGGAAACCTCCGTAAAGCGTTGGACGGTATACCCCAGGGGGTATTGCCGAGGCCGCGAGACACCCCTCTGGAAGGTGGGGTGCGGGCGGTGGTTGCGGGGAGTTGGAGCGATCGGAGTCGACGCCTCCGGCGCCGCCACGAACTGGGCTGGGGCTCCGCCCCGCCGCGACGTCCGCCGCGGCAGGAGCTGCTCCAATACCCCCTGGGGTATTACACGGACGACGGTAAGTGGCTCCCGTCGCCGCTGTCAAATACCCCCTGGGGTATTTACGGGAGCGTCGGGCGGGTCGACGGCAGGGCGTCCCGGTCGAGGGTCACCTACCGCACGGCACTCGGGTCCCCTCCCGTCCGGTAATCACCGGGCCGCGGCGGCGTGACGGCCGGGATTTATACCCCGTGGGGTATTCTGGGTCTTCTTGTCCAGGAGTGGAGGAGGGTTTCGATGCAGGTGGACGAAGAATCGATGCAGCCCGTCCTGAACCGTCTGCGGCGGGCGCAAGGCCAGTTGACCGCCGTGATCACGATGATCGAGGCGGGCCGTGACTGCAAGGACGTCGTGACGCAACTCGCGGCGGTCTCCCGGGCGCTGGACAGGGCCGGCTTCAAGATCGTGGCCAGCGGAATGCGGCAGTGCCTTGCCGGAGACTCCGACACCCCGCCCATGTCGCAGGAAGAACTGGAAAAGCTCTTCCTCGCCCTCGCCTGACCCCGGTCCACCACCGCGGCAGGGCCGGGGCGTGGTTCAGCGGTGGCTTCACCCACGTCGGGTCGTCAACGCGAAGGCGGCATGGGCTGGCTCTTTGCCGCGCGCCGCAGGGCACTTCGAGCACCGGCCGAACCTGCCGTGACGACCCCGACAGCCCGAAGCCGGGGCACCGAGGTCACAGGCCCCAGATGCGTGCCACGAAGAAGGCGGCGACGAGTACCGAACCAGCCACGATCAGCCACAACCACCAGGAGGGATGTTCCCAGACCCCACCGTCGGCCCGCTGCTGGTGTGCCTCGGCCGTAGAGCCCTCCACGGGCGGTGTCTCCGTGGGCGGGATGAGTGAATCGGTCATGCTTCAACGGTCCTCCTCCTCCAGGGCACCCGCATGTCGAGGAGAAAGAGTCGGGTCACCGCAACCGACAACCGGGAATCTGCCGAACACCTGGTGTCCGGGTCGCGCGCGACCTCGGTTCTCGCGCCGCCGCCAGATGAGCCGACACAGGAGTGCCACGATGGGGGACCGTGCGTCGCGTGTACGGGAGCCGTTGGAGCCGCTGCGCCAACGGGCGGGAAGGATGCTGTTCGCCCGCGTCGCCGGTCCCGACGGCCCCCGCAACCGCGCGCTGATCCACGAAACGCCCGGCCCCAGATGGTTCCCGTGCGACAGCCCTGTCCGCGCAGTTCACGCCGACAGCGCCATGTTCATCGGCGGCCTGTCAGCGCTGCTGCTGCAGACCCTGCATCCCGCTGCCATGGCGGCCGTCGCCACGCACTCCGGATTCCGCGGCGACCCGTGGGGACGCCTGCACCGGACGAGCACCTTCCTGGCCACCACGACCTTCGGACCTGCCGAGACCGCCCAGTCGGCCTGCGACCGAGTGAACGCGGTGCACGAACGCATCCGAGGGGTGACGGACCGCGGTGCCGCCTACCGCGCATCCGACCCACATCTGGTGGAGTGGATCCACATCGCCGAAGTGGATTCCTTCCTGCGAGCGCACCAGCGTTTCGCCTCCCGGCGGCTGACGGTGCGGGAATGCGACGAGTACGTGCGTCAGATGGCGCGCATCGCCCGGGCGCTCGGTGTGCCCACGCCTCCTGAGTCGACCGGCGACCTCCGCGCCCGTCTTGCCGCCTACCGCCCCGAACTGCGCGCCACGCCGGAGGCGCTGGAAACCGCGCGCTACCTCCTGCTGAGACCACCGCTGCCCGCCCCTGCCCTGCCGCTGTACGCCGCTCTGGCCTCCAACGCGGTCGCCCTGCTGCCCCGTTGGGCGACAGCGGAACTTCGCCTCCCGCGCTGGGAGCCCGCCGAGCGATGGGCGGTCCAACCGGCCGGCCGCCTCACCACGGCTCTCATCCGATGGGCGATGCACGATCCCGCCGGCTAGCCGGCGGGATCGACCGGACTCGATACGCACGACGCGCGGAAGGGCGTCCGAGATGGAAGTCGACGGAGCACGCATTCTCCTGCCCGGGGCCACCGGAGAAGTCGGCAGAGCGCTGGCGCACCGGCTGTACGGCGGCGGTGCGACCTTGCACCTTGCCGGCCGGGACGAAGCAGAACTGCGGGCGCTCCAGGGCCGACTTCCAGGAACCGGCGTGAGCGGCTTCGATGCCTACGACCTTGACGCCTGCGCCGCTCTGACACGCGGGGCAGCCCAGCGGATGGGCGGCCTCGACGCGGTGGTGAGCTGCATCGGAGTTCCAGCCTTCGGCGCCGCGGACACCATCAGCGAGGCCGTCGCCGAACACCTGATGACCGTCAACGCGCTCGCCCCCATGGCCTTTCTGCGCGCCGCACTTCCGCTGGTGACAGCCGGCGGGGTCCTCGCGGCCGTCACGGGCGTGGTCGCTGGGAATCCGCCTCCGAAGATGGCCGACTACGCTGCCGCGAAAGCCGCCCTCGCCGCCTGGCTGCAAGCGGTGCGAAAGGAGCAGCGGCGGCATGTCGCCGTGGTCGATCTCTGCCTGCCGCATCTCGACACCGGCTTCGCCGGCCGCGCGGTCGCGGGGCAGCCGCCCAAGCTGCCCCGCGGTCTCACGGTCCCGGCGGCGGTGGATCTGATCATGAATGAGCTCACGGGTCCGGAAACCGTTGCGCGGGCGAGCGGCCGGGCTCGCCGGGAGTCAGCAGAATGATCCGGTGGGCACGGTCGCGGCGTCCTGCCGGGTGACGAGGAAGTCGCACGCGTCGAGCCCGGCCGCGTCGATGGAGGCGAGGATCGCGGGCCGCAGCCCGGCCGGCAGCTCCGGAGTGCGGGACAGCACGAAGCCGGACCTGCGGTCGCTGTCCGTGATCACGGCCCAGCGGTAGTCGGGGTCGAGGCCGGTCACGATGTAGTTGGCATCGTCGCTGTGGCGATACGAGCCGCCGGTCTTCACGAAGCTGACGTTCAGTCGGCCGCCGGAACTGTCAAGGGCCTTGGCTTCTCCGGTCACGCCACTGGTGTTGCCCAGCCACGTCGTGCAGCTGTTGCGGACGCCGACGGTCCCCGGCGCTGTGAGCGTGTAGACCGCGTGCACGTTCTTGGCGCACTGAATCTCAAAGAGCCGCGGAACGGCGGCGATCTGGTACCAGGTTCCCTGATAGCGACTGACGTCGACCTGGCCGACAGGCGGGGGCGGCTGCGGGGCCGCATGGGCGGCCGGGGCGGCGAGCGCGATGCCGAGCAGGGCAGCGGGCAGGGCGGTGGCGTATCGGGAGAGCGGCACGAATGTCCCTTCGTGGAGTGCTGGCAGGTGATGGCTGCTGGTCGTTCCGACGGGCGTGAGCCTCGCTGCCGGCCGGACCCGCAAGCGCACCGTTCGGCACCCTTTCCGCGCCCAGCACCGGTTCGGATTCAGTGCACCGCAGCGGCCATCCAGAAAGCGCCCCGGCCGCGAGCAGCCGGATATGTGTCTCGCTGCGCGCACATGTTGCCCTGTGCGACGGATGCAGTCGACACACCTGAAGCCAGGAAGGCGCAAACCCATGAACATGCGGTTGCACGGCAGACGGGGCCTCGTCACCGGTTCGAGCGCACCTCCGCACAGCGGGAATCACGCCTACCCCTTTGAGAAGTCTACCGGTGTATACTTGACTGCATCGGCACACTCCCCGGACGCCGAGGCGCGGGGAGCCAAAGAGAAAGACACAGAACATGAACCTCAATCTGACCGGAAAGCGCGCGCTCATCACCGGTGCGAGTCTCGGACTCGGTGAAGCCACCTCGAAGCTGCTGGCGGCCGAGGGCGCTACCGTCGTGATCCACGGACGCGACAAGGAGCGCACCGAGCGGGTCGCGCAGGAGATCCGCGAGGCCGGCGGCAGCGCCACCACGGTCCTCGGTGATCTGGCCGACGACGCAAGCGCCGCCGAGGTCGCCCGTGCCGCCCTCGACGGCGGTCCGGTCGACATTCTGGTCAACAACGCCGGCTTCTACCGGCACTTGTCCTGGACCGAAGCCACCCCCGACGAGTGGCGCAACACCTACAACGTCAACGTCGTCTCCGGCGTGCGAATGATCCAGCACCTCGTCCCGGCGATGCGCGAGCGCGGCTGGGGCCGGGTCATCACCATCGGCGGAGGCCTCGCCTCCCAGCCGATGAACACCCACCCTCAATACAACGCCACTCTGGCCGCCCGCCACAACCTGGCCGTCTCCCTGGCCCGTGACCTGAAGGGCACCGGCGTCACCTCCAACATCGTCTCCCCGGGCGCTATCCTGGTCGAGGCCACGAAGGAACTCGTCACCCACATCGGACCGGACCGCGGCTGGGGCGAGACCTGGGAAGAGATCCGACCCAACGCCGTCGAGGCCCTGATCCCCAACGACCAGGAGCGTTTCGGCGAGCCGGACGAGATCGCCGCGGCCGTCGCCTACCTGTGCAGCGACTACGCCCAGTACGTCAGCGGCGCCACCATCCGCGTCGACGGCGGCCTCATCCGTTCCGCGTTCTGAGCAAACTGCGACCAGACAAGGAAGGACGGCCGGACAGGGCGGGACGAGTACCGAGAGGTACTAGGACCTGTCCGGACGATCATCTGGTATGGCAGCTCGGTATACTTTGACCGGAATCGTGGGAGGGGTAGGCGAATCCGTGGACAGTGACCTGCGGCGTGCGGTCGTCGTGACGCTTGGCGAACTTGGGCGAAGCGATGACTGGCGTGACCGGGCGGATGCCGGTCACAGCCTGGCAGGGTTCGCCGAGATGCAGGAGGCCGTGGAGCCGCTCCTGGAGCTTGTGCTCGATCCTGGTGACACCTTCGTCACCAGGCGGACCGCGGAGGGCTTGCTTCGGCGAAAGGACAGGGCCGGACTGGCGATAGTCGCGTCCGCACTGGCAGTCGCCAACGACAATCATGCCGATTGGATCCACACCGCGGTTGTCGATGTCTTCAGCATCTTCTCGGAGGACCTGGACGAGGCGCTACGGCTCTGTGAGGAGATGTCGGGCGACGCCGACGCTCGTGTTGCTCGGGGGGCCCGCCGGCTGCATGAGGGCCTGGCAGTGATCGATCCCGTTCTTCGCCCCGCATAGCAGGGGGCGATCGCTTTTGTGAGGGTGTAGTTCCTCATCGGCAGGGGCAGCGCGGCGCAGGTTGTCGGCGATCATGTTCGGAGCCAGATCGTGAGAGCGGCCACGGTGACGGTGCCGAGGAAGATATAGCCGCGCTTGTCGTAGCGAGTGGCGACGGCCCGGGACTGCTTGAGGCGGTTGATCGCCCGCTCGACGGTGTTGCGCTTCTTGTAGCGGTCCTCGTCGAAGCAGGGCGGCCGTCCACCGCGTGCGCCTTTGCGTAGGCGGGCCGCCTGGCTATCGGTCTTCTCTGGGATGGTGTGGCTGATTCCCCGCCGTCGCAGGTACTCGCGGATGGGTCCGTTGCTGTAGGCCCTGTCGGCCGCGAGGCTGTCGGGCTTCTTGCGTGGTCGTCCCAGGCCTGGTCTGGGCACGCGGATCACCTCCAGGACCGGCTTGAACTGGGTGCAATCTGCTCGCTGACCGGGGGTGACGATCAGGGACAACGGGCGGCAGCAGCCGTCCGCGCTCAGGTGGAGCTTGCTGGTGAACCCGCCCCGCGAGCGGCCCAGGCCCTCACCTCCAGCTCCACCTCCACCAGGCGGGCGACCAGACTCTGCCACGGCGCCTCGTCCTGGTGTTCCACGCCTGCGACCCCCTTTGTCCCGGGACCGGTGGCGGATCGGTGCGGGCGCCGGCCGCGTGCTGATGCGCGCGGACGATGGTGGAGTCGACCGAGATGTCCCAGTCGATCTCACCTGCGGCGTCGGCTGCGGCCTGGACCTGCTGGAGGAGACGTTCCCAGGTGCCGTCCGCCGACCACAGGCGGTGGCGTTCGTAGACGGTCTTCCACGGTCCGAACCGTTCGGGCAGATCACGCCACTGAACCCCGGTCCGCACCCGGTGCAGAATCCCGTCGATCACCTGCCGGTGATCCCGCCACCTGCCACAACGCCCGTTAGAGACCGGCAGGAACGGCCGCAGCCGTTCCCACTCGGCATCACTCAGATCACCCCGCCCCATGCCAACAGGAACGACTCCGGCACGGAGCAGTCACATGATCGGCCGGACAAGTCCTAGTCCCGCCCTGTCCGGCCGTGCGAGCCGGGCCGATCCGGCTCCTGGGCCCAGTCGGCTACGTGGCGGACTCCTGCGCAAGAGGTTCGAGCATCGCCGCCAGCAACTCGGCGACCTCGTCGTCATCGGCAGCGGCGAGCGCACTCGTGCCGACGACGGTCCGCATCAGCCAGGTCCCTGCGACCAGAGCCAGGCCGAGCTGCGCTCGCACCTCCGCCCCGGGCCCTGCGAGCAGTCCCGCCAGCCGGGCGCCCACATGCGCCTCCACGCCCTTGCGCAGGGCGTCCGTTGCCTCCGGGTCCGATGCCGAGCGCAGCATCAGCAAGAACGGGTCCAGGTCGTCGGAATCCGTCCCGGTGCGCTCCGCCAGGGTGTGCGCCATCGTCCGCGACAGCCCCCGGCGCTCGTCCCCGACCACCGTCGGCGGCTTGAAGGCCCGGTCCACCGCCTCCGCGAACAACCGCTCCTTCGAACCGAAGTAGCGGTTGATCATCATCGCCGTCACCCCGGCCCGCTCAGCGATCTGCCGGACTCCAGCCCTGGCGTAACCGTGCTCGGTGAACTCCACCACCGCCGCGGCGAGAATGGCCTCCCGCGTCGCGGCACCATCACGCTTACGACCGGCCTGAACAGCACTCATGCGCAGGAGCATATCGGGGCTCCCCACCATGGCGCGGGCCCGGCCACCCGACCCGTACGAGTCCTGGACGGCGCTCCATGGGACGGCCCGCCGCACCACGGGGGTGAGCGTGACGGGCCGAGGACCGCACTCTCTGCCCAACTCTGGTGAGCAGGCAGCATGATGGCCACCATGCGAGGTGGATTGGGCGGGCGGTTGCGGCGGCTGTGGCCATGGCGCGCGGGCAGCGAGTCAACGAGCGTGAGGAACAAGGCCGGCGTTGCCGCTCCCGGCGAGCCGTGGGACGCCCACCCCTTCAGCATCGGTTTACCCACCTCCACTGACGAGGTGCAGGCCAAAGTGGCAGGTGCCGAAAGCCCTCAAGTCGGCGGAGAAGGTGGCCGGGACGAGGAGACGCATCAACTGGCAATGCCGTCGTACCGTCCGGCCGTCATGGTCTTTCTGACGAAGGGACAGGGGCACGTGCAGCTGCGCTTCGTAGGGTTGAGGGGGCGCTCTTCGCGTCTCTACCGGCTGTCGGGCGACGGGACCCCCATCACCGCGCGGATTCCGCTGCCGCTGGGGACCAAGACGATCAGGTTCCGAGTGACCACTGCCGGTGGTCGAAACGCATGGACGGCATCTGTGTCACCTCTGCGGACAGTCCCGCGCTTCCAGGAGGAGATCAGCGGGACCGGCTCAGACCTCGTCCACTACCGAGGCGGACCGGGCCCAGGCGTGCTGCACTATGCAGGCCCGAACCGGATCCAATTGGAAGCGTTGGACGGCAGCCTCGTCCACAGGGGCTCGGTGGTAGAGGGGCGGGCCGGGGAGCATGCCTTCCAGTGGCCGGGCCGCGGCTATTACCAGGTGCGCTCCTCCGGTGCGTGGAATCTGTCCATTGCGTTCCCGAAGGCGGACCACTGCGATTGATCGCCGCGCGCGCGGGGAGCACAGGGCGTGGCCGTGGTTGGGGCTCGCCGGCTTGTCGCCTTGCTTGCCGCGTCCTTCGAACGACCGACACGACCAAGGGCTTCAGCGGGCTCCACGGCGTCGTCGACACCCGGACGAGTCGTTGGCCAAAGATGCGTTGCGCTCGCTGGATCTGGGTCTGGTCGATGGTGGCGCTGACCTCTATCGCGTGGTGGTGTTCCCACTGTTCAATGAGCGCTGCGGCGACGGTGGCCAGGGTCTGGCTCTCGCGGATCCGTCGTGGCTGGTCGACTTCTTCCCACGTCGTGATCCGTTCGAGCCGGTACATCCGTGGCGCTCGGGCACAGTCGGCGACGAGGTACCAGATGCCGGCTTTGGCGAACAGCCCGTAGGGATCCACGACCAGGTCGCGTGGGCATGGCTCGCGTGAGCTGTCGTACTCGATCCATAGCCGGCGACCTCGCCGCACTGGGCCGATCAGCGAAGCCGGCGTCGTGCCGGAAGCTCGCGCCTGACGCCAGGGACGACTGTCCACGTGCACCACGTCGGTGAGCGGCAGGAGCTCATGAAGTCGACGGGGCCGTGTAGCGGCGATCTTGGAGAGCGCGCGCCGGCTCTCGACCGATGCGTTGAGCTCCGCACGTTGCTTCTCATCCAGCCCGGTGAGCGACAGATGATCACGCTCGCCCGGCGTGAGCCGCGTGAGATCGAGTCCGGACCCGGGCAGCATGGCCACGCCTCCGAGGCGGCCCCGATGTGCGGTCACCGGCAGACCGGCGTCGCGGAGCCAGTTCAGGTCCCGGGTGATGGTTCGAAGGGACACCCCGAGCGCTGAAGCAAGTTCCTGTGTGGTCACGGCATTTCTCGATGCGAGGAGCAGCATCAGGGCGAAGAAGCGATCTGGGGTCACACCCCAAGTCTTCCAAGAATTGCGACACGATGCGGCGCATATCCCGGTCAGGCTGATGGATGCGTACCACCGACCTGCGAGAAGGAACAACCGTGACCGCATCCGTCCTGTCCATCGTCTACGTGAACGACGCTCCCGCCGCAGCTCGCTTCTACGGCGATCTCCTCGGCTTGAGCCCCTCGTTCGAGACTCCGGGATACATCACCTTCGACCTCGGGCCTGGCGCTGACCTCGCTGTGTGGTCGGGCCGGTTCGAGGATCTGTCACCGGACATCCCGCGCACCAGCGAGGTGTGCCTGGCCGTCCACGGGGGCGGGCCCGACGAGATCGATGCGATCTTCAAGCAGTGGCAGTCCAGGGGCGTCACGATCCTGCAGGAACCACATGATGCGGGGTTCGGGCTGACCTTCCTCGCAGCCGATCCTGACGGGAACCGCATCCGCGTGGCACCGCGGGACTGAAAGGCCGCAATGCGGCAGGCGCGCACGATGGGTGTCGCGCCTGCCGTCGTCCGACTTCGAGAGGACGACGAGTGCCCCACGCGAATGCGCCCTCGGAGCGCTACCGGCCGATCATGGCCGAAGAAGTCCTCTACGTCCGCGAGTTCACCAGCGAGGACGCCCAGTCAGCCGCGATCGCAGTGTGGAACGTCCACTCCAACCCATCAGGTCGTTGTCAGTGCTGCCAGGGCGCGGTCCATCGCGTCGTTGAATTCTTCCGGGGCCAGCGTGAGACGGGATTTGACGTCCCGGCTCCACTGGTCGGCGAGGACCTCGGCGGAGCCCGCCTCGACGCCGTCGAGTGCCGCGTCGGCCAGGTCGGACGGCGCGATCTTGTCCACGGGCCAGCCCGCGGCCATGTCGGTATCGGCCAGGCCGAGGTGCACCGCTGTCACGAGGGTGCCCTGCTCGGCGAGCTCCAGGCGGACGCCGTTGGTCATGGCCCAGGCGGCGGCCTTGGTCAGGTGGTAGGCATTGGCGCCCTTGCCTCCGAACCATGACATGGCGGAGAGGACGTTGACGACGGCGCCCCCGCCGTTGCCGGCGAGCGCCGGCGCGAATTCCCGGATCATCCCCAGGTGGCCGAACACGTTGGTCTCCAGCTCGTGGCGTATCGCGTCCAGTGAACCGGTCACGAGGTCGGTTCCTGTCTGGATTCCGGCGTTGTTGATGAGCAGTGAGATGTCCGGGGCGGCCTCGACGGCGGCCCGCACGGATGCGGGGTCGGTGATGTCAAGGGGCAGTACGTCGACGCCGGGCAGATCCACGGTCTGCGGTCGGCGGGCTGTCGCGTAGACCTTGCGGGCGCCCCGTTCGAGCAGCCGCTGGGCGAAGGCGCGGCCCAGGCCGCGGTTGGCTCCGGTGACAAGGGCAACCGAGTTGTTGATGTCCATGCCCGGTACGCTAGAACCTGACGTTGACGTCAGAGGCAAGAGCTGATGGTCAGGTGTGAGGTGGGAGGAAGCATCATGAGCGCCACAGAGGCCGCGGTCGAGCGGCTGATCCGCATCGGCGAGGTCGCACGAGGCGCCGGAGTCTCGGTGCGCGCCGTGCGCTACTACGAACAGCAGGGCCTCCTCATGCCGGAGCGCAGCCCGTCCGGCCAGCGCCTCTACCGACAGGACGCCATCGCCCGGGTCCGTTTCTTCCAGCAGATGTTCGCCGCCGGCCTGACCAGCCGAAGGATCACCGAACTCCTTCCGTGTTGGGACTCCGGGCACACCGACGCCGAGCAACGAGCCATGCTGCGCGCCGAGCGCGACCGCATTCAGGCCAAGGCCGACGAACTGCAGGCCGCCCTGGACCGCCTCGACGAGGTCATCGCGATCACGGACACGCACCCGTAGCCACAGTGAGAGAGACGACACCGGGATCTGCGACTGGAGTTACAGCCCTCCGCACGTTCCTGTTCGGTTCTCCTGGCGGTTGTTGACGCGCGGTCAGCATGGGACGGAGACCGCTCGCCCCGTCCTCACCGTGGCTCCGAGCGACCCCGTCGCGCCCGGGAGGCCGTCCCCTGCAGGGGTCCCACGAAGCGTGGTCAGCCGACCGCGCACGTTGTCGGGCGTGCGTGTCATCAGGGAAAGCAGCTGCCGCCTGTCCCTCCGATCGGCAGCGGAGAGGTAGAACCCAAGCGTTCGAGCTCGCCCCTTCCGATACGGAGACTTGCCACTTTCCGTACTGGAAACTAGCCGCTACTCTTTCCGCTATGGAAACTAACGGGGTGCGACCGACGCCGGAGCAGGCGCGTTCCGCGCTGGTCGACACCGAGCGCATCCAGGCATCCGCGCAAGCGCTCGCGGCCACACCGTGGCCGAACTGGTTCTTCATTACGCTCACGCTCTACGTTGCCGCGCTCCCGATCGCCTACGGGGGAGCCATGGCCGGCACGGACTGGCTTCTGCCGGGCCCTGCCTGGATGGGCATCATGCTCGCGATCACGGCGGTGTACGGGTCCCTCTTCGCCGTCGCGGCCAAGACTTGGCGCAACAAGACCGGGGTCGCCCTGCGGTTCGACGTGCTGCCGAAGCGGGCGACCGTGCCGCTCGCCGTCGGCCTGCCCGTGCTGCTGCTGGGGGCACCGTTCGCGTTCCGCGTCACCGGACGTCCGCTGTGGCTCATCGCGGCCTCCCTGACCGGGGCCGCCGTGTCCGTCGGCTTCCACCTCGCCTTCGTCCGCCTGCACCGGAAGACCTCGTGAGCGCCGAACCCCGAGACCCTCTGGAGGGATTCGACACCACCATCCACGCACCGAACCGGCTGCGCATCTGCGCCCTCCTGGACACCGCGGGCGAGGCGGAGTTCGGCTTGGTCCAGAAGCAACTCGACCTCTCCGCCTCCGCGTTGAGCAAGCATGTCACCGCGCTGATGGACGCCGGCTACGCCGGGCAGCGCAAAGCCGTCCGCGACACCCGGCAGCGTGTGTGGCTTCACCTGACGCGGCGAGGCCAGGATGCTTACCGAGGGCACGTTGCGGCGCTGCGGGCGATCGTGGGGCCGTCGGATCCGGCGCTTTGACCACGATCGGAGCCTGACGAGGCGCGTGGCAGCGGTGACCGGGCCGAGGCCGACGTGTCCGCGCTTGTCGTAGCGGGTAACCGCGGGCTGCCGCGCAGCGAGGGAATCCAAGCGCGACCGACCGTGATGTCGGTGGCGGCTGGCTTCCGACTTGCATCGGCGGCGCCGCCGGCCACGTGGTTCTGGGGCGCTCGTGCGAGTGCTCGCCAGGGTCGGGTGGGCGCCCGAGGTCGGATTGCCCTCTACCAGTGCATGGGGTGCGGACACCCGTCACCTGATCCTTGCTCAGGACGTTCCGTGCAGCCTTGGGGTGCCGAGGGGTGGAGTGAACTCCTCCCAGGCGTTCTCCCGAAGCTTCACGATCGCCGGACGCTTCCGTTCCCAGGCCTCGGCGAACTCGGCGATCCGGTCCAGGGCCGGGCCGTCTCCACCGCCTCGGACAGGTCATGGAGTCCGTCGCAGACCAGCCCGAGCGCATCGCCGACGCCGTGGTTCGTGACCTCGATGATGCGATCTCGTGTGGAAACTCGTGTTTCCAAATAGGCGAGTCGGAAACTATAGTTGTCGCATGACGGTATCTGGGATCACTCCGGAAGAGCAGGCAGAACTCGACAAAGCGCTGTACGACGCCTTGAACCCGTTGGCCTCGGCGATTCGCTCCCGACAGACCGGGCTGCCCGCGGAGCGGATGTGGGAAGCGAGTCCCATCGAAGTGGGACTGTCTGTCCTGGCCGCTTGGAAGGTGATGGCTGCCGAGGTCGAGCGGTTGATCGCCCATGCGGCAGCAACTGCTGGCTCCTACGGCGCCAGTTACGAACAGATGGGGGCTGTCTGGGGCATCACCCGGCAGGGTGCCCGCAAGAAGTGGCCCGACGCCGTCAGCCGTCCAGCGCCGGCGGGCAGGCGGACGCTCGCCCTCTTTGGGGGTACTGCCGCACTGGTGCAGGCCCCTTCGGGCGACTGGAGTTGGACAGGCGTGGGCGCTGACGGGGCGTCCTCCCTGGGCAGCGATGAGACGTACTACGCGACCGCCGAAGAAGCCGCGGCCCATGCAGGCGCCTACCTCAAGGAACACGCCCTCGACGCCGTCGACCATTCCTAGGAGCCCGTAACACGCGTCGCCAGCAGACCAGGCGGCAGGCCGCCGAGACGACAGCGTCGTCGTGGAGTTCGGTCATGAGACGTTCCCAGCAGACGGCGAGGCGTCTGAACGGGTGGAGCGGGGCAATCGTCTGCTCGACGACGCAGCGGAGCTTGCCCGTGCCCTGGATGTTCGGGGTGCCCTTGCGGGAGACGACCTGCAGAATCCGGCGCTTGCGGAGTTCCTCTTCTCGCGCGGATGCGGGACCCGCCCGCACAGGCCCTCGACCTGCACCACATCCTGCTGGCCGATCCCGTTCAGTTCGGCAAGCAGGATGTGGTGCAGGTCGAGACGCCTCCCGCTGTCGCCGTTCCAGGCGTCGTCAGCAGGTTTTCCCGGAGCCAAGGCCCAGCTCCAGCGGCAGGAGTTGCGAGGCCACGTGGTCGTGGAGGACATAGAGGATGCCCTGCAGGCAGAGCCTGTCTGCCAGCGGCCGTGGCCCCGGCCGCTGGGCGGGCCAGAGCGGCTGCAGCGGTTCGAACAGTGCCCACGAGGCGTCGTCCACGATCCACGGCCCGAGTCGCCAGACCCGTCACGCTCGACCAGGACCCTTCAAAAGGGCAGTGGCTCGGAGCTCGTAGAGTCGGTGTATCCCAAAGACCACCGTCCGGGAATGGTCGCGCAGATCGCATCCAAGTCGGCACGAGTGCGGCCCCGAACATGGAGCCAGCTGTGGACGTCCAAACCGTCTTGACCCAGCAACTTGCCCGGGGCGGAGAACCAACGCACGGGAGAGTCCTCCGGCCCCGTCCACATCGGGTAGTCCGGCAGAGGGACCTTCTGAAAATGCTCGGGCACCTTCCTGAGCAGGTCAGCGGACAGCTCGCACGCGTTGTACAGGCGTCCCCCGTCGCCGCACAGTGCCTCGCTCAGCACGAGTTCGACGGACGCCAGAGACAATCGGTCCATGAACGGCACCCAGCCGTGCCGCGCGTGAACGAGCACCGGCGGATCTTCCCGATCGAGATCGGCAAGACGCACGCCCCAGAAGGCACAGCCCTGGTTCTCGCTGCGGAACACGAGGACACCGCCGCACTCGTCATGCACGAACATCTCGTGAGGCGGCAGCAGGGGATCCTGGTTGCCGACCAAGTCGGGCCGGGTGCCCACAAGTGCATAGAGCTCATGCAGTGCAGCCGGCAGCGAACAGCCCAACGGCGCCTCGGCCCGCGTCAACTCCGCCGTGAGAGAGCCGACGCCGACCAACGGCTTGCCCCAAGCGGCAGCAAAGCTGCGGATGAACGCCCAGGCCCGGCCCCGGCTGCAGACGCCTCCGTCCAGAGCCTGGGCCACGTCGAAGCTGCCACTCATGCCACGAACATATCGGAAGCGCTTGCTGATTGAGAAGAATCATCAACTGCTCGACCGGCCGGTGTCCCAGGCGAGCGCGGCCCCGCGTGCCGCACCCGCCACTGATGCCACGCCCTGGCCCATCATCTGGGGACGTCGCCCCACCGAGCGCTGAGTGATTCTCGGCGTCCCCAGGCCATGGAATGTCGTGCTGCGCAGCTGGTTCCACCAGTTCGCGACCCCAAGTCGACCAGCGAAGCAAGGTTCCTGCAAGGTTCCCGCCCACCTTCACGCGACACCGTGGGGGCCACGGGCCAGCGGTGAGGACGCCGCGCGCACCGCAGGAAGAAGACAGGCACCGACCAGGAGCCCGGGGCAGCCTCGGGCAGTAACGGGGGCAGACCGTGCGCCACCGAACCATCGCTGTGACCTCGACACTCGTGATCGGCACAGCGGTCACTGCCCTCTCGGCCGTGACCGGCTGCGCAGGAAACACCCGTACAACGGCGCAGCACGCCGCAGCCAGACCGGCCGGCGACCTGCCGCGTGACCTCACCCGGGCCGAGCAAGGCCGACTGGAACAGGCCGAAGAGCTACTGATACAGCGCTGCATGCAACACAAGGGCTTCCGCTACCAGGTGCCCGCACGGATCGACGCGGACACGGACCACGCCTTCACCTACCGCCTGGTCCAGGACGACGTCGCCTGGGCAAGGGAACACGGCTACGGCGAACAACTTCGGCGTGCCTTCTTCAAGGCCAAGGAGCGCGAGGAGATCGCCGCACGCCGTCAGCACATGACATCGGCCGAACACGAGCGCTTCACCTCTGCCCTTCAAGGGGGGCCGGACACACCCACGCTCTCCGCACGACTGCCGGCAGGGGGCACCGTCCGAACTCTCAACGGGGGCTGCACACGGGCCGCCCGGGACGATCTGTACGGCGATGCGAAAGCGTGGTTTCACGCCGACAAGATCGCCACCAACCTCACCGCGGTGTACCTGCCGAAGGTCATGAGCGACCCTCGCTTCACAGCTGCCCTCAAGATGTGGTCCCGCTGCATGCAGGACATGACGGGACACCGCTACCCCGACCCCGATACGGCACGTGCCGACACGAGACAGCGGACCGCGAAGCTCGGCGCTGTGCAGGCGCACACCCTGGAAGTCGAGGTGGCCGTAGCGGAGGCGACCTGCGCCCGCACCACGTCACTGCCCGCCACCTTGTCCAGGCTTGACCGTGAATACGGCGCCCCCGTGCGCGAGCAGTACGCCGAGGAGATAGCCGCCTGCAACCGGATGAAGCTAGCGGCCCTGCAACGAGCGGACCTGCTCGAAGACCGCGACTGACCTGTGGGCTACGCCCCGCCGTCGAGGTGGCAGGCGCAGTCACGTCAAACCCGTCCCCGACCAGCAACCGAGACCCCGAGGAGATACGGTGCACAAGTTCCGCGTCGCACTCACCGCGACAGCAGTCACAGCAGTCACAGCAACGGCAGCGACGCTGCTGGCCATGCCCGCCCAAGCCGCTCCCGCCGGCGCCAACTGCGACCGCCTGTACCAGCAGTACGCCGCCAACGGAGGCGACGGCTACATCCGCGCATACGACGGAGTCGACTGCACCCAGCAGATCGGCGCTGCCCAGGGCGACGACGACAACTGGAACGACGCCTCCGGGCCGTTCCGCAGCCCCTCCAACGACAAGGCCACTTCACTGCTCAATACCGGTACGTACTCCGGCGGTGTCAACAACGTGCAGTTCTGGGAGAACGCCGGCCCCACGGGGCACACCGGCTGCCTGCGCCGAGGAGAGCTCTACGCCGACGACCTGCGGGACAACGTCCTCGCGTTCGGCGCCAGCAAGATCAACGCGAACAACAAGATCAGCTCCCACCGCTGGTCCTCCGGCTGCACCAACCCCCTGACCTGACACCGCGTACGCTGCCCGGCATGGACTGACCGGGCAGCGTACGACGTGGAGTCGGGGACCACGTTCCCCCGCGGGTGCCAGTGACCCGCAAAGTCACCTCGATCCTCGGAGCTGTCAGGTAGGAGTGGAACAGTTGGCCTTGCAGGAAGCCGAGTTGGGCTCACGGCCGGCGTTGAGCGGCCGGTAGAGGCTCCTGCGAAGCCGTACCGGCCCAGGGACGTAGGCGGCGCCCTTGATATCGCCGGCGTTGGACCTTCAGACGGGAAGTTGCTTCCTCACGCGCCCCGTTGTGGTCGGCCGCATGCTTGCGGGGCACATCGGTAAGCCAAGTAAGGTTCGTTCCCTCGTGGTTGTACCCGGCGCGGTGTCCTCCGCGGCGGGCGTGCTTGAGTACGTGGTGAGACAGACGTGTGATCCATTGCCCGTTCTGCCTGCTCAGACAAGTGTGGAGGGATCGGCGGCGGAGGGTACGAGAGTGGAGCTGCGGGACATCGAGATCTTTCTGACGTTGGCTGAAGAACTTCACTTCGGGCGGACTGCGCAGCGACTTCATGTGTCTCAGGCGCGCGTGAGTCAGTCCCTTGCCAAGCAGGAGCGGCAGATCGGCGCGCGCTTGTTCACCCGCAGCAGCCGCCACGTCGAACTGACGCCCATCGGAGCTCAGCTACGCGAAAGCTTCAGCGTCGGCTACCAGCAGATCTGTGACGGGATCAGGGACGCGTCCGCCGCCGCCCGAGCTGCCCGGAGCACGCTCACGCTCGGGCTCCACGGGCCCCAGGCCCACGATCAGGCGGACCTACTCGACCTGTTCCGCAAGCGGCACCCTGACGTCGAACTGCGCATCAGGGAGATGAACTTCACCGACCCGTTCGGCCCGCTGCGCGAGGGCTCGGTCGAAGTCGCGTCGGCGTGGCTGCCCGTCCGGGAACCCGACCTCACCGTCGGCCCCCTGATCGACACGGAACCCCTGCTGCTCATGGTGGCCACCGACCACCCCCTGGCCCTGCGGGACACCGTAGGGATGGAGGATCTCGCGGACTGGGTCCTGCCGTACTCAGGGCCGCCCACCCCCGAGTACTGGCTGCAGACGCTTGTGCCCACCCACACGCCGAGCGGGCGCCCCATCCGGCGCGGACCGAAAGTCACCACCTTCCAGGAGGTGGCCGCGGCCGTGGCCGCCGGCCACGCCGTGAGCCTCGTCCATGGGGACGCCGCTCGCTACTACCGCTGGCCCGGCCTGCGCTTCCTGAGCCCTCACGACGCCCCCACGGGACAGTGGGCCCTGATCTGGCCGACCGGCGCCGAGACGGACCTCATCCGCGCTCTGGCGCGCGCGGCACGGGACACCGGCCCGCGCACGGGCTGAGCCGGAACGGTTCAGGCGGCGGAAGCGTCAGGTCAGGACCAGCCAACGCCGGCCGTCGAGGAGTTCTCGCACCGTATCGAGGTGGCCGGCATGGCAGGCGGTCTCGGTGATGACATGGAGCAGGACGTCTCGATGGGTGTGCAGGTGCGGTTCGCCGAAGAGGTGGTGGGGCCACCAGGCCAGGGGAGCGTCCATAGGGGTGGCGTTGATGATGGTGTCCGCGCGGCCGGCTTGTGTGCGGTATCGGTCAAGGATCGCGGCAGCCTGTGCGTCCGGGCCCACCTGCCATGCGTCGCCGTCGTCCCCCAGGGAGTTGATGACGTCTTCGTCGCCGCGTACCACCGCGTGGAACCAGAACCGCTCGACGTCGAGAGTGAGATGCTGGATCAGGCCGAGGCAGTTCCATCCGGAGGGCAGCACCGGTTGGCGCAGGGCATCCGCATCGAGGCCGTCGAGTATGCCGAGAACGTGGCGGCGCTGTCCGTGCAGGACCGACAGGAGTGTCTGGATCTCGGGCCCCGGCGCCGCGGTCACCGGGCGATTTCCCAGACGTGGCCGCCGGGATCACGGAAGCTGGCGGTCCGTATGCCCCAAGGCCGGTCCATGGGGCCGTTGAGCAGGGTGACACCGCGGGCGGCCAGTTCCTTGCACATCGCGTCCACATCGTCGACGGGCAGGGTGAGTTGGAGCCTCGTGCCGGCGTCGGATTGGGCAACGCGAGCAGGTGCGATGAGCTCGGGTGCTGCGGTGGTCTTCAGCAGGTTGATGAGGGTGTTGCCGAATTCGAAGACGGCCGAGTTGTCGTTCTCGAAGGCCACCGGCAGTCCGAAGACCTCCCGGTAGAACTGCTTCGTGGCGTCGAGATCCTCGGTGAAGAGGGTGATCGCGCTGATGGTTGTGGGCCATGAGGGGGTGCGTGCCGTGTCTGTCACAGCTACAGGACTATCCACGAGCGGGCGAGCCGCGTACAGAGGTCTGATGGAGGGATCTCCTGGCCACAGGAATGGCGTCACCTGGTGAACGCCATCGCCATCGCCTATGAGTCTGCAGTAGCGGTTGCGGGCCCGACGCCCACCCGTGGTGCCACGTGCACCGCGGGGCAAGACCGCCTACGGAGCGGTCACGGAAACACTCCTCGGCAGATCCACCCGTGCCTCCGGCTCTCCATCGATAACGTCATGGTTATCTGACGATGCGAAACCCGTCATTGTTGGCCCTGTGCTCTCAGGGCAAGCTGAGGCGCGAACGTGCCAGGCAGAAGGGTCTGCAACGGCAGGTCAAGGCGCGGACGAGTCCGGAGGCGGCGCCCCAGGAAGGGACGTGCCGGCAGGCTGCGTAACGGCCTTGCTGCCTGTGCGGGCGCCGGTCCGGCGTGGGGACGGCGTCATATCAGGGAACGGGGGTTCTTCGTGCGCAGCGCGCGATGGTCTGTCATGGGCGTGATCTGCGGGACCGTGGCAGGGGCGATCCTGCTGGCCGGTTGCTCCAGTGACTCAGCGGACGGCACGGGTTACCGCCGGCCGGTGCGGGACGAGGCATCGGCCGCCCCCGCTGCCAAGGCCTACGACCCGCCGCGCAAGTTCACCGGCGGCGGGGTGCGGCTGTCCGCCACGGAGGCTGAGCACACGGAGACGACGCTGTGGAAGACGAAGGCGTTCGTCCTGACCGAGACCAGCCTGAGCGCCTACGACACCCGGGGCAGCGGCGGTCCGGCGTGGTCCGTGAGGAAGCCCGCGGGCATGTCGACCGGTGTGGACGAGCGCGCACGCGTGTGGGAGAGCACCCAGCCTTCCGTGGTCACGCAGGGTGGACGGACTCTGGTGCTGTTCGCCTACCAGAAGTACACCGAGGGCACGGGCACGGCCAAAGGCAGATCCACGGTGAGTCTGCGGGCCGTGGACGCGGACAGCGGCACGGTGGCCTGGACCGTCAGTGTCCCGGCGCCCAAGGGGATGAGCTTCAACTCCGACTCCAGCCCGTCAGTGGTCGGGGTCGAAGACGGCATCGCCGTGCTGACCGCCCGCACCACCCCCGACTTCGACGACGTGTACGACGACCCGCGCAGCATGGTCACCTACGGGATCGACCTTGCTGCGCGCCACGTCGACTGGCGGGAAAGCGGGTTCGGTGCGCGGGTGGTCGCCGACGGCGTGATAGCCGGCGAGCAACTGCCCCGGCAGGCAGAGATCGGAGACGTGAACTGGACCGCTCCCGACGGAGGCATGCGCCTGGTGGGCCGGTCCGTCAGCGACGGGACGGTGCGCTGGAAGGACTCCCGCAATCTGTTCGGGCTGAAGATCGAGAGCATGGGCGCCGGTCTGATGTCGGTCGAGATGGTGCTGGAGTTCAAGGAGAACCGTCAGACGTATGCGCTGCTCGACGCCACGACGGGCAGGCGTCCCGCGGGGATGACCGAGGCCGGTGAGCGCGACTTCGCCTACGAGGGGCGCTCCTGTGTCTACGACGAGCGCTCCGTCATCGTCTGCGGATCTGCGGACCACAGCCTGACAGCCCTGGACTCCCGCACGCACACGGTGCTGTGGGAGATCAACGAGGACGACCCCTCCCGGGACGTGCCCTCACTGATCGCGGCCTGGCACGGGGCGGTCTACGTCGACGCCGGCGTCATCCTGGATGCGCGGACCGGCAAGGACGACGGCACCTTCTCCGCCGGATATCTGACGCACGTGAACGAGTACGGCGGCCTGGACATGGACTTGACGGTCTACGAGGCTGCCGGCTGACACGGGTCCTGGCATCCCGCGAGGGCCCAAGACTTGAAGCGCGCCCGCACAGGGACGCACGGTGAGGCAGGCTGGGGGAGAACCGGGTGAGGGATCGTCGCGCCAGAACGGTGCGGATGCTGTGGAGCGCCGGCGCGGCCGTGGCCCTGGCCCTGCTGACGGCGGGCTGCAGCCCGCCGGAGCTCCAACTGGTGGCCGTGGGTCAAGGCCCGCAGGGCGAGCTGCGCGCCCTGTTGCGGCCCTGTTCGGGCGCCGCGCATATGGAAGAGGTCAGCATCCAGCACATCGCCGATGAGACGGACGGCGCGGATCCGGAAGTCCTGGACGGCTGGTCGGCCCGGCCACCGAGGTCAGTCACAGGAGAACTGGAGATCAGCCTCTACGCGCCGCCCCAGAACTGGCACGGCGCGGCCCAACCGGCCAGGAAACTGTCCGCGGCCGGGTTCTACTCGGTGGACTTTGTGATCGGAAGGCAAGAGACGCAGCCGCGGTCCATCGTCGTCAAGTACCGGGGAATCGGCCGCTTCGAGGCCGCCGATGTCGAGGGACTGGCCCCCGGACAGTGGTGGGCCGATGGGAAAGTCATGAGCCGCACCCAGTTCCGGGAGCATACCGACGACGTCTGCTGACCCTCACCAGCGCGGAGTCCCTGGGCCGTTTCGTCCCGCCGCCATGGACCTCGCACACATCAAGATCCCGGACAGTGGCAACGGCCGCAGGTTGCGAACCGCCCTTCCCGGCGCCCAGTGGACGAAGATCCTCACGCGCAGGAGGTACTGTCAAATCCTGTGGACCGACCGGACAGCCCTATGACCGGTCGATCAAGCAAGCGGCTTGCGGAATCGGACGTACTCGTTCAGCCGCCGGAACCCCACACTCTCGTAAAGATCGAAGGACCGGTGCGGATTTGCCGTGCCCGTGAACAGCCGAGCGGTCGTTGCGCCCTGCTGGCGAAGGCTTCGCAACCCGTCCAGCAGCAGGACCCGGCCGATTCCGAGGCGTCGCTGGTCCGTCCGGACACTCAGCTCTTCCACCTCGCCCACGGTGTGGTCGTGACGGCGGATGGAGCACAGGGCGACGCCGACCATGTCCTGCCCCCACCAGGCGGCCCTCCAGCATGCCGGGTCGGCGGTGTCGACGAAGTCCTGGAAAGGCCATCTCTGAGTGAAGCCGCGGTCCGCGTACGAATCGACGACCGTCCTCCACGCTGCACGGTAGTGGCTTGTCTCGATCGGCCCTGTCCGTATCCCGGCCGGCAACTCGCCGCCCGGCTCGGGCACCTGCTGCAGATCGCCCAGCTCCAGCTCGACCAGACTGAAGACGTGTCGGTAGCCGGCTGCGCGCAGAAGTGCGGTGGCGTCCTCCTCGGAGGCCATGGCGTTCGCGCCGATCACTGCCGTCCGCGCCGTTCCATGCTGTTGGACGAGCTGGCGGATCCGCTCTTCGGCCCAGCTCAGCATGGCTGAGCCGATGCCCTGGCCGCGATGCTCGGGCAAGAGGTGGCCGCGGTGCAGGTACAGCCACGTATCGTCCCGCTCCTGCCACCACCGGATCGTCGCGTAGCCGATGACGCTCTCGTCGAGCACCACCAGGATCTGGTTCTTGGACGGCTCCGCCAACTTGGCAGAAGCTTCGGCGATCTCGGCCGCTGCCGGGAGCCCTTCCACTACCGAATGGACATCGACCCGGTCCCGTTCAACACACCCCAGCCGCACCGCGGCCATGGCGCCGTGGTCTTCGTCGCCGCGATACGGCCGGAACCCGAGGCCGACCGGAAGGTTCTGTCCTGCCGTGCCATCCAACATGACCGGATGTTCTCGAACTTCGACGCAGGTCCGCCACCCTATTCACGCCGCGGTCGTCTGGAACCGTTCAAGGAGCTGGCCGCGTTCAAAGCGGGCCCCAGCGCGGACGAGGGCAACGAGGTGGGGTGCATTCACGGCTCGCCAGCGGGCCTGGGCGGACTCGACTCCGCAGACGGACGGTCGCGAAGGTCGACTCGACGGGGTTGGTTCTCCGCAGGTGGATCCAGTGCTCGGCGGGGAAGTCGTAGAACGCCAGCAGCCCATCCTCGTCATCGACGATCTTCTTGACGGCCTTGGGGAACTTCGCGCCGTACTGCCTGGCGAACGCCTTGACCGCGGCGGCCGCGTGCTCCTTGTCCTCGGCGTTGTAGATGTCCTGGATGGCTTCCTTTGCCGCGCGCTGAGCTGACTTCGGGAGGCTGTCGAGGCAGTTGGCCGTCTTGCGAACCCAGCACCTTTGGTGGCGGGTTTCGGGGAAGACCTCGTTCAACGCGTTCCAGAAGCCCAGGGCTCCGTCGCCGACGGCGAGGACGGGAGCGCCGCATGCCGCGCCGCTGGCAGTTCCGCAGCAGGCTCGCCCAGGACTCCGAGGACTCGCGGTAGCCGTCGGCCATCGCGATCAGCTCCTTCGGGAAGGTACGCCCTCGCGTCCAACCCGAGGCCGATCCACAGGTCATGAGCATTGCTCCACGCGCAGCGCCCTCAGAGGTTGGGGCCCAAGGCCCAGGGACCCGGCGGCAGCGTCAACGGCGCCCAGCCGGTCGGCGTCGACGCTGACAGCGTTCCCCGGGCCGCCGATCGCTGCACGCCAGCGCATGAACGGCACCACCGGCCCCGGCCTCGGGAACCGGCCACTGAGGTGAGGCGCCCGGCGCGCGGGGCAGTGACGAAGCGGACCGTGGCGTGGCCGTGGACGGTGGGGTGAGCGCGGCATCGACCAGGGCCGCGAAGACGTCGATACCCGGAGCGTGTTGGAGCAGGAGCCCGAGCTGCGGGTGGTCGGAACGAGGCCGGCATGGGCGGTGAGGTGGGTGGCCGAGGGGGACCTGGTGCCGTCGCGGACGTCGATGAGGAGGCGGGCCGCGGTCCTGACGCCGACGCCCGCCATCGACGTCAGGACCTTGCTGTCACCCTGCCGAAGGCGACGAGGGCGCAGCGGTGGTCGCCGACCGCCGACGCCGGCCGATGGCGTGCGTCGTAGGGGCTTGTGTCGATGGGCGGCCCACCCGCCTTTCGGCAGAGCCTGGGAGTACCTCCGCACAGGTCCTGAGTGCTGCTTCGCGCATACCGCTGGCGGCACGTGATCTGCACCAGCTGCCGGCCCCCTGCGGATGATCGCGTTGGCTAAGGGGCGCGCCGGAGTCGCAGGCCGTCGCGGAGCCTCCGACGGCTGGCCCTGATCCGCTCACGGCTCTCGTCCATGCGTTGGCGGCTCTGCTCGATCGCCCGGCGGGACCTTTCCACCTGCTCGCCATGTCCGTGCAGAATCGCGCTACCTGCGAAAGCTTGGCCGGGCTCCGACTTCACGCTGCCCACCCCCGATGACTGGAGTAGTTGGACTGCTCGTTCGTCACGTAAGCCCTTCCCGAGATCGCTACGCGGTGGATGCAAGGTTGGAACGGTCGGGCCTGACCGGCTCGCGATCTGTGGGTGCCGGTCCGGCCGACGGACTGGCTCTTGACCGAGGCTGGTGCACGCAGGCGCCGGGCCCCGGCCGAACACCGAACGGAAAGGGTGGCAGAGCGATGCACCACGCTGGGGCACACCAGCGCGCAAGCTCCACCCCGCAGGGTCGCAGTTCCCCACAGCGTGTGCGTCGGCAGGCTTTCGATGTGCGCCCGTTGGTCGAACTGCGAGCCGTGGCGACTCGTTCCACGGCGGAAGGTCGCTCGACCGGGTCCCGGGTTCGACAACGCGTCCCCGTGGAACGCGCAGGCCACATCCCCCGAGTCCCCGCCAGACCACTCCTCACTCAGGGGCGGGGGACCCCACATACGCCCCAGCGGCGTATCGCCGATCTACGCGCCACCCTCGGCGTCGGCAGCGATCCCTCGAACTCCTCGGTCAGCATCGGCTCAGGTAGCGGCCGCGAGGTGCCGGCCCCGCCCGGAGCCTTTGCAACAACACCCTTCAGTGGCCCGACCGCGCTCCCACCTGCTGCCCTTCGAGGACTTCGCAGGTACCACTGGACCACGGTCGGCGAATGTCGGTGGCTCATGCCGAGCCGCTGCATCGGCAGCTCTTCCCCTGGACCGATATGTGGGAGCTGCACTTCAGCAGGTGTACGGAGGTGGATTACACCTGGGACATCCCGTGCATCGGTACGCTGAGAGACGGTCGGTACTACGTCGAAGGACCGTATCGGGGCAGCCCGCGGATCGCCGAGACGGACAGCGCTCAAGCTGCAGTGGTGATGGTCATCGATCGCCTGCCGCCACACTGTGGCCCGGCCTTCATCGGCAATGCAGAGGAACTAGCCGCCTCTCGCGCCTTGATGTCCGGCCGCAGCCTCGCCGTCGGGCTCATGCGTAGTCGACGCGCTGGCAGCTGACGTGTCCTCACCTCGTGGTGCGTCTCGCCAGGCGCAGCTGGACGCGACCGTCCACATGGCCGTCCCGATCCCGCGAGCAGAGCTCACCGCAGAACACACCATGCGCCGCCAAGCACCACAGCCCATGGTCTGATGTTCGGATAAGCCCTACTTGCCCCAGTAGGTCTGCCCCTGCACCGGCGGCCCAGCCCGCCGGCTGTCCATGGTGTCGAACGCGGTGGTCGCCCACTGCATCACCAGGGATCCCACCTCGGACAGCAGCGCACGGGGGTGAATTCGGAGTCTGGCGCGCCGTGGGCGGCGGCGCTCCCGACGGCGTAGCCAGGCCACCCCGAGCTCGAGGCTCGCGATCACCGCGGCCACGACGATCGCAACCGCCAGGATCTGCAACTCTGGCCAGAAGCGCGGCGAGGACGGGTCGGGAAGGTGAGGGGCACCGGCGGGTGGGTGAAGACGGTGTGCGACAACACCGGCGCCGAGGGCGGCAGCAAGCGTGATGAGTGCGCCGAACGCTGCGCAGGTCACCGCAAGATGAATCTTGAGGAACGCCGAGGCCCGTGCGACGTGAGTGGCGACCGTTCCAGGTCGCTTCCCCATGCGCCCGGCGGCCTCGCTCTGCGAGAAGCCCAGTCCCTTGGTCAGCATGACGGCCATACGCTGTTGCTCAGGCAGGTCGTTCAAGTACTGCTGAACCGCCGACCGGTTGGCGATCTGCACAGCGATGTCCTCCAGCACTGCCTGGCTGGCCGCCGACGAGTCGACCAGCGCCCTGGAAGAGCGATCCATTGCATGTCGCCGCGCATGCTCGAGCACGGCGTTCTTGATGATCGTGTACAGATACGCGCGTGGATTGTTGAGTCGGAGCTCCGCCTGGAGGGCAGCGACGAACGCGTCGTGCACCACATCCTCGGCATCGACTGTCGGAGCGAGCTCCCACTGGGCCAGGAGCTTTCGGGTACGGCCGATCATCTCGCCCCGATAGTCCCGGAAGGTGGATTCCAGGGCGGCCCTGTTCGCGGCCGACACTGCTTCCTCAGGCACGGCGCCTCCCCGACTTGCGACGCTTGCCGGCAGACCTGGCCGGGAGCTGGTAGTTGCTGGAAGCCTGACTGCGGGCGAGTGCGATCATGGCCTCCGCCTCCGCCCTGGCCTTGACCTTGTTCCGATACGCCCAGCTGTTGATCCATGCCGTGACACCGGGCAGCAGAGTGACGAGGGAGTACAACAGAAGGCCGATAACGTCCACAGAACTCTCCTCGGATCAGCGACCCTTGTCACGGGCATGGGCGACTGGCGACAGGCCGGTCATCAATGAAGAGGCTCAGAGGGGACGTTCTCTTTACATGGATCCCGCGAATTTCCGTAGAGGGTCAGCGGGAGGCCCATGACCGGCGGGCGTCCTCGGGGGTTCGCCATACCGGATGCGGGCCGGGATGGCGTGGCCATCGCCATCCAGGGGGTAGTGAGCATTGCCACCGAACCATGTGGCGACTCCAGCCGGAACGACCGAACTTGCTGCCCGGATGTCCTGGATCCTCGAACCTTGGTCGTCGCCGGTCTTCGATCCGGACAGCTGGGGCGGCGGGCGCAGCAGGGGCTGGTTTGCCAAGTTCTCCCCGAACTGCAGGAATTGCTCAGGCAGATCTGGAGCGGGGCTGGGGGTCTTGTCGCCCAGGAGCACGCTCCTCAGCTTGCGTTGGTGGGATCGTGGAAATGATCCAGCACGGTCAGCGCGTCGTCCCAGACCAGGCCACCGTCGGCCCAGGTCCACAGCCATTGGCGAAGGGACGGCGCCGCGTACCGCAGGCCGTCGTGCGGGTCCTGGCCCCGGTCCGGCTCCCAGCCGTCGGCGTCCCAGAGCAGTACCGGGTTGTCGACCGCTATCAGCGAGACGTACCACTCCATGCTGCACCCACCGTCAGTCAGGAACAGCCATGACGGTGGGGGAGACCACCCGGCGGCGCGCCCATCGCTGACCGTGACCGAACAGGGCCAGTCCTGGAGGTAACCGGTCGGCCGACGCCCTGGGACCAGAGAGGCAAGACCACCTTCAGGGCCGAAGCCTCCGTCGCCGATCTCGGTGTGGATGCGCCGGAGCAGTTCAGGCAGGCGATAGCCGATCTCGCGCTCCGCGCTCTCGAGGTCGGCTGCGGTCAGCCGGGGGAAGGGGTGGCCTGGGCTGTCGCCTCGGTAGGGCGCCATGCCGGGGGTGTCCCATGCAAGGACGTGTAGTTCCTCCAGCAGGGCGTCGTCGTCCGCAGCGGTGCGGTGAGCGGGGTTGGGCACGCGCGGGAGTGTAGAACGCGGCGCTGGCAGTGGTGTGGCCGCGTGCCGGTTCCGGGCTGCTGCGACTGTTTGGGGCGTTGAGTACCCTAACCGTTGCGGCGGGCGGCCCGGCAGTTGCGTGCACCATGCGGGTCATCACCGACGCCAGCGGTGTCGACCGTTGGCCCATGAAGCCCTGTTGCGCGCGACCCCCCCAGCAGTTCTTGCGCGGCAGGTCCGGCAACAGATCGAGTACCAACTTCCGGACCCGGCATCGGGAATCGACCCGTGTGAAGCGTCCCGTTGTCCGGCTCGTCCGGACCTCGGACGCCTCCTGCCAGCAGGCAGGGTCTACGCTGTGCCCCGTGGCCACCGCATGATCGTTCGCCTTCACACACCGATGACCAGGAGTGGCCGCACTCGTCTCGACACCGCGTCAGGCCGCGCAGCGTCTGCTTGCCGTCCTGTGTAGGGGAGGGCTTATGCAACGTGGCGAAGTCTGGTGGGTCCAGTTCGACGAGCGAAGGTTGGTCGTACTGCTGTCAGGAGACGACGCGTCCGGGTTCCAGGTGATGCAGGTCGTCGCTCCGGCGGGCTTCGACATCAGCGGTCTGGGCATCGAAGTGACGATTGGCGCCAGTGAAGGGCTGCCACTCGAAGGCGTGCTGCGGCTCGCGTTCCCGCGTCCAGGCTTTACCCCGTGCACGTGGCTGACCACCGTGTCCCGGGACGACCTGATAGAGCGGGCGGCCGTCCTGTCCTCCGGGAAACTCAGCGAGATCGACGATGCCCTCCGACTCGCTGAACAAGCACAGGAGCAGACCCCGGCAACGACCGCGAAGTTCAACGAGATCAGGGACGTCCTCCGTCGCGGTGAACGCGGGTAGACGGAGAAGGAGCCGTAGCCGTTGCCGGCGGCGCTCTCGTCGCCAGCACCCTCCCCGACACCCCCATGGTGATTGACCCCGACGACGGCCCCAGGGGACTGCTGCCCGAACTACCGGCCTCGCTTGGCGCGTCGGCGAGACTCGCACTGGACCGGGTTCTCGGGGACGGATCAGAGATGGCGACCGGCTGGGTGGACAGCGCCGAGTCCGATCAGCGGCGCCAGGAGGTGCGACAGGCCCTCCCCGGCGGTGGGCAGGCATTGCCGCCGCCGGGAGATGCCGCCGGTGCCGCTGGGGCGGATTCATCGGCACAGCGCTTGGGCGCCCTCCGGGGCGTGCGGGCGGAGCATCCCTTGGTCGGGGCCGGTGTCGTGGTCGGCGCGTGGCTTTCCGCGTCCGGTCACTGAGGTGCCCTGTCGGTGGGTGGTGGGGTGTCCACTGGGCGATCCTGCGGCTCGTCCGTGGCCGCGAGTTCCCAGTCGAGTTGCCACAGCCGGAGGGCGCCGTCCATGCTGCGGGCGAGGACGAGTTGGCCGTCCGGCGTCATCGCCAGCCTGATGGGGGGCGAGGTGTCGGCGTGGGTGTCAAGGGTGAGCAGTCGGCGGCCCGAGCCCACGTCCCAGGCGGTGACCTGCGCTCCGGTGCCGCAGGAGACAGCGAAGTCGCCGTCGGCGGTGGCGGCGAGGTCGGAACAGGCCTTGGGCGCGCCGAAGTCGCGGATGGCCGTGCCGGTCGTGACGTCCCACTCGCGGATGGTGTCGGAGTAGGCGAGGAGGTAGCCGCCCGCGACGAGCAGGCGCCGCCCGCCGCGGGTGAAGCACAGGCGCTTCACGATCTCGTAGTTGCTGTGCGTGGCGCGGGGATCGGTGAGGGTGTGCAGGAGCCTGCCGTCGCGGGCGTCGAGCAGCTGTACGCCGTGGGAGCCGCCGACCGCGACGGTGCGGCCGTCGGGTGCCGTGGCGATGACACTCTCGTGGCGCTGCCCGGGACCTTTCACCGTCCGCACGATCTGATCCGTGGCCAGGTTCCACCAGTGCACGCCGTTCTGGGTGGCGACGACGGCCTCGGAGGCGCCGGGCAGCAGACAGGCCGCGACGGGCAGGTGGTTCCCCATGGGGTGGGGTATGTCGGGCGTCAGAACTCGGAGACGGTCGCCGGTTCCGGTGTGCCACAACCGCACCGCGCCCGCACTGTCGGCGGTCAGCAGACGGCTGCCGTCCTCGTTGAGGTGGACCTCCAGTACGTGCCCGGCATGCCCGGTGAACTCCTTGAGCAGAGCGCCGGTGTGGACCTCCCACAGTCGTGCCGTGTCGTCCCAGCTGCCGGTGGCGGCCAGCCGGCCGTCGGCCGTCAGGGCGACGCGCCCATCCTTGCCACCGCCAGGGCTGAACTCCCGTATGGGCCATGCCGCCCGAGGCCGGGTGCGGTGCGTGCGGCGGGCGAGGTCGCGCCAGGCGGCCATGACGCGGGGCGCACGTGCGTATCCGTCGATCGCTCGCGCTTCGTGGAGGTGGTCGAGCGCGGCGCCGTAGTGACCGCGATCCTGTGCCTGCGCCGCATCGGCCAGCAGGGTGTCGACCCGGGAGCCGAGCCCGCTCACCTCGGCGTGGTGGCGCGGGCGGCTCAGCCGGGGCGGGCAGGCGTAGGCGCCCGGCAGGGACCAGGTACGCACCGTCCGGTCGGCGCCGGCCGACACCAGGGTGCGGCCACCGTCGAGGAAAGCGACGGCAGTGGCGCCCGCGTCGTGCCCTCGGTAGGTGCGCCGGCAGCGGCCGCTGTCCGTCTCCCACAGCCGAGTACCGTGGTACGTGGGTCCGGCGGTGGCCAGCAGCCGGCCGTCGGGGGACAGGGCGGCGGCGTGAGGGCCGCTCGCCTCGACGAAGGTGCGCAGCAAGCGGCCTGAGTCCAGGTCCCACAGGCGCAGTTCGTCGAACCCTGCGGTCACCGCCCGGCGGCCGTCGGGCGAGACGTGCAGCACCCTCGGCTCGACCGGGTGCCCGCTGAGCGTGTGCAGACGGTGGCCCGAGTCGACGTCCCAGACCGCGACGGCGAAGTCGCGCTGGTCCTCGGGCACCTGGAGGGCGTCCTTCGCGGCCGGGGTGGCGACGACGCGACGTCCGTCGGCGCTCACGTGCACCCCCGCGCCTTCGGAGTGGCCGGGCAGGGCGCGCCGCAGCCGTCCGTCGGCCGTGTCCCACACCCGGACCGTGCCCCGTAAGTCGACGGCTACCCCGGTGCGGCCGTCGGGCGTGAGACGAACGGACCGCCGATGCGGGCCGGGAGACACCCGCTCGACACCGGACAGATCCTTGAGTCTGGGCTCACCGCGGTGCAGCGGGTTGTCGCCCATGAGCCGAGTCAAGAACCCTTCGGACAGATCCCAGAAGCGCACCACGCCGTCTACGCCCTGCGAGAGTGCGTGGCGGCCGTCCGGGGTGAGGTCGACCGACTCCACCTCCCGCCGGTGCCCCCTGAGGGTCTTCACGCAGCGTCCGCGATCCACGTCCCACAGGCGCAGGGTGCCGTCCGGGCAGCCGGTCAGCGCGAGCCGGGCGTCGTGGGTGAGCGCGACGGGCAGCGACTCGTACGTCGCGAACCCCTTCGAGCGCGGGTACTCCAGCTCGTTCAGGCGTCGCGCCGGCCACGGCACCTGCCGGACGGTGAGTGAACGAGCGTGGGCGACCGCACCGGAGTCGACCGCCTGCCGTGCCGCCGCGGCCTCCGGCTCATCCGGATGCTCCCGGGTCACCGTGTCCAACAGTGCGCGAGCCGCGGGCAGTTCACCGCGTTCGAGTTGGATCTGGGCGAGGAGGAGGCGGGTCTCCCCAGTGTCGGAGGTGTCCCGCAGCGCGCCTTCGAGGCGGGCGACAGCGTCCTCGTCGGTGCGTCTGCCGTGCCGCCAGCGCAGCAGTTCGTCGTTGTAGAGGGCCCGTATGTTGCGCGGGTCGATGTCCAGCGCCTCTTCGAACGCCTTCTCCGCCTCGCTCTCGCGGCTCAGGTCGAGGAGCGAGAGGCCACGGTTGTTGAGCTCGTCGGCGCGCAGATCGGCCTCCCGCGGAGCCGGACGCGGATACGGCGAGCCGGTCACCTGCTCGTACACCTCGGCCAGCACGTCCGCGACGTCCGCCATCGACGGCGGCCGGGCGGCCGGGTCCTGCCGCAGGCAGCGCCGGAGGAGATGGGCGATCTCCGGGGGCACGGCGACGGGGTTGGCAGGATCGGCCAGGTACTCGTCCAGGGCGAGCCCCGCGATGGAACCGGCCGACCACCGCACCCCGCCGGTGACCATCTCCAGCACCAGGACCGCGAAGCTGTACACGTCACTGCGACGTCCCACGCTCTCGCCCGCGAGCTGCTCCGGCGGGGCGTACGGCACCGTCATACCGCCCGTCGGCACCAACACGCTGCCGCCCGGCGCCGTTCGCAGGTCGGCCGGAGAGATGCCGGTCCTGGACCGGGCGAGACCGAAGTCGGTGATCTTCGCGACGCCCGCACTGTCGAGCAGTACGTTCGCCGGCTTCACGTCCTGGTGCACCAGCGAACGACTGTGGGCGTGGTCGAGCCCACGGGCCGCCTGGACGGCCGTGTCGAGGATGCGGGCGAGGGCCTGCCGGTCGCCCCCGGTGTAGAGCCGTCCGTCGCCGATCCACTCCGCCAGGCTGCCGCCGTCGACGTACTCGGCGAACACGCGGGGGACACCGTCGATGGACCGCACGTAGTGGCAGGCGCAGACGTTGGGGTGCAGTCCGAGGGACACCCACGCCTCGGCCTCCCGCACGAACAGTTCCTGATCGCCGGGGGAGCGGAACAGTTCGGGCCGTGAACTCTTCACGGCCATGTCGATGCCCCAGACCAGGTGCCGCACCCGGTGGACGATGCCCATCCCGCCGCGGCCCAGTTCACCGATCACCCGATACCGGCCGTCGATGGTCTCGCCGGTTGCCCAGACTGCCTGTGACGCGGGTGAGTTCACGGGATCCCTCTGCTTCTCTGCGGTTGATGCCCGGGGGCGGGGTGCGGCTGAGCGACCATGAGCAGCTCTCCGATGCCGGCCTTCCTCTCGCGGGGCGCAGAAGTCGCCGCGAACCTCCTCCGTCTGGACCGTCCGGCAGGATCCCGCCTGCTGAGCGCGCGGCCAGCGGCGAGAAGGCCGGACGCGGCGGGCCCGTTACGACGATGGAACGAGGATCAGTAGAGCACACGCCATCGGGCCCGGTGCCGTGGTTCGGGGCCTTGGCAGCGCCGATGTCGTCGATGTCGAACCACGATTCGGCGCACGGTACTTGGGCAGCGGCCGGGCCTGACGTGGCGCCGGTGGCGGCGGCGGTTCCGATGCCGTGGGACAGCCACCGCGTGCAGCCGACCGGTCACATCGACGGAGGTGTGGCGCCCAACGGCCACATGGGCGGGGGCGCGGCGCCGGCCGGACACCATGAAGGCAACTGACTGATCCACTCCTGGCTGAGGAGCGTGTCCTTCCTCCGTGGTACTCATGTGCCATGAGCCAGTTCCGCGACTTCAACCTCAAGCTGCTCGTCATCGAGGAGCTCATGTACGGCCCCGAGCCGCTCCTGCCGGTCTTTGACCTGCCTGCGCGGCTGGCCGGGCGTGGGATCGGCGACCCCGCGTCCTACGTTCTGGACAATGGCCTTCACACGGAGGTGCTGGCAGAGTCCCGGGCCCACTTCGAGGCTCTGGAGATCCCGGCCGAGTTGCTCGCCCGTGTTGAGGAGCTGTGTTTCGACGCGGGTGCGGAGGTCTTCCGGCACTGCGCTCCTGCCTGGGACGGCGAGGACGACCTGTTCGACGTCCGCGGACTCGACGACCTCGCTCTGCTGCCCAACCTGCGGGAGGTCACCTTCGTGGAGGACGGGGTCCTGGCAGTGCCGGACGCGACGGCGGTCTTCGCTGCGCGCGGCATCGACACGGACTGAGCCCTCTGGCCGGCCACCTGGGACGGATGTCCCGGGTCTGCTGCCTCAACGGGCTCCGGCGTGGGCGGGTGCCGGCAGGAACCGGTGCGCGCCGGGGCCCCGGCCCGCGAGGGGACTTCACCCGCCGAGCCCCGCGACGAAGAGCCGGGTCAGCGCGGTCGGGGCGGTGATGGCGGTGCCGACGACCACGCTGGACGCACCGCGGCCAGCGCCTCGGCGGCCTGCGCCGGAGTGGCGATCCGGCCCTCCGCTACCACGGGAAACGCTGACAGCTGCCGTGAGTTCGGAGACCAGGCGCAGATCCGGCTCGCTCTGCTGCGGGGATCCCGGTACGTATCCGGAAAGCGTCGTGGAGACGAAGTCGGCGCCCTGACGTGCGGCGTCGACGCCTTCGGCCAGGTTCGACACGTCGGCCATCTCCAGGGCCCCCGCCTCCTGCACGGCCGCGACGGGTTCGGAGAGGGTGCTGCCGTCCGGGCGCGGGCGGGCGGTGGCGTCTGCGGCGACGACGGCGGCGCCGGCCTCGACCAGGGCGAGGGCATGACGGACGGTCGGGGTGATGTACACGCCGGTGTCGCCGTCCTTCCACAGGCCGATGACGGGCAGATCGATCGCCGCGACGGTGGCGGCGACGACCTCGGGCTCGTTGACCCGCACGGCCGCCGCGCCGCCCTCCCGGGCGGCACATGCCATGCGGACGAGGGTGTCGGTGTGCCGCATCGCGTCGCCGGGGGGTGCCTGACAGGACACGATGAGGCGGCCGGTGAGCGCGTCGGCGAGGGTGGTGGTCATCGGCTGGCTCCAAGGGCGCTGGATGTGTGCAGGGGCAGAGTGCGGGTGAGGGCGGCTGCGCCGAGGACGGCGGTGTCCTGGCCGACGCCGGGGGCGCCCGAGCTGATCGTCGCCGACGAACCCATCAGCGCCCTGGACGTCTCGGTGCGCGCCCAGATCCTCAACCTCCTCACGGACCTGCGCGAACGCCTCGGCCTCGGCATGGTGTTCATCTCGCACGACGTCCAGACCGTGCGCTACCTCGCCGACCGGATCGCCGTCCTCTACCTCGGCTGGGTGGTCCAGGAGGGCCCGGCCGACCGGGTCACGGCCACACCCCGGCACCCGTACACCGAGGCCCTGCTGTCGGCCACTCCGAGTCTGCTGGAGCGGCCCGAGCGCATCGTGCTGCACGGCCCCGTGCCCTCGGCCACCCACCCGCCCACCGGTTGCCCTTTCCGCACCCGCTGCTGGAAGGCCGACGACGCCTGTGCCACCGAGTTCCCGGTGACACAGACCGGAAGCGACGGCCGACTCTGGCACTGCGTGCACCCCCAGGGCGAACCGCATGTCGGCGCCCAGCCTCAGCCGGTGCCCGCGCCGGTCCCACGGCCGCGTTGGCGCGGCCTTGACCGGACCCCGTCAACCGGCCGAACAGAATGCGTTCTTCGAGCGGAAGGCTCCACGAGAGCCTTCCGCCGCGGCTCTCCCGCTCAGCAAGAATGCCGTCACCACTTCGTTCGGCGCGGCGAGCGGACAGCAGGTCTTGCAGGGCTGGGCGTCATGATGTTAAGCCGAGGCGGGAAAGGGCACCGTCGTAGAGGTAGGCGCGTGAACACGCCGGCGGTCCGGACAGTGGGCCGATGGCACGCTTCCTACAAGGCAGGATCTGAGGTGCCGAGTTGCTGAATGAACGCGAGGCCGGCGAGATCGCCAAGCTGCTCGAAGAGATGGCGGTGGACCATCCGGATCCGGAGCTGAACAGGTCGGCGACACGTATGGCGAAGCTGCTGCGGCACCGGATCGCAGACACGACGACACGTCGGGGCATCCGCGAGAACGGCGACGCGGATGCCGATGAACGCGACAGAGCTGCTGACGCGCGGGACCGGGAAGCCGAAGCACGCGATGTGCAGGCCCGGCAACGGGATGACGATGCCGCGTGGCTCGACCGGCAGGCAGAGGTGGGTGCGCAGCGGCTGGACGAACTGATCCTGGCCGCTGCGGGGCGTCAACTCGCCGCGGACCTGTGGACTGCCCGCACTTCCTGGGGCGTCGTTGATGCTGGTGCCTTGCGCGAGCAGGCCCATGTGGACCGCGAGTTGGCCGCGACCGACCGGGCCGAGTTCCGTGCGGCGCTGAACGAGGCGCAGGTGAGCCGAAAGGCCGCCATGCAGGACCGGTACGCAGCCGATGGGGACCGCCGAGCAGCACGCCGGGATCGGACCTTGTCGCAGGCCGATCGCTCGGCGGCAGCCGAGGACCGCAGCGGTGCGGCCGAGGACCGCGGCGGTGCAGGGAGCTGTCCGAGCTGACCGCCCGCGCTCCGGCCCGGTGTCGTTCAGCAGTTCGTGTGTCCCGTGCGCGTTGTCAGGTCCGGTGTGACAGCCGGCTGCTAGGGTCCGGGCCTCGTGGATCTCAACCGTCCCGGACCGACCCGCCGGGCCAAGGGGGAACGATGTTGTGGAGAAGGCTGACCATGATGGGGTCCGTGATCGGGCTCACGCTGGGTCTGGGCAGTGCGCCGGCGAGCGCCACGCCGGGCCTGAGTACTTTTGAGAGCAAGGCTGCCCCTGCCCGGAACTGCCTGGACTTCAGGGCCGACTACGGCCCGTATGTCTTCGGGTGCAACTTCACCAACTATCAGAAGTGGTACTGGAACGACGAGTTCGAGTACACGGCACTACGGCAGAAGGCGACGGGGCTGTGCTTGGTGTCGCGCAACGGTCAGGCGACCATGAAGCCCTGTGCCGCGGCAGATGACGCGGCCTTGTGGACGATCACTCCGAATGAGGTGGACGGCGCCACGATCAAGAATGCGGTGAGCCACAAGTGCCTGGCCCGGATGGCGAACGACCGGGTCAACACCACCACGTGCACCGGAGGCAAGTCCCAGCGCTGGCAGATCGGGTGGATCGTCTAGTGCTGTGACCGCCCGGCTGGGACCGCCCCGCGCGCGTCGGCCGCAGGCCGAGCGGGACGCGATGACCACCGAGACGGTTTTCGCGCCGTTCTCCACAACGCTGTGTGCCGACGCCGCGTTCCTCCTGGTCGTGCTGCCGGTGCTGTACGGCCTGGTATCCGGCGCTACGAAGAACGGATTCGCGGCCCAACCGCACGGAACTACCCCGCAGAGTCGGAGTAGCTCCGCTCCCTCGGATACGCGTCGTGAACGCCATCCGGCGGCAACCCCCTCGCGATCGCTGTCAGCGGCCCGGCCGATCTACGTCCCGGTGCGAGAGCGGTAGCGAGGGGCGCGTCCTTGCTGAACTGACGCCGAGCGACCGGCTCACCTGCAAGGGGGCGCGCAGCAGTCGGCGGCGTCGTCGGCAGGTGTCGTGGGCGAGGTGCGCACTGGTCGGCGCCGTGACCCGGTGCGCAGTCCGTCGGATGGGCAGGCGCGCGGCATTGCGTACCGGTCTGCCTCGCCCTACCGAAGCCAGGGGGCTCGCAAGTCGCTCCCTGGTGGAACTCGTGCATGACCGCACGAGGACACTGCGACCGAGACGTCGAGTCCTACCCCTTTCCACGCCGGCCGACCGCCGACGCCGTGTGACAGGGGCGGGCGCGGGTGCGGGATGGCCGCCCAGGGGCGGTGTCCGTTTGGCGGCTCGGCTCACGATGGCGGTCTCCACCTGAGCGATTCCCAGACCGGTCAAGTCCCGGGAGAGGAAGCCGTAGAGCGCGGACAGGCCGGGGAAGCAGGCGGCCGCGTGAAGGTTCGCGGGCCGGATGTCGCGCACGCGCCGTGTACCGCGGGGTGGTCTGCCCGTGCCTGCCCGTGGATCCGACGACCGACCACATTTCGGCCGTTCATGAGGCACGTGCGCTGTCGGGCAGCTAGGTGTCGGATGTTCCAGTGGTCCCCGAGCCCCGGCTCGCAGTGGAGACGCGGAGAGCCTCGCACGGACCCGATAGGTCGGGGGTTCACGTGCGGGGCTGCACCCCTCGGTTCTGGGCGTTTCTGTGGGGAGCAGGGAGCGAAGCGTTCAGGTCGCCTTTCGTTCACTTTTACGTCTCCTCGAAGACTCCTGAAATACACCCGCAATTCTCATGCGCCACTCATATGCCGTTGGTTGCGTGTGCACAGCCGGACGGTCCGCAACGTATGAGCAAGGAGGCGCATGGTGTTCCTGTCGAAGGCAGCCGCGGCGCGTGAGGGCCGGGCAGAGGAAGCCCGGGCAGATGACCGCGGGGGTCCAGGGGGCGAGGACGAGGAGCCGTTGCATGTGGCCAGTCGGCTGCACGCGTTCAACCGGTTCGAGCTCAAATACCTGGTCCCGGTCGATCAAGCGGCCGGCATCCGGGACGAGCTGGCCGCGCGGATGGACACCGATCCGCACAGCCCGGTCGGCGGCTACGGCGTGTGGAGTCTGTACTACGACAGTCCTGAACTCCGCTTCTACTGGGAGAAGATCGAGGGCCTGAAGTTCCGCCGCAAGCTGCGCATCCGCCACTACGGCGACCTCGACGGGGCCACCGACGAGTCGCCGGTCTGCGTGGAGATCAAGCAGCGCGTCAACCGGGTCACCCAGAAGCGCCGCATCACTCTCCCCTACGGTGTGGCACGGCAGTTGTGCGACGGCCGGGAGATGGTGGAGCACGCCCCCTCGGAGAGCCCCTTCATCCACGAGGTCCTCGACCTCGTCGTGCGGCTGAATCTGCAGCCCACCGCCATCACCGGCTACCAGCGCGAAGCGCTGGTCGGACGGGCGGCGGACACCGGTCTGCGAGTCACCTTCGACCGCCGTATCCGCGGTCGGGACCGGGATTTCCACTTCGGTGTGGAGACTCCGGAGAACCGTTTCACGATCCCGCCGCACATGTCGGTCATGGAGATCAAGGTGAATGAGCGCACGCCGCACTGGATCACCGACCTGGCGGCGCGGCGCAACCTCAACCTCGTACGGATCTCGAAGTACGTCCAGTCCATCGAGGCGTTCGGACTGGCCCCGCGTTCGGTCTTCCACGTCAACGAGGCGGACTGTCCACCCCCCACCCCCACTGAAGAACTGCCGTTGCAACAGCGGCCGGCGCAGGATGCTGCGTCGATGAAGGTAGGAGCACAGTGAATTTCGATCTGCAGGAACTTAGCGGCACGTTCAGCGTGGCCGATGTCGTGGCGGCGATGGCGCTGTCGTTCATCCTGTCCACGGTGATCGGTTACACGTACCGGTACACGCACCGCAATGTGTCCTACAGCCAGTCCTACGTGCAGACCCTGGTCATCGTCGGCATGATCGTCGCGCTGATCATGCTGGTCGTCGGCTCGAATCTGGCCCGCGCGTTCTCGCTGGTCGGGGCCCTGTCCGTGGTCCGCTTCAGGAATGCGGTCAAGGAGACCAGGGACGTCGGCTTCATCTTCCTGGCCATGGCGATAGGCATGGCGTGCGGCGCCCGCTTCTACACGCTGGCCGCCGTCGGTGCCGTGGTGATCTGCGCGGTGATCCTGGTGATGTTCAAGTTCAACTGGTTCGCGCTGAACGTGCAGCGTCAGGTCGTCAAGGTGCAGGTCCCGGCCGGTGAGGACTACACCCCGCAGATCCGTGACGTCCTCATCAAGTACACCAGCGAGTTCGAGCTGGTCAGCACCGAGACGATCCGCGGCGGCGCCCTGAACGAGGTCTTCTACACGGTCCGCCTGAAGAAGGGCGCCGAGCCGGGTGACCTGGTCAGCGCCCTGCAGGAACGCACCTCCGGGCAGCGGGTGACCGTGCTGACCGGTTACGACACCACGGACCTGTGATGGCGGACGGCAGCAGCGACGAGGGCGCCGCCGTACGCCGCGGGCGGCTGCGGGACAGAGTGCCCGTCCGGCTGCGCCACCACTGGAAGCCCGCCGCGACGCTGGGCGTCGGGCTAGCCGCGATGGTCTATTTCCTGGGTGACGCACGGATCTCCCCGTATGTGACGTCCTCCTCGCGTGTCGAGGCGGACGCCATCACCGAGAACATCCAGGGAACGGTCGGCCTGTACGACACCTCCGCGAAGCACTCGATCCAACTCGCCTATCAGCAGACCGACTTCAACAAGATGATGAAGGAGTTCAAGGACGACGGCACCAAGGACTACATCGAGGCCGACCTCACCATCGACGGGGTCTACCTCAATGACGTCGGAATCCGTCTCAAGGGCAACTCCACTCTGTCGTCCCTGCGCGGCAACAAGGGCATGCCCGGTGGCGGCCGGGACCTGCCCGAAGGCGCGCAGGGCGCTCCGGCCGGCGGCGCCCCCGGCGCCCCCGGCGCCGCCGGCAATGGGGGCGGCGCCGGGAAGGCGGGAGCCAAGGGCGGCGCCCCGGTCCCGACCGACGGCAAGGGCGGCGCAGGCGGGGCGGCGGGCGGCATGGGCGGGATGGTGCAGTACGACCTCTCCGCGCAGAAGCCCGAGGAACTGCCCTGGCTCGTCAAGATCGACGAGTACGTCGAGGGTCGTGCCTACCAGGGCGAGCGCGAGATATCGCTGCGCCCCGGCAGTAACGACCAAGTGCCCCTCAACGAGGCACTGGCGCTGTCCCTGACCGGCGAGAGCGAGCAGAAGGCCGAGCGGTACGCCTTCACCGAGCTGAAGGTGAACAACCGTCCCGCAGCCGCCCGGCTGATGGTCGAGGCGCCCGACACCGACTACGCCGACGACGTCTCCGACGGCAACGGCGTGCTGTACAAGGCGCGGGCGAGCGGCAGCTTCGACTACAAGGGCGACGACCCCAGCGACTACGAGACGTCCTTCAAGCAGCTCAACAAGAAGGGCAGCCAGGACCTCGAGCCGGTGATGAAGCTCATCAGGTGGGTCAACGCGGCCTCGGACAAGGAGTTCGCGAGGGATCTCGACAAGTACGTCGATGTCGACTCCCTGGCCGACTACGTCGCCTCGCAGAACCTGCTGCTGAACTTCGACGACATGGCCGGGCCGGGCAAGAACTACCTGCTCTGGTACGACCTGGACACCAAGAAGTTCTCCGTCCTGGGCTGGGACTACAACCTGACCTTCAGCGGAGACGCCACGGCCGGGCCTGACGACTCGATCAGCATGGGCGGCGGCATGCCGGGCGGCACCGCAGGCAAGGGAGCAACCGCAGGCAAGGGCGCCTCCGGCGCGCCGCAGGGACAGCCCGGCGCGATGCCGGACGGAACGCCTTCGGGGATGCCTGAGGGAATGCCTGAGGGAATGCCTGAAGGGGTGCCCGGGGGAGCGGCCGGTGGTCAGGACGGGGGTAAGGGAGCGAAGGGCGGAATGGGCGGCATGATGCAGCACATTCTGAAGACCAGGTTCCAGGACTCCGAAGCCTTCGACGACGTCTACATGAAGGCGTACCAAAAGCTCTTCCAGAAGTTCTACGGCTCGGGTACGGCGGCGCAGGACCTGAAGGCCATCGCGGAACAGGCACGCTCCGCAGGTGCCGACTCCAAGAAGCTGGACACCGCTGTGACCAAGCTGGAGAAGACCGTCACCGACCGCACCACGGCCCTGGCCGCCGACAAGAAGGTGACCGGCTGAGACCAACGGAACCCCGGGTGCACTGCCCAAGGACAGCGTCCCCGGGGTGCCGGAACCCGACCGTTCGATGAAGACCGCGATCGTGTGCACAGGGTCTTTGTCTACTATCGCGCCGTATTTCTGGGGCCGCCCGTCGTCGCTCGCTCCTTCCTCCCGTACTCCGAGGTGCCAGAACGTGATAGACCCACACACTCCCGTGCGTATGCCCCTGACCGGGCACACCGTCCTGGTCGTGGAGGACGACGCCAGCATCCGCACCCTGCTCATCTCCGCGCTGGGCGCGGCCGGATATGCCGTGGCCGGCGCATGCAACGGCCAGGAGGCCATGTTCGAGGCGGGCAGCCGTCGGCCGGACCTGATCGTCCTGGACGTGATGCTGCCCGACACCGACGGCTTCCGGCTCACCCGCGACCTGCGCGCCCAGGGCGTCTACACGCCGGTGCTGTTCCTCACGGCACGGACCGGCGTCGAGGACCGCATCATCGGCCTGAGCTCCGGCGGCGACGACTACGTCACCAAGCCCTTCCACGTACAGGAGGTGCTGCTGCGCATCCGTGCCATCCTGCGCCGCGCCGGTGCCCCCGCCGCTACTGCTTCGACGGGGGCACGGCCGCCCTTGCGGTATGCCGACGTGACCTTGGACGAAGGTACGCACGAGGTGCGGCGCGGGGGCCGCCTCCTCAAACTGTCGCCGACTGAATTTCGTTTGCTGGCCTGCCTGTTGGCCCAACCGGAGCGGGTTCTGGAGAAGCTGGAGATCCTCCAGCAGGTCTGGCGCTACGACTTCTCCGGCGACACCCGCATCGTCGACACGTATGTCAAGAATCTGCGCCGCAAGATCGACCACGCGCCGCCGTCCCTGATCCACACGGTGCGCGGGGTCGGCTACTGTCTCCGCTTGCCGCGCGACGAGACCCACGCGGCACCGCGGTGAAGGGGTTCCGCCTTCCAGGCCCGCGTTCTCTGCGCGCCCGCCTGGTGCTGATCGCCGGTCTGTTGGCCACCAGCGCCGTGCTCCTGTGCCAGCTGGCGGGCCTGATCGTGCTGAGGGGCTGGCTCACCGACCAGGTCGACGAACGGCTCTCCCATTTCCGCCCGCCGGACCGCGTCTACCAGGACCTTGCAAAGGACGGCGCGCTACGGCCGCCGAGCTCGAACAACACCCTGCCCTCGGACTACCGCGTCTACTTCTACGACAAGGACGGTCGGCTCCTGCGCACGTTCCTGGGCGCCGGTACCAGCGCAGGCCCCCGGCTGCCCCGACAGGCTGCCGCCCTGCATCTGACCACGGGGCGGCCGAGCACCGTCCCCTCCGACGCAGAGGGGACCGGGTCGGGTTGGCGGGCCATTTCCTACTCCGGCCCCGACCACATGCGTGCTGTTGTCGCGCTGCCGCTGGACACCGTGGACGGAGCCACCACCAAACTCCTCTGGGTCAGTCTCGGCCTGGGCATCGCGGTCGCCGCCGGGGTGGTTGTCCTGGGCAACGGCGCGGTTCGACTGGGGCTGCGTCCGCTCTCTCGTGTGGAGCGCACCGCCCAGCACATCACCGAAGGTTCCTTGGAACTCAACGTCCCGGTGGCGCACCCGGACACCGAGGTCGGCCGCCTCGGCCTGGCCCTCAACACCATGCTCGACCGGTTGCGCACGGCGCTGCACCGCACGGAGAGCTCCGAGCAGCAGCTGCGCCGCTTCCTCGCGGACGCCGGCCACGAACTGCGCACCCCCCTCACCGCCATCCAGGGCTTCGCCGAACTCCTCCTCGACGAACCCGACATGGCCGACCGTCGTCGACGTGAGTCGCACGCTCTGATCGCTCACAACGCCGATCGCATGAGCCGTCTCGTGGACGACCTGTTCCTCCTCGCCAGGCTCGGCGAGGCAGCCGCGGACAGCGGACCACGCGCCGGGCACCGCGAACCTGTTGACCTGCTCTCTCTTGCGGCCGACGCCATCGCCACCACCGCCGTACGCCACCCCCACCGTGGCATCACCCTGGAACCACTCGCCAGCCACCCCGCCGACCCCGGCTCCGAACGCGACCTCGACATCATCGAGGTGCCCGGTGACCTTCACCAACTCGCCCAAGTGCTGGGCAATCTGTTGTCCAACGCCTGCGCGCACACCCCCGCCGACGTCCGTATCCACGTCCGGGTCGGCACCACCCACACCACCGCTCCGGAGGCCCTCGGCAGCGGTTCCCCGTTGCCGCTCGGCACTCCCGTCTGCGTCATCGAGGTCGAGGACAACGGCCCTGGCATACATCCCGACGAGGCCCCGCACGTCTTCGACCGCTTCTACCGCGCGACACCACCCGACGGACGCGCCGGACCGGGATCCGCCCCCGGTTCAGGCCTCGGACTCGCCATCGCCTCCGCCATCGCGACCGCCCACGGCGGACGCCTCGAACTGGACAACCGCCCCGGCGCAGGCTGCACCTTCCGCCTGCTCCTGCCCGACCCGACCACCGCGCCGAAGGACGACACCGATGAGGCTCACCACTGTCCGAGTCACACGTGACCGCACCGCCGCCGCACGCATCGACAAGAAGCACCTCACGCTCCTGCCCCACACCGACGTCGGCACCCTGATCGCGTCTGGCCCCGATTGGGCGCAGCAGGCGGCGGCCGACAGCTCCGAACGGCTTCCCCTCCAGGCCGCAACACCGGCAGAACCCCTGTACACCCCGGCCAGAGTCATCCGAGTGGAGGCCAATTACCCCACCCGCAGCAAGGAACTGGGCAAACAGCGCCCCCTGGCGCCGTCCATGTGCGTTACCCGCCCGAGCGCCACCGCAGGCGCCCGGGCGACCATTTCGCTGCCGGCCTTGGCCGGGACCGGTACGGGCTGGGGCGTCGAACTCGGCGTCGTCATCGCACACCCCGCCCACCGCATCGCCGCATCCACGTCCTTCGGCCACATCGCCGGCTACGTCGTCATCAGTCAATCGCACGCCCTGGACGATGCAGCGGACCGGCCGGACCCTTCAACTCACCCCCTCGACCCTTCCCTCCTCATCGGGCCGACCTTGGTCACCCCCGATCAACTGCCACCCGGCGGGCGAGGACTCACCCTGACAGCCACGCTCGACGGCCGGCTGATCCAGAAGGCCAACACCTCCGAGCTGTACTTCGACGTCGCCACCCTGGTCGCCCACGCCAGCACGCTCACCCCCCTCCGCCCCGGAGACCTCATCGTCACCGGCACACCAGGCGGCACACACGACCACCCGCTGGCCGACGGTCAGCACCTCAATGCCGGCATCAAGGGCCTGGGAGACATCGACATCAACCTCACCACGACGTCCCCACAGCTGCTGCCCTGCAGCCTTGCCTGAAGTGCCGACCTGCATGCGCGTGTCCGGGGCCAGGGCTGCCACGAGTACGAAAGACCGTCGCGTTCACGTGGCTTCCTCGCGCACGGCTGTGGAGAGCATCCGCGCATCATGATCGGAGTGTGATCGGTCTTGGAGAGGGCGGGGGACCCTGGAAACCGCGTGGCACGGGAGGGGCGCCAAGTCGGCGCGACGCGGCGGGTCCTGAGCAGCGTGACGGCGCAGCTGGTATCTGCGCTGCTGCGCGCCTGGATGGACCGCTACGCGGATCTGCGCACGCGCTGGTACCGAGACGACGGCATCGACGAGATGTCCCTGGGGGCCTCGATGCCCGCCTGATCACATCGCGCTGCGTCACGTTCAGCGCCGGTGTTGGCGTCGTCTGTGAAGGGGGCTTGCGTTAGGCCTTCTCACCGTTGCGAGGTGCTGTGGCGAGGACGGCGTCCAGTATGCGCCGCGAGCTCTCCAGTTGGCTGATCGTCTCGGTGATGCGGGCTTGTTCGCGCAACGCGGGACAGGGTCGACCGGCTCCGCGATCGACGCCGCGTGATCCGGTTCGACGGGCCCTCTTGCCGGGGCCGGGCAGGCATTTCACACTGCGGGTCACGGGCGTGTGGGGAGTGGGGGAGTGGGGGAGCGATGGCAGCACGACGGCGCCGCCGGCGGATGAGGAAGCGGACGCGCAGGCACTTACAGGGCTGGGGCGCGGTGGCGGTGGTGATCGCTGCGGTGTGGGTGGCCGGGAACTGGGCGGTGGTGTGGCCCGTCATGGCGGTGGTGTTGGTCATCGCCGTGGTGGGTGGGGCCGGGTGGCGGTTGTGGCGGGCGCACCGGCGCGCGCTCGGCGAGGACCGGCAGTGGCGGGCACAGGAGGAGGCCAAGGCGCGGGAGTTGTCGATGGCAGAGGTCGACGCGTTGTCCTGGCAGGACTTCGAGCACTACGTCGCTGACCTTTGTCGGCGGGACGGGTGTACGCAGGTCGTCGTCAGCGGCAGGAGCGGAGATCTGGGCGCCGATGTCGTCGGCTACCTCGCGGACGGCCGCAAGCTGGTCGTCCAGGTGAAGAAGTATGCGCCGCAGCGCAGCGTGTCCTCGCAGGACATGCAGAAGTTCGTCGGCACCGCGCGCCTGGAGCACGGCGCGGACGTCGCCTTGTTCGTCACCACGTGCCGCGCGTTCACGAGGGCCGCGCTGGGGCTGGCGGTGCGCCAGGACGTCGTGGCCCTGCACCGCGACCTGCTGGGGTCCTGGGTCAAGGGCGCCCACCTGGAGACACTGATCCCGCTCAGCGGAAGCGGCGGCGGCGCGCGACGCCCGCCCGCCTGACCGGGAACCGTCTGGGCACAGATCCAGGAGCGGGTGTGGGGTGCTGTAGGTGGCTGCGTGTTCCAGGATGAGTGCGGATCGCCCGGCTCAGTGCTGTTGACGTCGGACTGGCCGGAGGTGTGGTGCCCAGGTTCGCGAGGAACCTGGGGGTCCCTTTGAGTTGTGGCGCAATCCGGGGCCGAGTCTCGTGCTGTCGTGGATGCTGAAGCTCGGCTTTTCCGTAGTGGACCGGTGGGCCCATAAGGCCTGGCGCAGACTGGTCCGTCACGATGATCGGGGGAACGGAACCTTGCGTACTCGCACGCTACTCAGAGCAACTGTCGTCGCAGTACTGCTGACCGGTGGACTCGCCACGACAGCAGGAGCCACCCCAACCCCTTCTGGTACTGGCTCCGGGAAGAGGCAGTCGGCCTCCGGAGCAGGGTCCTCGGCTTCCGCCGTCTCACCGTCGGTGTCACCGTATGCGCCGAGCGGTCACTATCCCGATGGCGTCAATCCCCCCTGCGAGGAGGGCAACTTCTGCGCCAAGGTGTGGGACAAATCGACCGACGACTGGAAGGTCTTCTGGTTCAACAAGTGCGCCACGTACTCGTTGTCGAACTGGGAAGGCCCGGGGCCGTACTTCAACAACCAGACAGGCGGCCGCGCCGTTGCGTCGTTCTACCGCCGGGACGGCAGCAGCATGAAGAACGTCTCGCCCGGTGACGATGGCTGGTGGGACTGGTCCCCGGTCTGGAAGATCCGTAACTGCTACTGAGCCGCCTCAGCGCTCAGTGCCGCCGCATGGTCAGGTCGAGATGCCACCCGATCGTGCAGCAGGCCCGCCAGCGCGTCCTTCGGAGCACACCGCCTCACCGAAGCCGCGGCCCGCGCCAGGTGCCGCCCCCGCCCGCGGGTCCCTCACCGGCCGGCACGCAGGGCACCCGACGACCGCCTGCGTAAGACGTGCGTGGGCTGGGTTCAGCGCTGCGACGCCCTGCGCTGCAAGGCCTCGCGCCGGGAGCGGAGCTTCTTCTGGCGCTTCTGGCTGGCCTTGCGGCGTTCCGCGCGCTCGCGGGCGGCGGGGCTCCTGAGTTTGGTGTGGTCCGGCAGGCGGTACAGGGCCCACACCAAGCCGATGATCAGCAGCAGGAACACGATGCCGAGGGCAGCTGCGGCCCCCGGCGGCAGGTCTCCGACCTGTTCGACCCGTGTACGGATGTTCATGCGTCCCCCGATGTTGTGTCCATGCCCGTGTAGCCGGACCCTAGCAAGGGCGTCAGGCTGGCGTGTGCAGCCAGGCCGGCGCCGCAGCGCTCGCCTGTACAAAACGTCGACGTTGCCGACGTTGGCCGACCTGGCACGACGAACTGACATGGAAAACCGGCCGCCGGCGAAGGGGTCCGGCCGGGCGGCTGAGGACTAGTCTGGGATCCGTTCCGTGAGTTGCCCAAGCCGGGTGGAGCCGGCGCGGGGGTAGTTCGGACGGTTTATCGGGATCGAGGCGCAGTCAGTACGTTCCGTCAGCGGACATGGCGCGGCTGGTATCAGCCGGATCTTCAATTGGTGGCCTCTTCGAATGCGTCTGTGCGCCTTGCCCCTGCCCACTGAATTGTCTGGGGGCGACAGAACGGACACATGTGATGCCTGCTATGCCGCGTGATGTGCTGGTCGCCCAGGCCGTCTTCGACCTGATGGCGCGTACGGACGGATTCGATGTACTGGAACTGATGCATGATCTGACGACGCACACCGTGCGTCTGGTGGAGGTGCGTTCGGCCGGTGTGACGGTCCTGGACAGCGACGGCCGGGTCGACTACCTCACCGCCTCCGACGAAGCGTGCCGACGCCTGGAAGAGGACCAGGTCGAACTGGACGAGGGGCCCTGCCTGGACAGCACGCGCAGCGGCAGCGTCCTGGGTCCCGTGAGCTTGCGTCCCCCCGGCCCCGGGCGCTGGCCGCGGTTCACGTCGCGCGCACGGGCTGCCGGATACAGCAGTGTCGCCTCGGTGCCCCTGCGCGTTTCCCAAGGCACCGTGGGTGCGGTGAACCTGCTGCATTCGGGGCCCCGCTCGATGACCGGCGTAGACCTACAACTGGTCCAGGTGCTGGCTGATACCGCCGGGATCTGCATGCACCAGCGCCGGACCCTGATGGTCCGGAACGAAGTCATCGCCCACCTCGAAACAGCCCTGGACTCGCGCATCGTCATCGAGCAGGCCAAAGGCATGCTGGCCGCCAGGCTGGGCTCCGACGTGCAAGACGCCTTCGCCCGGCTGCGTGCACACGCCCGCTCCCGACAGCTGAAGCTCACGGATCTGGCCCACCTGGTCGTACACGGGCACATCCCGGCGGAACTGGACAGGACGCTCTGAGGTGCCTCGCGACAGGCGGGACAGCGAATTCGGCGCTGTCCCATCACCTTGCGACCCGCTGGCCGAAGTGCTGGCCCGCGCCCACCGCGCTGTCCGTTCCGGATACGGACCGCACGGCGCACTGCCGACCGAAACCGCCCGCTTGTTCGGCCTGGATGCCCTGACCTTGAACGCCCTTACCCACGACGGTCAGCTCGAACTGATGTGGGCCGACCCGCCCGAGGGGCTGGGACCCGAACTCGACACCCTGCAGTACACCCTGGGCGACGGACCCACACTGCAGGCCGCCCTCGAAGGCCGTGCCGTGACCGAGCCCCATCTGACCACGGCAGACACGGCCCGCTGGCCCCTGTTCCTGCCCGCAGCCGCCCGCACCCCGGCCCGTGCCACCGTCGCTCTGCCTCTGTTGCTCGGCGGAGCCAGCATCGGGGTCCTCACCGGCTACCGCACCACTCCCGGCCTCCCCACCACCCGCCAACTCGATGCCCTCAACCGCCTGGCGGCCACCCTCCTGCTGTTCCTGACCACTGCACTCGCCGCCCCGGTCAACGGCCCCACACAGAACGGCGGTCTGCGGATCTACCGTGCCGAGATCCACCAGGCCACCGGCTACCTCGCCGCTGAACTCGGCATCCCCGTCGGCCAGGCCCTGCTGCGTCTGCGGGCCCACGCCACCGCCCACGACCAGCCTCTCGCCGACCTCGCCCACGCCTTCCTCATGCGCAGCCTGCCCGCCGACACCCTTCATCAGTGAACCCGACACGGGCAACTGGCATGCTGCGGAGGCGGATCACGCGGCCAGGAGGGGTGTTGAGGCGAGCAGGGCGGCCGCGGCTAGGGCCTGTTCTGAGCCTCGATCATGAGGTTCGGGTGAGGTCCTTGACCGAGATCGTGGATGCCCGCGCGGACTTCCAGACCGCTCCCTCCTCCTGCTTCCGCAGCCGCGCGGTCAGAAGAAGCTGGCCGACCTGCGCGGCGACGACCCCCTGCGCTACCTGGCCGCCGGCGGTTCGTCCGGCACCGCCCTGGACCACACCTCGGTCACCTGGCGTGACACCCGCGTCGCCGTGCAGCGCAGCGGCTCGACCAGCGAGGACGGTTACCTGCGGGTCAACACGGACTTCCGCAACCACGGCCACCCCGACGAACTCGCCGTCCAGGTCTACGCCCACGACCGGCTGCCGCTGCCCGCCGTCGGTGCCTACGCCGACGATCCCACGGCCAACTGGCTGCGCAAGGCCACTGAGTCCCTGAGCAGCGTCACCATCGACGGACGCACCCAGGACCCGAACGCCAAGGGGGCGCTGAGTCAGACGATGACGGGTACGGTCTCGGTGCGCTTGGTGGACCAGTTGGTGACGATGGGCTTGTCGACGGTGGCGGTGTCGGGAAGCTTGAGCTCGGCCGGGTTGGGGTCGCCCTCGGTGGTGGCGATGATGACGTTCTCGAACTCCACGCCGCCGTTCTCCTTGGTGGTCTTGGGGCTGATGCCCGTGTAGGCGACGGCGGAGCCCGAGAGCTTGATGGGGTCTTCGCCGCCCTGCCCGACGGGGGAGGCGACGCCGTCGGTGCCGGAGCCGAACGACACGCTGGGCGTGTTGACGTCCAGATAGCAGGTGATGCCGGACTTGGCCTTGGCGGTGACGAGGTAGTAGCCGCCGGCCTGCGACTCTGAAGTCACCGTGAAGTCCAGGTCGTTGGTGCCGCAGGACTGCCCGTATCCGCTCTTTTCGCCGCCCGTGGTGCCCGTCTTGTCGTCTGAATCGCCGCTGCTGGAACCGCCGTTGGAGGAGCCCTTGGTGGTGGAGCCACCCGCGGAGGGGGCGTCGCTGGGGGAGCTGTCGCCATCGGACGAGGCGACGGCCGAGGGGCTCGCGGTGCCGTCGGCGTTCGTGTCGTCGTCGGGACCGCAGGCGGTGGCGGTGACGGCGAGGACCGTCACGGCCGCAGTGGCCAGGGCGAGACGGGCGGAACGGGCGGCGAGACGCGGACGCATCGTGATCTCCAGTGGCTTGTCGGTAGCGGAGCTTCCTCCTGACACCGACGACACTAGGGTCGCATCGATCTTCAAATGATCCTGTACATGTCCGGGTTCTGTCTCAGCGACTTCGGTTGGGCGTCTCGTACAGAACGGTGGAACCGTCGCACAGGAGCCTGCGACAGCGACCTCGGCGAGGTGCGTAGAGGGAGATCACGACCTCTCCGTGTGTGCGTCCGGGCTCGGCGTGCGCGTCGACGACCTGCTCCAGGGGGTGGGGCTGTTCGCCTGCCACCGCTACCTGACCGGCCACCGGCTCGACATCACCAGCGCCAGCCGGGGCCTGAACGGCGCCGAAGGCATGGTGGATCCCCAGTGAAGATCCGCCTGGATCTCGGTCAGTCGATGCCTTCGACGATGCGGAAGTCGCGCTCGACGCCGTCGGAGAGGGCGACCAGCGCCTCCTGGTAGGCCGCACTCTCGCGCGCCGCGACGGCCTGCTCGAAGCTGTCGAACTCGATCAGGACGGTGCGCTCGGCGATCCCGGCGTCATGTGCCACGACCCGACCGCCGCGGACGAGCACCCGGCCGCCCCCGGCCCTGACGGCCGGAGCGGCCAGCTTGTTGTAAGCGGCCAGTCTCTCAGGGGCTGAGATGGTGCGGCAGACGCTGACCCGGTAGCCCTTGGGCATGGAACCTCCGGTGTCGGGATGAGTGCATCTGACTTACGGGTGGGTCTCGGGCAAGTGTCGGCGGCCGTCCATGTCGGCCTGCTGACCACCGCGAGTCGCCTTCGTGTCAGCCGAGCCGGGGAAGGCGGACGGCGCGCGCGATTTCTGCGGCGCCGCCCAGGCGGATCAGAGTCCCGGACGCGCTGCGTTGGGTGTTGGCGATGATCGTGGACGGATGGCCGAGGTGATCGCCCATGTCGACCGCGATGCCGGTGACACCCTGATCCGCGAGATACGCAGCCAGGCATGCGGTGCTGTTGGCGTTGGCGGCATCCTCGGGGACGCCGATCGACGGGGCGAACATCCGGGCCGCCGCCCGACCGTCCGCATCGGGGATCGAGTAGGCGTAGCAGCCCAGCAGTCCGTAGCGGTCACAGACACGGCGCAGCGCCGTAAAGTCTGGACGGAGTTCGGCCAGCACGGTGCGCGATCGTACGGGTATGAGGAGCCGTGGCCGGCCGGGTGAGGCCACGCAGGTGCCGTCGGGAAGCGCTTCGTCCATCAGGCCGAGGGCGGTCGCGATCGCGCGGAGTTCGGGTTCCTCGGCGTCCCGCAGACTGATCGGGCCCGGGTCGAAAGTGGCTGTCAGGTCGTCGTGTCCTCGCTTCGCCCAGCCCTCGAATACGCGATTCGTGGTGTGCAGCGCGGCCCGGTAGTCGGCGTCGCTGCTGTGGCGCAGAGCGAGCAGCGCCAGTGTGGCGACTGTGCCGTGACCGCAGGCAGGCAGTTCCCCTTCGCGGGTGAAGAACCGGAGCCGATACGAGGGTTGAGCCTGATCCTCGCCGTCCGTCGCAGCGACGAAGACCGCGTGCGAGGTGCCGGTCGCAGCAGGGATGCGCCGTCGCTCGGCATCGGTGAAGGGCGCGTCGTCGAGAACGGCGGTCGGACTGCCGCCCCGGCCCTGCCGTCGGCACGCGTCGACGATCGTCACCTCGGGCATGGCGGCGCGTCCATCGTGATCAGCATCGTCAGGTCGAGCGCGGGCGCGCTGTGCGTCAGGGCGCCGATCGAGATGAGGTCGACGCCGGCATCGGCAATGGCGCGAACCTGGTCCAGGGTGACGTTGCCGGAGGCCTCCAGGAGGATCTCCGAACCGCCGGAACGGCCGGCCTTGATGCGCATCACTTCTTCGATGTCGGCCACGTCCATGTTGTCGAGCATGAGCCAGCCGGCTCCCGCTTCCATGGCTTCGCGGGCCTGCGCGACGGTCTGCACTTCGACGTCGATCGGTACGCTCGTCCCGGAATCGGCCATTCCCTTCCGGACCGCGTTGATCGCCGCGGTCACCCCGCCCGCCGCGGTGATGTGGTTCTCCTTCAGCAGGACCATCGCCGCCAGCGTGAGCCGGTGGTTGCTGCCGCCGCCCGCGGTGACGGCGTACTTGTCCAGCGCCCGCAGTCCCGGGGCGGTCTTGCGGGTGTCCAGGATCCGCGCCGGGGTTCCGTCCAAGGCTCGGACGAAGCTGTCGGTGACCGTGGCGATGCCGCACAGGCGCTGCAGGAAGTTCAGCACCGTGCGCTCGGCGGTGATCAGACTGCGAGCCGATCCGGTCAGCCGCACCAGGACGTCCCCGGCCCGCAGCCGCCCGCCGTCCGCGACCAGAGCCTCGACCTCGACCTCGGCGTCGGTCTGGGCGAAGACCTCGGGGACCACGGGCAGTCCGGCGGCGACACCGGGCTGGCGGGTACTGATCTCGGCGGTGGCGATCAGGCCGGCCGGGACGCTCCACAAGGTGGTGATGTCGTCGGCGGCCCGGTCCTCCGCCAAGGCCGCGGCCACGCTGGCCCGCGCCGCCGGCGCGGGGAAATCGGCGATCTTCACAGGTGGTTCCTCAACTCTCAGAGATTGATCATCGGACCGAGAGGGCCGTGGACGGCCTTCCCGAATGTCGCGTGGGCAGGGACGTTTCTGGCGATCTCGTGCGCCGTGAGATCCCACATCCGTGCGGGTGTCAGCTCGGGTAGGAACGCGCCGACCTCCGGCTCTCTACGGCGACGTGGGCGATCGGAGGTGCTGGCAGCGGCCGACCAGACGGCGCCGGCCTTCAGGGGGCGGCGGGGCTGCGCTGCGCCATGCACGGGCATCCTTGGCAGGGCGAGGACCGGTGCCGATGCGAAGGACCCCCGCGTCGAAGCAGTGATCTCATGAAATGGCCTTGTGCCTGCCACGTATGCGCCGAGGAGGCGGACGTCGTCGCTGGTCACCAAGAGACTCCGGCACGGCAATGGGCGAACGGGCGGGACAAGGAACGCAAGTGAGGCATCACCGGGGAATGCCGGCCCCGGGTGATTCGGGAAGCGCCCAGGAACGCCGTGACCCCGACCGGTGGCGTCCGGTCCAGCCAGTTCCACTCATCCGAACCGTCGATCCCGCGGATGACGACGTTCGCGACCATCTCCGACCGCCCTACCCATCGTGGCCCCACCCATCACGGGGGCACCCCGAGGCCGATTCTCGTTGGGGCAGCGGCAACGATCGGGCTCAGCAAGCGATCTCAAAGAAGGTGGGGGTGACAACGATGGAATCACTCGACAAGCTCGACCGTGCCGTCTTGGAACTGCTCCAAACTGACGGCCGCCCACCGGAACCGACGGACACCGAGTCGGGCTGCCCCAGCCGCAGTCGGATGGAACATCCATGCCAGACGTGCCGGAGTCATGTCGTGCAGCTGCCGTAACCGTCGGGGAGGCTCTCCGTGTCGGCCAGGCCGCAGGATGCCTGCAAAGGCGTGACCGGCGAACGCCGGCGCTTCGCGGGGGAGATGTCGCGGGTGCGCGGCTGGACGTGTGCAGCTTCTGTTGCCCTGGGGCTGGTGATCTCGTACTGATCCGGAGGACACGGGTGCCAGAAAGGGCCGAATGGATAAGCAATGGGTACATTCCTCCCTTATTGCGGGGTGCGTTCCCGGGCCCCTGACTCGTAAGGGGCCGGATGCAGGACAGTAAGAGGCGGCAGACGGATCCCGAGGTGCGTGAGCCATCACTCACGGACGCCTTGCTGCCGATGGGCGTCCTCGTGGTGCTGGTCGCGGGCGCGCTGCTGCTGTTCGGGCTGGATGCCCTGGACGGTCCGTTGCAGGTCGCGCTGGTGCTGTGCGCGATGTCCGTCGCGCTGGTCGCGATGCATATGGGGCACCAGTGGCAGGACGTGCAGAGGGTCGGCCAGGGAGCACTGGCGTCCATCACCAGTGCCGTGTTCATCCTCCTGGCCGTCGGCGCCCTGATCGGGGTCTGGAACCTGTCGGGGACCATTCCGACGCTGGTGTACTACGGCATCCAGATCCTGTCGCCGAGCTGGTACTACGGGGCGACAGCCCTGATCTGCGGTGTGATCGCGCTGAGCATCGGCAGTTCGTGGACGACGGCCGGGACGATCGGGGTCGGCCTGGTCGGAGTGGCGGACATGCTCGGTGTCTCGACGGCGATCACCGCGGGCGCGGTCATCTCCGGCGCCTACCTCGGGGACAAGCTGTCCCCACTGTCGGAGACAACGGTGCTCACGGCGCAGATGGTGAAGGTGGACGTCTACGAGCACGTCAAACGGCAGGCGTGGACCTCGGTCCCCGCGTTCGTCATCGCCTTCGCGGCGTTCCTCGTCATCGGTCTGGTCCAGGGCCCCGACGTGACGAACCCCGTCGGCGAGCAGATCGAACTCAGCAGCCTGAACGGCATCTACAACATCACCCCGCTCAACCTTCTGCCGCTGCTGCTTCTGGGCTTTCTGTCGATCCGCAAAGTGCCCGCAGCCCTGGCACTGACTTACTCCGCGCTGTTCGCCGGAGTCCTCGGTGCGTTGCTGCAGCCGGATGTGATGCGGGATTTCGTATCCGGCTCCGGCAACGTCGTCGTCGAGTCGCTCAAGGGCATCTGGAGCGCTATGGCCAACGGCTTCTCCATCAACTCCGGCATCGGCGAGATCGACCAGCTGCTGTCCCGCGGCGGCATGGACAGCATGCTGCTGACCCTGTGGCTGATCGTCGGGGCCGTGACCTTCGGCGCTCTCCTGGAGGAGTTCGGCCTCATCGGACGACTGATCGACCCGATGGTCCGGTCGGCGAAGAGCACCGGCCGCCTGTATGTGACGGTCTTCGCCAGCGCCTTCGGTCTGAACATCGTCGCCGGCGACCAGTACATCGCCCTCGTCCTACCGTCGAAAGTCTTCCGGCTTGAGTTCGAGAAGCGACAACTGGCACCCACCAACCTGTCCCGGCTCGCCGCCGACAGCGGAACGGTCACCTCGCCGCTCGTCCCCTGGAACTCCTGCGGCGCGTTCATGGGCGCCGTGCTCGGCGTAGCGACCCTGTCGTACCTGCCGTACGCGATCTTCAACTACGCCAGCCCAGCCCTCAGCGTCCTGTATGGCATCACTGGTTTCAAGATCGAAAAACTGGAGCCGGGCACCGACACGAACAAGCCCGCCCCCTCCGCCTGACAGCCGCCTCCGTATGCCGCGCAACTGTGTGATGAAGGGCCGTGACGCATGTCCGTAAACGCTGAAGAAAGATCACCGGCGGTCAAGCTGTCACTGACCACCTTGTCGGCCATGGTGGTCGGCTCGATGGTCGGGGCCGGCGTGTTCTCGCTGCCCCGCCGCTTCGCGGAGGAGACGGGGGTCGCGGGTGCGTTGATCGCCTGGGCGATCGCGGGTGCGGGCATGCTGATGCTGGCGTTTGTCTTCCAGTCGCTCGCCGTGCGCAGACCGGACCTGGACGCCGGCGTGTACGCCTACGCCAAGGCAGGCTTCGGCGAATACCTCGGCTTCTTCTCGGCGTTCGGCTACTGGGCCAGCGCCTGCGTCGGCAACGTGACGTACTGGGTGCTGATCATGTCGACGATCGGTGCCATCTGGCCCGCTCTGGGGGAAGGAGACACGGTCCTCGCAGGTGTTCTGTCCTCGATCGGGCTGTGGGCGTTCTTCCTGCTGATCAAACAGGGGGTCAAAGAGGCGGCGGCGATCAACCGCATCGTCACCGTCGCCAAGGTTGTGCCGATCCTCGTGTTCATCGTCCTCGCGCTCTTCTACCTGGACACCGATGTGTTCGCCGAGAACTGGGGCGGCGCGGACTACGCCGGTTCCCTGTTCGAGCAGATCCGCGGCACGATGCTGGCCACGGTCTTCGTCTTCCTCGGCGTGGAGGGTGCCAGCGTCTACTCCCGCCACGCGAAGCGACGTGCGGACGTCGGCCGGGCGACGGTGCTCGGCTTCCTGAGTGTCTTCGCCATCTTCGCCTCGGTGACGATCGTGTCGTACGGCATCATGCCGATGAGTGAGATCGCCGAGCTGCGTCAGCCCTCCATGGCCGGGGTCCTGGAGCACGCGGTCGGGACGTGGGGCAAGGTGTTCGTCAGCGTCGGACTCATCGTTTCCGTGCTCGGCGCCTACCTCGCCTGGACGCTGATGGCCGCCGAGGTGCTGTATGTCGCCGCGAAGGACGACGACATGCCGCGCTTCCTGCGCCGCGCCACCGCGGACGATGTCCCCGTGCCGGCCCTGGTCATGAGCACCGTACTGGTCCAACTCGTGCTGATCATCACCCTGTTCTCCGACGACGCGTTCAACTTCGCACTCGATCTGACCAGCGCGCTGACCCTCATCCCGTTCCTGCTCGCCGCGGCCTTCGCGTTGAAGATCTCCCTCCTGCCCGACCCTCTTGCGGAAGGAAAGGCCACCGGGCGGGTTCTCACCGCTGCTCTCCTCGCCACCCTCTACTCGGCATTCCTGCTGTACGCGGCCGGGCTCAGGTTCGTCCTGCTCTCGTTCATCATCTACGCCCCGGCCACCGTCCTGTTCGTCATGGCCCGACGCGAGCAGGGCCGACGTCTGTTCTCCTCCGGAGAACTGGTCATCTGCGCCGTATCGGTCGCAGGCGCCGTCATGGGCGTGATTGCCCTGGCGGCCGGCTGGATCAGCCTCTGAACCGAGCCCCGTGCACCACGCACCCGCAACACCCTCGACCATCGTCGGAAAGGGCGACACATGACCAGTGACAGCACGATCCCCACCCCGCTGGGTGTCCACTCGGAGGTGGGCAGACTCCACAAGGTGCTCGTGTGCGCGCCGGGACTGGCACATCGCCGGCTGACGCCGACCAACGCGGACGATCTGCTCTTCGACGACGTGATGTGGGTGGACAACGCCCAGCGCGACCACGCCGACTTCGTGAACAAGCTCACCGGGCGCGGGGTCGAGGTCGTCGAGCTGCACGATCTGCTGGCAGCGACGATGGCGGTACCCGGGGCACGAGACTGGCTGCTCGACCGCAAGATCGTGACCAACGAGGTCGGCGGGGGACTGGTCGACTCCACCCGCGCGTTCCTGGAAACCCTGGAGCCGCGCCCGCTCGCGGAGTTCCTGATCGGCGGCCTGGCCACCACCGACCTCCCGGACGAGTTCCGACCCGGGTACGTCGCCCTGGCACGTGAGTCGACCGGCGTACGCGAGTACCTGATGCCGCCGCTGCCCAACACCCTCTACACCCGGGACACCACCTGCTGGCTGTACGGCGGTGTCACCCTCAACCCTCTGTACTGGCCGGCCCGCCACGACGAGACGCTGCTGATGAAGGCCGTCTACACCTTCCACCCCGACTTCAAAGATGCCACCGTGTGGTGGGGAGATCCCGAACGCGACTGGGGACAGGCCACGTTCGAGGGCGGCGACATCATGCCCGTCGGGAACGGTGTCGTCCTGATGGGCATGAGCGAGCGGACTTCCCGCCAGGCCATCACCCAGGTCGCGGCCGCCCTGTTCGAGCAAGGCGCCGCCGAACATGTCGTCGTCGCCGGCATGCCCAAGCTCCGCGCCGCCATGCACCTGGACACGGTCCTCACCTTCGCCGACCGCGACATCGTCACCCTCTACCCCCGCATCATGGACGCCGTCCACACCTTCTCCCTGCGCCCCGGCAGCGGCGCCTTCCCCGTCGACCTCACCGACGAAGGGTCCCGCCCCTTCACCGACGTCGTCGCGGGCGCGCTCGGTCTGCCCAAGCTGCAGGTGATCGAGACCGGTGGAGACGTGTATGCCTCCGAGCGTCAGCAGTGGGACAGCGGCAACAACGCCGTCGCCCTCGAACCGGGAGTCGTCTTCACGTACGACCGCAACACCCAGACCAACACACTGCTGCGCAAGGCCGGCGTGGAAGTCATCGAGATCGTCGGTGCGGAACTGGGCCGGGGCAGGGGTGGCGGGCACTGCATGACCTGCCCCCTCATCCGGGAACCGGTGGCCTACTGACCACCACCCTTCCCAGGCGGTCGGGGCAACGGGGCTTGTTCGCGAACGCGCGGTGGCTCTTCCGCGGTGGGTGGAGCGCTGCTGACGGTATCGAACGCGTACTCCAGCCCGCAGCCGAGGCCGAACCCTGCAGCGCAGTCATGGCCGGCGGCTCTTCGACGCCGGAGTTGCAGTCGCGGTGCCGAAGAGTTGCGGAGATCCTGACAGGGGAACGTGGCCGGCTTCGCGTGGGCATGATGCGTCGGTGGCCCCGCCGGAGAGGAAGGCCACGGCCATGACAGCGATGCCGGACAAGTCACCGCTCGGGCACGATGGGCCCGGCAGCGAAACGATCAACGGCCCGTCCGCGTTCGCCGGAGCCATGCTGATGCTCAGCGGCCCGCTCAGCATTCTCATGGGCGCCTCCGGCATCGCGGCGGACAATGTGTTCGCCGCCTCATCCCACTACGCGTACCGGTTCAGTCTCACCACCTGGGGCGTGATCCACCTCGTGGTCGGAGTGGCGCTCGTCGTGGTGGGCTTGGGCATCCTGATGAACAAGAGCTGGGGCCGCGGGGCCGGCGTAGTCGTGGCGGCGATCAGTCTGGTCACCCAGTTCATGTTCGTTCCCTACTATCCGGTGTGGGCGATCCCGGTAATGGTCATCGACCTCCTGATCATCTTTGCGCTGACGAGGTTCCATGCAGCAGCCAGTGGAGGTCGGTGAGCCCAGGTGGGACTCTCATGGATCTTCGCCGGAGAACGGCCCCGCCGGATGGCACCACCCGGCGGGGGCCGCTCTGTCGTACGAGGTGCTCAGTGCCTCACGTGAGGGCGTACGCCCGGGTGATCCAGCCGGTCCACCGGGCAGCACCCGGACCTCAGGCAGGCCTCCTGGCGGCGAGGGGTGCTCGGGGCGGGTGGCCGCCGGTCAGGAGTCTGTCTTGATCTTCTTCATGGTGAGGTGGGACTCGAGGCGCCGTACGGCGGGCAGGCCGCTCAACTTGCCGGTGAGGAAGGCTTCGTAGGCGGCGTGGTCGGTGACGGCGACCCGGAGGAAGTAGTCGGGGCGACCGTACATGCGACGGAACTCGACGACCTCCTCGTAGGCGGCCACGGTCCCCTCGAATTCCTCGAAGCTCTTGCGGTCCTGGGCGTAGATCTCGACGTCGATGAGTACCTCGAGTTCGCGGCCCAGTGCAGCCGGGTCCAGGACGGCCCGGTAGCCGGCGATGACGCCGGCCTCTTCCAGGCGCTTGACCCGGCGCAGGCAGGGCGGGGGAGTCAGGCCGACCCGTTTGGCCAGCTCGACGTTGGTCAGTCGGCCGTCCTGTCGTAGGTGAAACAGAATTTCACGATCTACTGCATCAGTGCTCAGTTCATTGCTCATTTCTAGATCATAGGGTCATGATCGGCAACCATATGAGGTGTAATCTTTTCTAAAATGTCTCCATGCGTATATCTTCTGCCGCTGCCGACGGTCGGTCGCGGCCCGACCTCACGCCCAGGACGCCATCCGAGGCGCGGAGCGCCTTCGCGGACTCACTCCCGGTGGGTCTCGGGTTTGTCCCGCTCGGACTGGCCTTCGGGGCTCTGGCCGTGCAGTCCGGTCTCGACTGGTGGTGGGCGGCGCTGTCCGCGGCGGTCATCTTCGGCGGATCGTTCGAGTTCCTGCTGATCGGCCTGGTCACCGCGGTGACTCCGCTCGCGTCGATCGCCCTGGCTGCCTTCATGGTGAACCTCCGGCACGGCTTCTACGCGCTGTCCTTCCCCCTGCATCACGTGCGAGGGCGTCTGGCGAAGACGTACAGCACCTTCGCGTTGTGCGACGAGGCCTACGCCCTGGCCGCCACCGGCGAAGCCCGATCCTGGTCCGGCCGGCGCATTCTGTGCCTGCAGCTCTTCTTGCACGGGTACTGGGTTGCCGGCGCCACCGCCGGTGCCCTGCTCGGCTCCCTCATCCCGGAGGGTGTCCGCGGTCTGGACTTCGCCCTGACCGCCCTGTTCGCAGTCCTCGCCCTTGAGGCCCTGCGCGGACTGAGTGGTGACCTGCCCACCCCCGTCGTCGCGCTCCTCAGCGCCCTGGCCGCCCGGATCCTCTTCCCCGGCCAGCAGCTCCTCGTCGCCTTCGCCCTGTTCACCGCCGGGTTCTTGATCCACCGCCACCTGACCCACAGGAGTCCCCGCCGTGCCTGACGCCCGCTACGCCATCTCCGCGATCGTGGTCACCGCGGCCGTCACCTGGGCCCTGCGCGCGCTGCCCTTCGCCGCGCTCGCACCCATGCGCTCCAGCCGCACCATTCAGACCCTGAGCACCCGGATGCCCGCCGGAGTCATGATCATCCTGGTGGTCTACTGCCTGCGTGACCTGCCCATCTCCCAGCCTCGGGCTCTGGCCCCACTCGTAGCCCTGACCGTCACGATCGGATTGCACTTGTGGCGCCGCAACGCGCTGCTCAGCATCCTCGGCGGCACTGCGATTCACGTCGCCCTGGCCAGCACTGTCTTTGCCCACTAGGGCCTGATTCTCGGATCTCCTGACCTAGCAGGCGGACCCATCACGCTCGGCGTTCAGATCTGCCGGGAGATCCGCTTCCCCGAACAATGGCAGCATCTGGCCGACCGCGGGGCCCAGGCATTCATCTACCTCACCCATGCGGCCAACCCCTCCGAGCCTGCCGGAGTCTGGTGCAGTCACCTCATCAGCCGCGCTGCCGAGAACCAACGGTTCGTCCTGGCCGCCAACGTGGCGGACCCGCGCCAGCACTGCCCCAGCAGGGTCGTCTCACCAAGGGGAGAGGTCCTCGCGGAGGCAGCCGCCAGCCAGACCGCCGTCATCAGAACCACCATCGATCTCGACGAGTCCGCCGACTGGTACCTCGGTCAGCGGCGACAGGACCTGCTGAAGCTGAGCTACCCCGCGCGATATCCCCGACAGGACCCGGAGTGTGGACCGGGACGAGTCCCGTCGCCCAGCTGCGCCCTGCGGTGATCACTGCAAAGGGGGTGAACGCCGCGGGCTGATCGGACATGCTGGGCCGGTGCAGCATGGTGAGGAACAGCCGTTGTCCGGTGGGAACGTCAGCGCTGGTGTCGTCCGGGTCGGAGATACCGTCCGCCGCCCGAGCGGGCCGTGGACCCCCGCTGTGCACGCCTTGCTGACCCACCTGTACGAGGTGGGGTACCGGGCGGCGCCCCGGCCGCTGGGCATCGACGATCAGGGGCGGGAAGTCCTGACCTTCATGCCGGGAAACGTGGTTTGGCCCGACCGGTTCTCCCTGCTTGACGCCGAGCGGCACCTGGCCGACGTGGCGCGACTGATCCGGGACTTCCACGAAGCCGTGCAGGGCTTCGCGCCACCGCCCGACGCGCACTGGCAGGTGCTGATCCCCGCCGAGGGCAGCGACATCATCGCCCATCAGGACCTGGCACCGTGGAACCTGGTGGCCGGCGACGAAGGGCAGTGGGCCTTCATCGACTGGGACACCGCCGGCCCCGGCTCCCGCCTGTGGGACGTCGCGTACGCCATGCACGGGTTCATTCCGCTGTCCGCGCATCCCGACTGGCAACGTCCCGACGCCGCGACCCGGCTGCGGGTCTTCGCCGACGCCTACGGCCTCGACGAGGCCGAACGCCGTCACGTAGCGCCTCTGCTGGGGCGTCGAACGCGATCCATGCACGACTTCCTGCGCGGCCAGGCCGCCCGGGGCGTCCAGCCTTGGGCGACCCTGTGGGCCGAAGGCCACGGCAACGCCTGGCGCAGCGACGCGGAGTACATCGAGCAGCGCGAGGACCGGTGGATGCGTGCCCTGCTCGCCGACTGATTCCGGTCTCGGCTCACGGCCCGTAGTTGTCTCCGCGGTGGATCAGGCGTCCGGACAAGTTGTTGAGTGCTGGAGGTGATGATCAGGCAGGGTGGGCAGATGTCTGAGTCGTTTTTGCCCGGAGGTTTTGTCAACGCGGTTGTTCGTGTAGGGGAGACGGTGCGCCGTCCAGCTTCGGTTCGAACGAAGTTCGTGGGTGATCTTCTGAGGTTGCTTGAAGCCAGTGGCTGGAGTGGTGCTCCGCGGCATCTCGGTGTGGACGACGAAGGCCGTGAGGTCCTCAGTTACCTCGATGGCCATGTGGCATGGGAACCGCGACAACCTGCTGCTGTGTCGTCGGACGAGAGTCTGGTGGCGGTCGCCCGGCTCGTGCGTGAGTTCCACGACCTGACGGCCGGCACCCCGCTGGCCGGAGACCAAGAGGTCGTATGTCATAACGACCTGTCGCCCAAGAACACCGTCTATCGTCAGTCCACTGGCGAGCTTCGCCCGGCGGCATTCATCGACTGGGACCTTGCTGCGCCGGGCGCGCGGATCCACGACATCGCTCATGTCTGCTGGCAGTACCTCGATCTGGGCCCTTCGGTCACCGACGTCGAGGAGGCGGCCCGGCGCATGAGGCTGATCGTTGACAGCTACGTGCTGTTGGACCGGCAACGTCTCGTGCCCACGATTCTGTGGTGGCAGGACCGATGCTGGCGGGGCATCAAGACCCAGGCCGATGCGGGTGACTTCGCCATGGCCCGGCTGCGGGACGCAGGGGTGGTGACGCAGGTCCAGACGGCGTATCAGTGGGTTTCCGATCATCGGGCCGCATTGGAACGCTCAGTGCGGTGAGGTCCGCCAGGTCGACGAGGCGCCGGGATTCGATGTCACCGTGCGGGCCAGGGCTGGAACGACTGTGAGGGAGGCGGGTCAGACTCATTGATCGCGGCTGGCTGCGCGATGCCCCACGTCCGTTTCACCGTCTGTCTGATCAGTTCAGCAGGTGACGACCTTGCCGTAGGAGCCGCGGCCCCAGTTCCACTCCCACTGCTCTCCGGGCTGGTAGGTGAGGCATGGCGAGTCGTTGCCCCAGTCGATAACGACCTTGAGATGCATGGTCTCGCTGCAGTTGTTGGCGACCTTCACGTACTTTCGGTGCTTGATGACGTCCCGCTTGACGCAGGCCGGGGCCGTGCCCTGTGCTGAGGTGGCGGGGGCCGCGGAGGCCGCGGAGGTCGTCACGAGGCCGGCGCCGAGGAGAGCCGATGCCACGACCAAGCCGGGACGCATGCGGTACTTCATGTCCGTTTCCCTTTCATGGGACCAAGCAGGCGTGAGATGCGTGTTGTTGCTCCGCAGACTCTGCCGTTCTTTTCGGTCGCGGGGTCGCAGACATGCCTGGAGTACCTCCTTTCGGCTTTCTGCGCTGCCAAGATCTTCGTGCAGGGGTGAGCGGGGGTCCGGAAAGCCTCTCAGCTGGCCCGGCCCAAGGTCACGGTGCGGGATCCGGGTATGAAGTCACCGAAGGACTGCTGCCAGGACTCGCCGGGCCAGTAGTACGTCACGTGGCCCTCGGTGGGCCGGTAGTGGGCTGTGTAGAGCGTTCTTGACCCTTGCTCGTCGACGGATCGATACAGCGGCGGCTTCAGCATCGCCGCCACGTCGGCACCCGCGGCGCGAATGGCGCGCAGCCGCTCCTGCGTCCGCAGGGCCCGCTCCTGCTCGTCGGTCACCGGCAGGTGCTGGTGATTGGCGGCGCAGGCATCCGGCGCCACCGTCGGCGATATGTCCGGCCCCACGAACACCGTCACCGCCTTGGTGGGATCGACAAGGGTGAGGTTCTGGGGGACGGCGATGGGCAGGGAATACAGCCTGCCGACCGCTTCATCGACGGTGTCGCACGTCTCCAGCAGGTAGCGCACCACGATGAGAATGGAGAAGCCTCGTCCGTAGACGGAACGTCCGCCCCAGGTGATCGAGATGGTGAGACCGGCGTCGTTCATCCCGTCCTGTAAGCCCCACAGCATGTCCTGCATTCCGATCACGGGGCGCAGGAAGCAGGAGGAGACGATGGTCCCCTCGCACTGGTCGGGCGGCAGGTCGTAGTTGCGCAGCAGCGTGCCGTTCTGGCCGATCTGGGTGCAGGCCTGGGAGAACGGCCGCAGTGCGGCGTGGGTGAGGAAGGCTTCTGCCTCGGGCCGGTCGAGTTGGCCGGTCAGGCGGTTCAGAACCGGGACCAGTTCCGGCATGTGCGCACGGAACAGCGCCCGAATACGGTCCGCGCCCTTGGGAGTCCGGCCCTCCTCAGTCAGCAGGCCCGCCATCTCCTGCCACAGGGCCCGGGCGTATGCGGCCCACCGCCCGTCGCCGCCGTCGCCGACCTCGATCGCCTGGAAGGTCTTGTGCTGTTGCCGCACGGCTGCCACCCCTCTGGGAGTATCGGATGAGGTGGCGGCAACCTAGCCAATTGGGTAGTTATTCACCAGGTGGCCGCCATCGGCGACGGCCAGGCGCTGGATCTGATGAAGCCGCTGAACGCGAGCGTGGCCGGTTCCAAGTAGGCGAACACGTGCCGCGTTGGAGGAGCCGGGGGGGCAGGAAGGTTGGCGGCGAGAGCAATTGTCCTTCGGTGTCCTTCGGGTGACGTGCGATCAGGCTGCGAAGGTCTCGTCGCGCTCGACCAGGAGGCCGTTCTCGAAGCGGGCGCCGGCTCGGACGAGGGCGACGAGGTGCGGTGCGGTGACCGCTCACGTCCGCGAAGCCCTGGCGGGCGCCGGCCGCGCGCTGGCCGAAGCGCGCCGGTTCGTCCGCGACCTGACCCCGCTCGACCTCGACGGGCACACCCTGGTGCATGCGCTGCGGGGG
>NZ_JAMOLN010000020.1 GCF_024448165.1 Streptomyces longispororuber
GTCTCGTCGGCGGGTGCGGGCCGGTGGGGCTTCTCGCGCAGTTCCCCGCGCCCCTGAAGGCCTGCGGCTTCGCCGCGCCTTCCCCCACGTGACGCGCCCCTGAGACAGCGCACGGAGTGTGCGTCTCAGGGGCGCGGTGGCTACTGCTCAGAACGCGGCAGACGGCTCAGTGGCGGCGGAACGACGTCACGTAGCCCGGGGCCGGCGAACCGACACCCGTCACGTCGTCGTAGCCGCGGACCGCCTTCAGTGAAGCGTCCTCGCCGAGGCTGCGCACGGAGGTGAGCAGCCCCTCCGACGCGTCGTAGCTGTTGGCGAAGTCGACCCGCGCCACGGCGAGTTCACCCTTGACCGGGTGGTCCGTCACGTCGTGGTAGAGCGGCGAACCGTACCGGGCGTAGATCGACGGGTTGGCGAAACCGAGCGGGTGCCCGCCCCGCGTCTGCTGCGCCAGCGCCTGCACACCGGCGATGACCGGCGCCGCCAGCGACGTCCCACCGATGCGGTACTCGTCGTAGCCGAGCGACCCGTCGGGCAGCGTCTGCGTCTGGCCCACCAGGAAACCGGTGTTGGGGTCGGCGATGGCCGCGATGTCCGGGACGACGCGGTTCACGCCGCCGTTGGCCTTCGCGAGCGCACCCGGCACGACGCCCTTCTGGTAGGAGGGCTGCGGGACGGTCTTGCTGGTGCCGCCGCCCGCACCGGAGGTGTACGCGCCGGGGAAGTCGGTCCAGCTCTTCCCGTCCGCCGACAGGTTGGCCTTCAGCGTGCCCCAGCCGGTCTCCCACTTGTACGTGTCGCCCTTGCCGACGGCCAGCGAGGTGCCGCCGACCGCCGTCACCCACGCCGAGTTGGCGGGCGTGTCGACCTGCTTCGTACCGGTGGAGGCGACGTTGTCGCCGTTGTCGCCGGAGGAGAAGTAGAAGCCGATGCCCTCGACCGCGCCGAGCTGGAAGACCTGGTCGTAGGCGGCGGCCAGTTCGGGCGTCTGGTTGGCCTCGATGTCGCCCCACGAGTTGGAGACGATGTCGGCGAGGTGCTTGTCGACGATCGTGTTCAGCGAGTCCAGCAGGTCGTCGTCGTAGCAGGACGACGCGCCCACGTACGTGATGTCCGCCTGCGGCGCCACCGCGTGCACGGCCTCGACGTCGAGGGTCTCCTCGCCGTACCAGCCGGCCGCGCCGCACTCCTCGGTCTTCGTGTAGTTCTTCGGCAGGACCTGCTTCAACTGGCCCTTCGCGTACGGCGCGTCACCGTTCTTGGCCGCGTACGTCGCCGCGTCCTTCGCGATGGTCGGCGAGGCGTACGCGTCGGTGATGGCGACCCGCACGCCCTTGCCGGTGGCCTTGCCCGCGCCGTAGGCGGCGCGCAGCTGCTTGCCGGTGTAGCCCTTCACGGCGTACGGGACCTTCGTGCCGTTCGCGTCCGGGAGGGTCTTGGCGACGTTGGAGCCGTAGTACGAGGAGAACGGCCCGGCGTTGCGGAACACGGCGTCCGGCGGCGGCAGTTGGTCCTGGTGGTCGACCGTGTGCGGGGCGCTGTCCAGGCCCGTGACGGTGAGCACGGCGCCGTCGAGCGAGGCCGGCACGGACGCGGCGGCGGACGGGGCGCGGTAGGTGTGCGTGCCCTTGGCGTAGTTGTGCAGCTGCGTGCCGAACGCCTTCTCGGCGGCGCTCACGTCGCCCGACACGGATATGTAGTGCGCGGTGCTGCCGGTCACGGTCAGGCCCGCGGACTTCAGCCAGGCCGTGACGTCGGCGGTCTGCTGCTTCGTGGCGCCGAAGCGGGCCTGCGCCTGGTCCGCGCTCAGGTACTTGCCGTACGAGGCGGAGGACGGGTCGGACACGGCCTTCGCGTAGGCGGCGAGGCCCTTGGCGTCCCGACCGGCCAGGTACACACGGGCGTTGACCCGGTTGCCGTTCGCGGTGGAGCCCTGGTCGGCGGAGCCGGTGGCCCACAGCGGCCGGGTGCCGGAGAGGGTGTCGCGGCCACCGGTGTCGGCCTGGGCGACCGGGGAGACGAGCGCCAGGGCGCCGGCGATGAGCGGCAGCGTCGCCGCGATGCGGATGGATCTCGTGGATCTCAAGGTGGAACCCCCTGGGTGAGATGCATGCGTGATGCACACGCAGGGGGCCCACTCTCGTCAGGAAGCGTTCACGTGAGGGGAATGGGTCGATCAAGAAGGCGTCAAGTCAGATCAAGCCAGTTCAAGTACGGTTCAAGTCCGGTCGGGATGGACCGGTTTGGGCCGGGTCCGCAGGCTCACGGCGTGGCGCCGCGCTCCTTCAGCATCCCGGTCATCAGGTCGATCTCGGACTGCTGCGAGGCCACCATGCCGCGCGCCAGCCGCCGTTCGGCCCCCACCTCGCACCGCTTCACGCACCCCTCGGCCATGTGCACGCCGCCCTTGTGGTGCGCGATCATCAGCCGCAGGAACCGCACCTCGGCCCGCCGGCCGCTGTCCGAACGCAACTGGTCCAGCTGGGTGTTGGTGGCCATCCCCGGCATCAGCGCACCGTCCTCGCCCGCGGGCATGTCGGCCATGCCCATCCAGGCCATGGGCGGCTTCTCGGACACCTTCGGCAGCTCCCACAGATCGAGCCAGCCGAGCAGCATGCCCCGCTGGTTGGCCTGGGTCTGCGCGATGTCGTAGGCGAGGCGGCGCACGTCCTCGTCCTTCGTCCGGTCGCGCACGATGTACGACATCTCCACGGCCTGCTGGTGGTGCACGGCCATGTCGCGCGCGAACCCGGCGTCCGCCGACTCGGCCGCCGGCACCTTCAGGTCGTTCGGCCCGCCGTCCCCGTCGGCGACGGCGTACGTGACGGCGCCGCCCGCGACGAGCACCGCCGCTGCGGCCGACGCCAGCCACCCCGTACGACGCCTCACTGCGCGAGACCGCCGGTACAGGCGGCGCCCGGCTCAGGGGTCTGCTTGCCCTGCACGAACGTCGAGAAGAACGAGGCGACGGCCGGGTCCGAGGCGCTCTTCACCGTCCGCTGGTGCCCCCACGCGCTGAGCATGATCGGGTCCTTCTGGTCCTGCACCGGGCTCATCAGCGAGTACGGGGTCGCCTTGACCTTGGTCTGCAGGGCCTTCACGTCGGCCGCGCTCGCCTTGTCGGTGTACGTCACCCAGACGGCCCCGTGCTCCAGGGAGTGCACTGCGTTCTCGTTCGCGAGCGCCTTCTCGTAGACGTCGCCGTTGCAGTTCATCCACACCTGGTTGTGGTCGCCGCCCACCGGGGGCGTCATCGGGTAGGCGACCTTCTTGGCCACGTGGTTACGGGTGAGCTTGCCGCTCCACGTGCCCACGCCCGCCTTGTCGTAGCTGAACTTCCCCGAGTCGGCCGCGGCCTTCGAGTCCGCCTGGTCGGAGCCGGAGTCGTCGCCCTTGGTCACGGCCCACGCGCCGACTCCTATCAGGGCGGCCACGACGACGGTGCTCACCGCGACGACGGCGATCCGGCCCCGGCGCTCGCGGGAGCGCTCGGCTCGGCGCATCTCCTCTATGCGGTCCCTGCGGGACGCGGAGGATGCGCTGGACGTGTTCTTGGCGGAACCCATGGAATGTCCTTCGGTGAAAAGGATGAGACGGGCGGGTCCGCTGATCGTAGTGGGGAAAAGGGCCGGTGGGGAGGACGTCTCCGGGCCCGCTGTCGTCGGCGTACCGAACGGCAGGCACTATGGCCCTGGGGGGTTCAACAGGCACTATGAACACAACACCGGCCGATCAAGGATGATCATGGTCGGCAACGCGCACGAAACGGGCGTGTGGTGGGATGTGAGCAGGCCCTTCGACGTCCCCTGATCGACTTCCCGCAGCGTGGGAGCAGGCGGCCTGACCAGCAAGGATGGGTGGAAGCGGAAGATGGACAAGCAGCAGGAATTCGTGCTCCGGACTCTGGAGGAGCGCGACATCCGGTTCGTTCGCCTGTGGTTCACGGACGTGCTCGGCTTCCTCAAGTCGGTGGCCGTGGCCCCGGCCGAGCTGGAACAGGCCTTCGACGAGGGAATCGGCTTCGACGGCTCCGCCATCGAGGGCTTCGCCCGGGTCTACGAGTCGGACATGATCGCCAAGCCGGACCCGGCCACCTTCCAGGTCCTGCCGTGGCGCGCCGAGGCCCCCGGCACGGCCCGGATGTTCTGCGACATCCTCATGCCCGACGGCTCCCCGTCCTTCGCCGACCCGCGCTACGTCCTCAAGCGCGCGCTCGCCAAGACCTCCGACCTCGGCTTCACCTTCTACACCCACCCCGAGATCGAGTTCTTCCTCCTCAAGGACAAGCCGCTCGACGGCTCGCGCCCCACGCCCGCCGACAACTCGGGCTACTTCGACCACACCCCGCAGAACGTGGGGATGGACTTCCGCCGCCAGGCGATCACGATGCTCGAATCGATGGGCATCTCGGTCGAGTTCAGCCACCACGAGGGCGCGCCGGGCCAGCAGGAGATCGACCTGCGGTACGCGGACGCGCTCTCCACGGCGGACAACATCATGACGTTCCGCCTGGTCATGAAGCAGGTCGCCCTGGAGCAGGGCGTGCAGGCCACCTTCATGCCGAAGCCGTTCTCCGAGCACCCCGGCTCCGGCATGCACACGCACCTCTCGCTCTTCGAGGGCGACCGGAACGCCTTCTACGAGTCGGGCTCCGAGTACCAGCTCTCCAAGGTCGGCCGCTCCTTCATCGCGGGCCTGCTGAAGCACGCCGCCGAGATCTCCGCGGTCACCAACCAGTGGGTCAACTCCTACAAGCGCATCTGGGGCGGCTCCGAGCGCACCGCCGGCGCCGGCGGCGAGGCCCCTTCCTACATCTGCTGGGGCCACAACAACCGCTCGGCCCTCATCCGCGTGCCCATGTACAAGCCCGGCAAGACCGGCTCGGCCCGCGTCGAGGTCCGCTCGATCGACTCCGGCGCCAACCCGTACCTCACGTACGCGGTCCTGCTCGCCGCCGGCCTCAAGGGCATCGAGGAGGGCTACGAACTCCCGCCGGGCGCCGACGACGACGTGTGGGCCCTCTCCGACGCGGAGCGCCGCGCGATGGGCATCGAACCGCTCCCGCAGAACCTCGGCGAGGCGATCGCCCTGATGGAGCGCTCGGAACTGGTCGCCGAGACGCTGGGCGAGCACGTCTACGACTTCTTCCTCCGGAACAAGAAGCAGGAGTGGGAGGAGTACCGCTCCGAGGTGACGGCGTTCGAGCTGCGCAAGAATCTGCCGGTGCTGTAGTCGCGCAAAGAAAGCCGCGGACGCGTCCGCTCGTCGATGAGCAGGTGCGTCCGCGGCTTTCGTCGTGGCTGAGCGCGCCCCTGACGGGGCTACAGCGCGTCGCGCAACGGCACCGTCGCCCGCTTGCGGTACTCCTGGATCGCCCAGCCGTTGCCGTCCGGGTCCTTGAAGTGCATGAACGTGCCGCCGTCGTCCGGGCCGAAGGAGACCGGCTCCGAGACCTCCAGGCCGCGGGCCGTCAGTTCGTCGCGGGCCGCCTTGATGTCGCTGACGACGAGCTGGAGGCCGTGGTACGTGCCGGGGGCCGGGGTGCCCGTCGGGATCGGGACGCCCTCGGCGAGGACGATCGAGCAGCCGGAGCCGGGCGGGGTGAGCTGGACGATCCGGGAGCCCGGCATCACCTCGCGGTCGACGTCGCAGCGGAAGCCGACCTTGTCCACGTAGAACGCCTTGGACCGGTCGATGTCCGAGACGGGGAGCGGGATCACTTCCAGGGTCATGTCCATCGGTCAAAGGTAGGCGGGGGACACCGCCGCCGTCAGGATTTCGCGCGCGGATCCGGTGCCGTCGGCCGGGACCGTGTACAGGTCGGCGCCGTAGTCGCCCGGAAGTGCGTACGTCACGTGCCGGTCGTCGCTCCACTCCGCCTGATCGTCGACGCTGCGGGTCTCGGCCAGCGGCGTCTCGTGCAGGGTGGCCAGGTCCAGTACGTACAGGCGCCAAGGGGCGTCCGCGGGCAGGCCGGGGACGCGCTTCTTGTACGCGATCCGGGTGCCGTCGGGGGAGAGCGACGGGCACTCGACGTTCGTGTGGAGCGTGGTGACCGTGCGGGTGCGCAGATCGCCGCGGACCAGGTACGTCTTCCCGTGCGTGGCGAGCGTCGCGTAGAAGTGGCGGTCGTCCGCGGCGAAGGTGACGCCCCAGAAGTTGACGTCGGGCGCGCGGTAGCGGTGTCCGTCCTTGACGATCGCGTACGCCTCCAGGGACGGGGTGAGGACGCCGGTCGCCGTGTCGAGGATCGCGGCCCGCGTCGAGAAGTTCGTGCCCGCGTAGCTGTCGCCGCCGACGAACGCCGTCCACGCCGCGTACCGCCCGCTCGGCGACACCCGGGCGCGGGACGGGATGCCGGGGACGGCGTAGTGCCCCTTCTCGTGGAGGGCGGAGTCGAGGACGGTGGCCCGGTAGGTGTCGGACAGCGTGCCGTGGACCGCCTGGAGGCAGATGCCCGTGCCCGAACGGGCGTGGAAGCGCAGGCACTTGAGCCCGGTCGCGGTCGCCGTGCGCGGGCCGGAGGGGCGCGCCGCAGGAGTGGTGGTGAGCTCGTCGCGGTGCGGGCCCCAGGCCATGTTGCGGAACACCAGCTCCCGGGTCCCCGAGGTGAGCCGGACCGGGCCGGCGGTGATGGCGGGCCCGCCGGGGCGGGCCTGGTCCCTGCGGTCGGCGCGGGCCGACGCGTGCAGCACCGCGGCGGTCGCCACCGCCGCCAGCGCGAGCACCGCCGCGAGGAGGATCGTGAGCTTGCCGCGGATGGTCATGTGCTCGCTTCCGTACGAGGGGTGGTGGGCCGGAGCACGTACGAGACGACGGCGCATCCGGCGAGCAGGACGGCGGCGGACCCGAGCGCCGTCCGGTCGCCCCACGCGGTCCAGGCCGCACCGAACCCGAGGGAGCAGCCGAACCGGGCGAGCGCCTGGCCCGTCTGGACCACGGCGAGGCCGGACGAGCGCCGCGCCTCGGGCAGGCCCGCGGAGGCCGCCGCCATCAGGACGCCGTCGGTCGCCGCGTAGAACGTGCCGTGCAGGAGCAGGACCGCGTAGGGCAGCACGGGGCTGTGCGCGTGCGTGAGGAGCAGTCCGTAGACCGCGAGCAGGGCGACGTGGCCGCCGAGGAAGACCCGCCAGGCGCCGACCCGGTCGGACAGCCGTCCCAGCGGTGCGGCCAGCGTCAGGAACGCGGCGGCCGTGCCCAGCGGGAGGAGCGCGAACCAGCGCTCGGGAACGCCGAGTTGGCGCTGCAGGAGGAGATAGACGAAGGCGTCGCTGACGGTGGCCAGGCCGAGGAGCGTGGCGCAGACGGTCGGCCGGAGCAGGGGGCGCACGTCCGGTTTCGCGGCCGGCCGGGGCGTGGCGGCGGCCGGCGCGGCGGTCCGCGACGACGGCACGAACAGCACCAGGACCAGCACCCCGAGCACCGCCACGCAGAAGCTCACCGTGAACACCGCGTCGTACCCGTCCACGGTCCACCGCAGGATCAGGAACGCCACCAGCGGTCCGAGCAGGGCGCCCGCCGTGTCCATCGCCCGGTGCACGCCGAACGCCCGCCCCCGCGCGGCCGGTTCGCTCGACAGCGAGATCAGCGCGTCGCGCGGCGCCGTGCGCAGCCCCTTGCCGGTGCGGTCGGCGGCGAGGACCGCGCCGATCAGCGGCAGCGAACCCGCGACCAGGAGCAGCGGCTTGCACAGCGCCGACAGGCCGTAACCGAGCACGGCGACCGTCTTGTGGCGGCCGCCGCCGCTGTCCGCGAACCGGCCGCCGACCAGCCGGACCAGCGCCGAGAAGCCGTTGTAGACGCCGTCCAGGAGGCCGAAGCCGAGCGGGCTGAGGCCGAGGCCCGCCACCAGGTACAGGGGCAGGACGGCGGTCACCATCTCGGACGAGACGTCGGTGATCAGACTGACCGTGCCGAGCGCGAACACGGTGGGGCCCACGGCGCGCCGCCGCCCGGCACGGGGCCGGGCGGCGGGCTCCGCGGACGTCGGCGCCGACGGTGTGGCGCGGCTGTCCGCTACGTACATGTCACGACGTCCAGATGCCGGTGATGTCCTTGGCCGACGCCGCGTTGCCCGCGTGCGAGGTCAGGCCGTGCATGTCCTCCAGGGTGCGCAGGAGGTCGTAGTGGTTGTAGGTCGTCGAGGAGGTGGCCCCGGGCGTGACCTGCTGCCCGTAGAAGACCGTGGGGATCTTGTTGCCGCTGAGCCGGTTGTCCTCGTCGAAAGTGACGACGAGGAGGCTGTTGTGGGCCTTCGCCCAGGTCGCGTACGCGCCCAGGTTGTCCTTGAGCCAGGTGTCGCCCGTCTTGACCGAGCAGTCGTGCATGTCGCTGCACAGGTCGGGGACCACGAAGGAGACCTGGGGCAGCGTCGAGTAGTCCGAGGGGAACTGCGCGAAGGTCTTCGCGGACGAAGTCGGCACGTTGCTGAAGCCGAACCACGGGTTGTGCTTGCGGGCGTAGTCGCCGGACGAGCAGGTCGTCGAACCCTGGCTCGGCAGGCCCTCGTTGTAGCTGCCCCACGTCTTGCCCGCGGCGATCAGCTCCGACGCCAGGTTCGGGGCGGAGGAGAAGCCGGGCGTGTAGCAGCTGTCGTCCGTGACGCCCTGCGTGGAGCCGGAGAACAGGGCGAAGTAGTTGGGCTGGCTGGGGTGGGTCTCGGCGTACGAGGCGGTGAGGTTGGCGCCGCCCGTCCTCAGGCTGTTGATGTACGGGGCGCTGGAGGAGCCGATGACCTGGCTGTACGCGTGGTTCTCGAAGACCACGACGACCGTGTGGTCGGGGGTGGGGACCGTCGACGCGGCGTGCGCCGGGGTGGAGCCGGTGAGGGCGAGCCAGCTGCCGGTGGCGGCCGCCGCCAGCGCGAGCGCAGAGGCGAGCACCTTGCCACGGGCACGCCCGAGGAATGTTCTGCCGGACACGTGAGACCTCCGATGAGGGGGAGGAGCGGGGATCTTGGCGGTGCGGCCAGAGCATGCACACGCCAAGAATCCCCTGAGTCACGTCGTCCGGTTCCGCCGGATGAAGCGTGGGTGAACGCTTACCGCTCGGACAGCGGCGACGGCGCCTCCTGCACCGTCCAGCCGTTGCCGTCCGGGTCCGTGAAGAACATGAAGGAGTTCCACGCCTCGCCGCCGGGTCCCTCCGTCCAGCCCTCGGGCCCGGCGTGCTGCACCGGGCTCACCTCCACACCGCGCCCCACCAGCTCCTCCCGGGCGGCCGCGATGTCCGTGACGCACACCTGGAGCCCGGTGAGCGAGCCGGGCGCCATCGCGTCCTGGCCCGGCGCGCCCGGCAGGCCCTCGGTCAGCGCGATGGAGCAGCGGGAGCCGGGCGGCGTGATCTGCACGATGCGGACGCCGGGCGCGACCTGGCTGTCCAGGTCGACCTTGAAGCCCACCTTGTCCGCGTAGAACTCCTTGGCCCGGTCCACGTCGGAGACGGGAACGACGACCACTTCGAGGGTCCACTCCATGGCCTGTCCTTTCGTAGGCGTCACTGGAGGCGTCACTGGAACCGCCAGCGGGTCTGCGTGAACTGTTCGCCCTTGCCGAAACCGAAGACCGTGCGCGGCGCGACCGCGAAGACCAGGGAGGCGCCCTGCTGCCCCTGGAACGCACCGTCGGCACGGACCTCGAAGTGCCATGCCGGACCGTACTTCCCCTCCCACGCCTTGGCGAGGGCGCCCAACCGGTCGGCCGCGGTGACCCGCACCGCCTCGCCCTCCACGACCACGTCGAAACCGGCGGCCCACGCGTCGCTGCCGGTGGTGAGGGTGACGTACGGGTTCGCCGCGAGATTGAGCGCCTTGCGCTCCCGCTCGCCCGTCGTGAAGTGGAGCGCCCCGTCCAGCCAGACCCCGAGCAGCGGCGTCACGTGCGGGCGGCCGTCCGGCCGTACGGTCGAGATCCAGAACAGCTCGGCGGCGGCCAGCTGCCGCTCGGCCACCGGCCAGGGGACGGGGGCGGCGCCCGGCGAGCTGTAGCGGGCGTCGAGCGAGGTGCTGTGCGGGGCACCGTGCGGTGAACTGTGCGGTGAACTGTGCGGTGAACTGTGCGGGGAATCCTGCGGCATGGCGACGGTCCTTCTTCCGGCCCTGTGAATCCTCTCCTCATCAGAACGACTCCGCACGCCGTCACAACTCATCGGTCCCGCCGGGACCGCAGTAGGCTCATGCCAGCGTGTGATCGAACAGGAGGCCGGGATGTCGGTGCCGCGAGGGCGACGGAGCAGTACCTTCACCCGTCTGTTGCGGCACGGATTCACCGATCCGTCCGGCGCGGAGCGGCTCCTCGACAGCGAAGCGCTGTCCACCGTGCGCTCCGACCCGCTGCTCCTGGACGCCCTCGGCGCCACCGCCGACCCCGATCTGGCCCTGCTCGGCCTGGTCCGGCTCGTCGAGGCGCAGGAGCGGGCGGCGGGCGACGCGGGCCGCCGGGAACTGCTCGACACCCTCGTCACGGCGAAGCCGCTGCGCGACCGGCTGCTCGGCGTGCTCGGCGCCTCCGAGGCCCTCGCCGACCACCTGGCCCGGCACCCTGCCGACTGGCAGGCGCTCGTCACGTACGAGCCGAGCGATCTGCACCCGGGCGTCGAGGAGTTCGAGCGCGGGCTCGCGGACGCCACCGACCCCGACTCGCTGCGCGTCGCCTACCGGCGCTGCCTGCTCTCCATCGCCGCCCGCGACGTCTGCGGCACCACCGTCATCACCGAGACCGCCGCCGAACTGGCCGACCTGGCGACGGCGACGCTGCGCGCGGCGCTGGCCATCGCGCGCACCGCCGCGCCCGGCGACGCCGCCCTCTGCCGGCTCGCCGTGATCGCGATGGGCAAGTGCGGCGGCCACGAGCTGAACTACGTGTCCGACGTCGACGTCATCTTCGTCGGCGACGCGGCCGACGGCGCCGACGAGGGCAAGGCGGTGCAGGCCGCGACCCGGCTCGCCTCCCACATGATGCGGATCTGCTCCGAGACGACCGTCGAGGGCACCATCTGGCCGGTCGACGCGAACCTGCGCCCCGAGGGGCGCAACGGCCCGCTCGTCCGCACCCTCTCCTCCCACCTCGCCTACTACCAGCGCTGGGCCAAGACCTGGGAGTTCCAGGCCCTGCTCAAGGCCCGCCCGGTGGCCGGCGACCCCGACCTCGGCGAGGCGTACCTCGCGGCCGTCTCGCCGCTCGTCTGGCAGGCCGCCGAGCGCGACAACTTCGTGCCCGACGTGCAGAAGATGCGCAAGCGCGTCGTCGAGAACATCCCGGCGGGCGAGGTCGACCGCGAACTGAAGCTCGGCCCCGGCGGACTGCGCGACGTCGAATTCGCCGTCCAGCTCCTGCAGTTGGTGCACGGCAGGGCCGACGCGTCGCTGCGCAGCGGGACCACCCTCGACGCCCTCGCCGCACTCGCCGACGGCGGCTACGTCGGCCGGGTCGACGCCGTCCAGCTCGACGACGCCTACCGCTTCCTGCGCACGCTCGAACACCGCATCCAGCTCTACCGGCTGCGGCGCACGCACCTCGTGCCCGAGGACGACGCGGACCTGCGCCGCATCGGCCGCTCGATGGGCATGCGCACCGAACCCCTCACCGACCTCAGCCGCGCCTGGAAGCGCCACACCTCCGTGGTGCGCCGGCTGCACGAGAAGCTCTTCTACCGCCCGCTGCTCGACTCCGTCGCCCAACTCGCCCCCGGCGAGACCCGGTTGAGTACCGAAGCGGCCCGCGAGCGGCTCGTCGCCCTCGGCTACGCGGACCCCAGCGCCGCCCTGCGGCACCTGGAGGCCCTCGCCTCCGGCGTCAGCCGCAAGGCCGCCATCCAGCGGACCCTGCTCCCCGTGCTGCTCGGCTGGTTCGCCGACTCGGCGGACCCCGACGCGGGCCTGCTCAACTTCCGCAAGGTGTCCGACGCCCTCGGCAAGACCCCCTGGTACCTCCGGCTGCTGCGCGACGAGGGCGCGGCCGCGGAGAACCTGGCCCGGGTGCTGTCCGCGGGCCGCCTCGCCCCCGACCTCCTCATGCGCGCCCCCGAGGCGGTCGCGCTGCTCGGCGACGAGCGGGGCCTCGAACAGCGCGGGCACACCCCGCTGGAGCAGGAGGTGATGGCCGCGGTGGGCCGCGCGGACGGCGGCGAACAGGCCGTGGTGGCGGCCCGCGGGGTGCGCCGCCGCGAACTGTTCCGTACCTGCGCGGCCGACATCATCGCCTCGTACGGCACCGAGGACACCCCCGCCGTCGCCGACCAGGGCGCACTGGTGGACCGGGTCGGCGGCGCGGTGTCCGACCTGACGGCCGCCACCCTCGCCGGAACGCTGCGCGCCGTCGTCCGCGACGGCTGGGGCGACACCCTGCCCACCCGCTTCGCGGTGATCGCCATGGGCCGCTTCGGCGGCCACGAACTGGGCTACGGCTCCGACGCCGACGTCCTGTTCGTGCACGAGCCCCGCGAGGGCGTCAGCGACCACGACGCCGCCCAGGCGGCGAACAAGGTCGTCGCCGAGATGCGCCGGCTGCTCGCCCTGCCGAGCGCCGACCCGCCGCTCCTGATCGACGCGGACCTGCGCCCCGAGGGCAAGTCGGGCCCGCTCGTGCGCACCCTCAAGTCCTACGAGGCGTACTACCGCCGCTGGTCCCTGGTCTGGGAGTCGCAGGCCCTGCTGCGCGCCCAGCCCGTCGCGGGCGACAAGGAACTGGGGCAGGCTTTCATCGACCTGGTCGACCCGCTGCGGTACCCGGCGGAGGGCCTCGGCGACGACGCGATCCGGGAGATCCGGCGGCTCAAGGCCCGGATGGAGTCCGAGCGGCTGCCCCGCGGCGCCGACCCCACCCTGCACACCAAGCTCGGCCGCGGCGGCCTCTCCGACGTCGAGTGGACGGTGCAGCTGCTCCAGCTCCAGCACGGCTGGGCGGAGCCGGGACTGCGCACCACCCGGACCCGGGAGGCGCTGGCCGCGGCGTGCGCGGCGGAGCTGATCCCCGGCGAGGACGCCGCGATCCTCGACGAGGCGTGGGTGCTGGCCACGCGGGTGCGCAACGCCGTGATGCTGGTGCGCGGCCGCGCGGGGGACACGTTCCCCTCCGACGGGCGGGAACTCGGCGCGGTCGGGCGGTACTTGGGGTACGGGCCGGGGCACGTCGGGGACATGCTCGACGACTACCGGCGGATCACCCGGCGGGCCCGGGCCGTGATGGAGGAGCGCTTCTACGGGGCGTAGGCCTCCGGCGGTCGGGCGGGGTGTCGCGGGGGCGTCTGCCGGGTTCCGTTCGCCGGCGGGCGCGGGTGCGGGTGCGTGGGGCTTCTCGCGCAGTTCCCGGCGCCCCTGATGGCGGAACCTTTCTCTCAGGTCCTCCGCACGGTGTGGCAGTGGGTGATGAACGCCGTCAGGGCCAGGTCGAAGGCCGCGTTCGTCCGGCCATCCGACACCGCGGCCAGGGCCCGCTCAAGCAGCGGGGTCGGTGTCTCGTCGGACAGTTCCCACATGGCCTCGGGCGCCGCCATGTCGAGAGCCGAACCGAGCACCACGTTCTCCATCGCGATGATCACCGGCATCACGTCGGCGAGCGCGAAGCCCGACTCCAGGAGCAGCGCCACCGCCAGCTCGTACTGTGCGAGCACCCGCGGCGCCCGCACCGGGTTCGTCGTCAGGAGCGGGATCGCCCTCGGGTGCGCGGCGAACGCCGCACGGTAGGAACGCGCCCACGCCGCCATCGCCTCGTCCCAGGGCAGCCCCGAGGTGAGCGGCGCCGGGTCGATCGCGGCGGCGACCCGCTCCCGCAACAGCTCCACGATCCCGTCCCGGCCGTCCACGTGGTGGTACACCGACCCCGTCTGCACACCCAGCCGCCTGGCGATCTGCGGGACGCTGAAGTCGCCCTGCTCGTCGACGAGTTCCAGCGCCGTCGTCGCGATGCGCGCCCGGTCGAGGAGTGGCTTGCTCGGCCGTCCCATCCGCTGCGTCCCTCCGTCACGTTCGAAAAACGGGTCTTCCCGTGAGCCCGAACAGGAGGTTACATTGCCGAAACCGAAAGCCTTTAGGTTTACGTCGCCGCGGCCAGAAGGGCTCCCCTCCGCATGTCCGTGACCTCCCCGCAGTCCGCCCCGCCGAGCACGCCACCAGGCCTGCGCACCGGCACCCTCGGCACCGCCGACATCGCCTTCTTCGTCGTCTCCGCCGCCGCCCCGCTCACCGTCATGGCGGGCGTCGCCCCCATCGCCATCGCCCTCGGCGGCATCGGCGCCCCCGCCGGCTACCTCCTGGCTGGCCTCACCCTCGCCGTCTTCGCCGTCGGCTTCACCGCCATGAGCCGCCACGTGAAGGGCGGCGGCGCCTTCTACGCGTACATCACCCAGGGCCTCGGCCGCCCCGCGGGGATCGGCGCCGCCCTGCTCGCCATGGTCGGCTACAACGGCATGGAGATCGGCGTCTACGGCCTCCTCGGCTCCGCCACCCAGGACACCGTGCACGCCCTCTTCGGCGCCGACGTCCCCTGGCTCCCGGTCTCCCTCGCCGGGCTGCTGCTCATCTGGTACGGCGGCTTCCGCTCCATAGACTTCGGCGCGAAGCTCCTCGGCGTGCTGCTCGTCGCGGAGACCGGCATCCTCGTCCTGCTCGCCGCCGGGGTGCTGCTCGACGGCGGCGCGCACGGCCTGTCCGCCGCGTCCTTCGCGCCCGGCAACGTCCTGGTCCCCGGCACCGCCGCCGTCCTCGCCTTCGCCTTCGCCGCGTTCACCGGCTTCGAGTCGACCGTCATCTACCGCCGCGAGGCCCGCGACCCGGACCGCACGGTGCCGCGCGCCACGTACATCGCGGTCGGCTTCCTCGGCCTCTTCTACGCCTTCACCGTGTGGATCGCCATCCAGTCCTTCGGCGACGCCGCCGTCGTGAAGGCGGCGGGCAGCGACCCGGGAGGCCTCTTCTTCACCGCGATCACCACCTACGTCGGCGGCTGGGCGGCCGACCTGATGCACGTCCTCATCGTCACCAGCGTCATCGCCTCCCTCCTCGCCTTCCACAACGCCATCAACCGCTACGGCCTCGCCCTCGCCGACGAGGGCGTGCTGCCCCGCGCCATCGCCCGCATCCACCCCAAGCACCGCTCCCCGTACGTCGCCGGGGCCGCGCAGACCGTCCTCGGCGCGGTCGTCGTGCTCGGCTTCTGGGCGGCCGGCGCCGATCCGTACGACCAGCTCCTCCTCTGGGTCAACACCCCGGGAATGCTGGGCCTGATGGCCCTCCAGCTCCTCGCCGCCCTCGCGGTCCCGTTCTTCTTCCGCCGCGTCACGCACCAGGAGGGCGTGTGGCGCACGGTGGTGGCCCCCGTGGCCGCGACCCTCCTCCTGGCGGCGGCGATCACTCTGGTGGCCACCCACATCGACCTGTTCACGGCAGCGTCCCCGCTGGTCAACGGCGCCCTGATGGCAGTGGCCCCCGCGGTCTTCGTCATCGGCCTGGCACTGGCGTGGCGACTCAAGCGCACCCGCCCGACGACCTACGAACGGTTCGGACACTAGGGGCGCGGGGAACTGCGCGACCAGCCACGACAGACCCGCACCCGCCGACGCATCAGCAACCCGGCAGACGCAACAGCCCCAACGGAGACGCCCCACATGCCATCCGCCGACCTCCTCCTCACCGACACCCACATCCGCACCATGGACCCGCTCACGCCGGAGGCCACCGCCCTGGCCGTGAAGGACGGCCGCATCGCAGCGGTGGGCGACACCGACACCCTGGTCAGGGACTGGCAGGGCCCCGCCACGGAACGGCTCGACCTCCGCGGCGCCACCGTGACGCCCGGCCTCACCGACGCCCACAGCCACCCCGTCTGGGGCCTCCAGATGGCATCCGGTGCCGACCTCACCGGCGTACAGGACCTGGACGCCCTGCGCGCGGCGCTGCGCACGGCCGACCGGATCGACGGCTGGGTCGTCGGCTGGGGCCTGGACCACAACGCGTTCGGCGGCCGCCCCGTCCACCGCGACCTCGTCGAGGACGTGCTCGACGGCGCCCCCGCCTTCCTGCGTCTCTACGACGGCCACTCCGCCCTGGTCAGCGGCGCCGCCCTGACCGCGGCCGGGATCACCGGACCGCGGGAGTTCGCCCAGCGCTCCGAGATCGTCTGCGACGCGGCCGGGCACCCCACCGGCCACCTGGTCGAGCACGCCGCCATGGACCTGGTCGACCGCGTCGTACCGCGCCTGTCGTGCGAGGCCAGGCGCGCGGGCCTCGTCGACCTGCTCGGCGCCATGGCCGCCACCGGCCTCACCACCGCCCACGTCATGGACGGCGCCGACCTCGACCTGCTCGCCGCCGTCGAGGAGGACACCGACCTCCCGCTGCGCCTGACCATCGCGCCCTGGTGCATGCCGGGCGTCGACCGCGCGGGGCTCGACGAACTGATCGCGCTGCAACGGCGGCACGGCCGGGCCTGGCGGGTCGGCGGCGTCAAGTTCTTCATGGACGGCACGGTCGAGGGCGGCACGGCCTGGCTGGAGCACGCCGACTGCCACGGCCAGGGCACCGACGCGTTCTGGCCCGACCCGGCGGCGTACAGCGCGGCCGTGCGTCACCTCCACGCCGCCGGGGTGCGCACCGCGACGCACGCCATCGGCGACGCGGCCGTCCGGCACGCCCTCGACACCGTCGAGGCGCTCGGCCCGACCGGCCGCGGCGCGCACCGCATCGAGCACATCGAGACCGTCCCCGACGACACGCTCCCGCGGTTCGCCGCGCTCGGCGTCGCCGCGTCCATGCAGCCGCCGCACACCGCGTACACGAAGGGCGACCGCAGCGACGAGTGGTCCAGGCGGCTCGGCGACGAACGGGCCGCCCGCGCCTGGCGCACCCGGGACCTGCGGGACGCGGGCGCCGTGCTCGCCCTCGGCTCGGACTGGCCGATCGCCCACTACGACGTGCGGCGGGTCCTCGCGACGGCCCGGGTGCCGGAGGGCGCCGCCGGCCCCGGGCAGGGTCTGACCGGGCTCGAAGCACTGGAGGGCGTCGCCTCGCACGCCGCGCTCGCGGCGGGGGAGCGGGGCGGCCGGATCGCGACCGGCCTGCGCGCCGACCTCACCGTGCTCGGCCTCGACCCGGTGACCGCCCCGGCGGACGAGCTGGCCGAGGCGCCGGTCCTGCTGACGACGGTCGACGGACGCGTCACGCACCGCGGCGGCCGGTGACGCACGGAAGGGGCGGCGCCGACCGGCACCGCCCCTTCCGGCCCGCGCGTGCGGACGCTAGGCCTTCACCGACACCATCGGCGGCGGTGCCACGAGACGCGGCAGCGCGTACGGCAGCGCCCCGTACCAGAACCGGGCCACCGCGAAGCCGAACGCCAGGCAGACCATGCCGCCCACCGCGTCCAGCCAGAAGTGGTTCGCCGTCGCCACGATGACCACCAGGGTCGCCGCCGGGTACAGCAGCCCGAGCACCCGCACCCACGGCACCGACGCGAGCGCGAAGATCGTCAGTCCGCACCACAGCGACCAGCCGATGTGCATCGACGGCATCGCCGCGTACTGGTTCGACATGTTCTTCAGGTTGCCCGAGGCCATCGAGCCCCACGTCTGGTGGACCGCGACCGTGTCGACGAAGTGGCCGCCGGTCATCAGGCGCGGCGGGGCCAGCGGGTAGAAGTAGTAGCCGACGAGCGCGACCGCCGTCGTCGCGAACAGCACCAGGCGGGTCGCCGCGTAGCGGCCCGGATGGCAGCGGAACAGCCACACCAGCACGCCGAGCGTGATCACGAAGTGCAGGGTCGCGTAGTAGTAGTTCATGCCGACGACGAGCCAAGTCACCGAGTTCACGGCGTGGTTGACGCTCTGTTCGACGGCGATCCCGAGATGGTGCTCCAGCCGCCAGATCCAGTCCGCGTTGCTGAGCGCCTGTGCCTTCTGTTCCGGGACCGCGTTGCGGATCAGGGAGTACGTCCAGTAACTCACCGCGATCAACAGGATCTCGAACCAGAGCCGGGGACGTCGCGGCGCACGGAAGCGGCGCCCGACACGGTTCTCCGCGATGGGTGAGGTGGTGGGCCCCTGTCGGCCTTCCAGTGTCGTCACGGTCGTTTCACCCATAGGCACAGAGTCTGCCAGATTTCGGCCTCCGTCCGATCATCCCTCGGGCGGGTTCGAGCCGCATCCTCTACGCCCTACGGACGAGGCCGGACCCCAGGGGACGAGGCCGTGGAACCCCGCACGACCAGCTCGGGCATGAACACGAATTCACTCTGTGGAGCGGGCGTGCCCCCCATCTCCTCGAGCAGCGTGTTGACGGCCGCCTGCCCCATCGCGTGCACCGGCTTGCGGACCGTGGTCAGCGGCGGATCGGTGAACGCGATCAGCGGCGAGTCGTCGAAGCCGACCACCGACACGTCCGACGGCACGTCCAGACCGCGCTCCCGCACCGCCCGGACGGCACCCAGTGCCATCATGTCGCTCGCGCAGATCACCGCCGTGCAGCCCCGGTCGAGCAGCGCGGACGCCGCCGCCTGGCCACCCTCCAAGGTGTAGAGGGAGTGCTGGACGAGGTCGTGCCCGGCCTCGTCCGCCCCCAGGCCGACCAGGTCCGTCATCGTGCGCAGGAAACCCTCGATCTTCCGCTGTACGGGCACGAACCGGACCGGCCCCAGCGCGAGCCCTATCCGGGTGTGCCCCAGCGACACCAGATGCGTCACCGCGAGCCGGGCCGCGGCCCGGTCGTCCGGGGAGATGAACGGCGCCGCTATCGACGGCGAGAAACCGTCGACGAGCACGAACGGGACGCCCTGGCCGCGCAGCCGCTCGTAACGGCCGGTGTCCGCCGTGGTGTCGGCGTGCAGCCCGGACACGTAGATGATGCCGCTCACGCCCCGGTCGACCAGCATCTCGGTCAACTCGTCCTCGGTGGAGCCGCCCGGCGTCTGCGTGGCCAGCACCGGCGTGTAGCCCTGCCTGGTCAGGGCCTGCACCACGACCTGCGCGAGCGCGGGGAATATCGGGTTCTCCAGCTCCGGCGTGATCAGGCCGACCAGGCCCTCGCTGCGCCGGCTCAGCCGGACCGGACGCTCGTAGCCGAGCACGTCCAGCGCGGCGAGCACGGACTGGCGGGTGGCGGCGGCGACGCCGGGCTTGCCGTTGAGCACGCGGCTGACAGTCGCCTCGCTCACCCCCGCTTGTGCTGCTATGTCGGCAAGGCGTGCGGTCACGGGACGGGACCTTACCGGTCACCCGGCGCATTTCCCACCGTCGCCCGCCCTGGAGGAAGTGCCCTACGGGTCACCCGGGTTGGGGGCGGCCACCCGGATCGGTGAACGTGCCCGATCAGGCGTCGCACCACCCGGTTCCGGCGGTAACTTGGTGCGGCGGGCCGAGGGGGCCCGCAATCGGATCTGCCCCGAGGGGCTGCCCCGTGAACGGCACCACTGAAGAGTCCCGGACCGCAGGCGGCAGTACGGTCCTGGTGGTCGACGACACCGCTACGAGCCGCTATGCGCTGGGCGCCGTCCTGACCCGCGCGGGACACGTCGTCGTCCCCGTCGCCTCCGCCGGGGAGGCCCTCGTCGAGCTCGACCTGCGGCTGCGGGCCGGAGCACTGCCCGACGTGGCACTCGTCGACGTGGGACTGCCCGATCTGAACGGGTACGAACTGTGCCGCCGGGTCAAGGCGTTGCCCTCGCTCGCCGGCATCCCCGTCGTCCACTTCTCGGCCATGCCGTCCGGCTCCGGCGACCGCTGCCGGGCCCTCGACGCGGGCGGCGAGGCGTATCTGACGGTCCCCGCCGAGCCGGAGGAGATCCGGGCCGTGGTGCGGGCCGCGCTGCGCGGCGCCCGCGAACTCGTCCACGCGCAGGCCCAGTTCGGCCGGCTCGCCCTGCTGTCCGAGGCGGTCGTCGAGGTGCAGGGTGCCCGCTGCCTCCCCGAACTCGCCACCGTGGCCGCCGAGGTGACCGCCCGGCTCACCGAGCAGAGCGCCGCCGTGTTCGTCCTCGGCGAGGAGGGCGCGATGTACACCGGCGAGTCCCGGCGCGCCCGCCGCCTCGGCGTGCCCGGCACCGAGGACCGGGATCGCGCCGTCGCGCTGGTGCGCCGCCTGATGTGCGAGGGCGGCGGCGTGCGCACCACCGTGGTGCCCGGACCGCTGTGGCCCGAGGCGTACTTCGGGCCCGGCGACGTACGCCTCGTGCTCGCCTGCAACCGGGACGGCCGGCTGCCCGTGTGTCTGGCCACCCCCGCCTACCCGGACCTGGCGGGCCGGATCTCCCCGCTCGTCACCCAGCTCGCCCGCGCCACCGCGCTCGCCGCCGAGCCGCTCCTCATGTACGAGCAGGAGCGCCACGTCGCCCTCACCCTGCAACGCAGCTTCCTGCCCAGCCAGTTGCCCGTGGCCCCGGGCGTCGAGGTCGTCGTCCGCTACGAACCCGCCTCCCAGCAGGCCGAGATAGGAGGCGACTTCTACGCCGCGCTGCCCACCCCCGCCGGGATGCTCGTCGGCATCGGGGACGTGGTCGGGCACTCCCTCGACGCGGCCACCGTCATGGTCGAGATCCGGCACGCGCTGTGCGCCTACAGCATCGAGGACCCGTGCCCCGCCCGGCTCGTGACCCGGCTCGACCGGATGCTCCAGCACTACCACCCGGAGTGCACGGCCACCCTGTGCCTGGCCCTCGTCGACCCCGCCACCGGCCGCACGTCCATCGCGAACGCCGGCCACATCCCGCCGCTCCTCGTACCCCCGGGCGGCCCCGCCCACTACGCGTCCGCGTCCGGCCCGCTGCTCGGTCTCGGCCTGCCGCACCCCGGCCCGGGCGAGGTGCGGCTCGGGCCCGGCGAGCGGCTCCTCATGGTCACGGACGGCCTCATCGAGACCCGCGGCACCGACCTCGCCGTCTCGATGGAGGAGCTCCGCCGGGCCGCGACCGCCGCACCCCCGGCCCCGGACGACCTCTGCGACACGCTCCTGAGCTGCTTCGGCCGCGACCGGGCGGACGACATTGCCCTGCTCGCCCTCCGCCTCAGCCCACGCGTCTCTCCATGAGCGTCACCCCGTAACTGCTGCCTCCCGCACCGGACTTGAAGGGCTGCTCACCGACCACGGAGTAGCCGCGCTGCTCGTAGTAGGTGCGCAGCCGGGGGTTCGAGGAGACGCAGTCGAGGCGGCACAGCGAGCGGCCCGAGTCGGCGATCCGGTGTTCCGCGTGGGCGAGGAGCGCGGCGCCCGTACCGGCCGGGACGCCGCGGCGCACCATCAGACGGTGCACGTAACCGGCGACGGGCGGCTGGGCGCCCCACGCGGGTTCGTCGTCCCACCACAGCTCGTAGCCGCCCGCGGCCGCGCCGTCGGCGGTCTCCGCGAGCCACACCTCGCCCTCCTTGATCCGCAGCAGGAAGTGCTCCTCGCTCTTCTCGCCGGGCTTCCACTGGTCGATGCCGTTGGCCAGCATCCAGCGGGCCGCACCGTCGTACAGCGCGACGAGGGTGTCCAGGTCGTCCGTGTCCGCTCTGCGGAACGTGAGTTGTGCCGTCATGCCGATCACCGTAAAGGTGATCGTCGACACGTCCGTACGCACCTTCCGGAGCTTCCATGCCTCAGATCACCGTCGACTACTCCGCGGGCCTCGACGACCGGCTCGACCGGGCCGGGCTGGCCGGCGCCGTCCACCGGGCCGCCGTCGACACGGTGGCCGCGCGGATCCCGGCCTGCAAGACACGCTTCCGCCGGGCCGAGGAGACCGTCGTCGGCGACGCGGACGCCCCGGTCCTGCACGTGGAGGTCGCCCTGCTGGCCGGCCGCACCGAGGAGGCCAAGGCCGCCCTCGCGGACGCGGTGCTCGGACTGCTGCCCGCCCACGTCAAGGCCCCGGAGGGCGTCCACTTCTCCGCGGAGGTACGGGACCTGGAGCCCGCCTACCGGTCCGCCATCGGCTGACCGGACGGCGCGAGCGCGACCAGCCGGCCGACCAGGTCGGCGAAGGGCCCGTCGGCCGGCTCGTCCGCCAGGATGCGGCGGAGCAGCGCCGCCATCTCCTCGTCGTACGCGGCGCTGACCGCGGCCAGCGCCGCGAAGTCGTGGACGAGCTGGAGCTGGAGCTCCTCGCGCGGGATGCGCCGGCCGTCCAGCCAGATCAGCGCCGTCGACTCGGCGAGCGAGACCCAGGAGCGGACCACCAGGTCCAGGCGCGGGGACGGCGCGGTGACCCGCAGGTGCGCGAGGATCTGGAGGTACGCGGCCTGCCGCACCGAGTCGATGAGGGCGTTCGTCGTCGAGGAGCCGACCGCCGGGCCACCGCGCATCAGAGCCGAGAAACCCGGCCCGTGCTCGTCCACGAAGTCGAAGAACCGGCCCATCACCCGCAGCAGGCGCGCCCCCAGCGGCCCGTCCTGCGGTTCCCTGAACCGCTCCGCCAGATCCTCGGCGGCCCGCTTCAGCGCGGCCTCGTACAGGCTGAGCTTGCCCGGGAAGTAGTGGTAGACGAGCGGCCGCGAAATGCCAGCGGCGGCCGCTATCTCGTCGATGGAGACCTCGTCGGGGGAGCGGTGACTGAACAGTTCGAGGGCGACCCCGATCAACTGCCGCCGCCGCTCCTCGACTCCCATTCTGCGCCGCACCCCGGTAGTCATACCGAACACTCTACCGAGCGGATCGAGCCCGGCCGCCTAGAGATCGAGGGTCAGCCGGTCGCCGCGGGCCCGCGACACACAGATCAGCATCGAGTCGGCCCGCTCCGCGTCCGTGAGGAGCTCGTCGCGATGGTCGATCTCCCCTTCCAGGACCCGCTGTTGGCAGGTTCCGCAGAAGCCCTGCTCGCACGAGTACATCACGCTGGGCAGCTCGGCGCGGACCGCCGCGAGCACCGTGGTGCCGCCCGGCACGGGAACGACCTTGCCGCTGCGCCGCAGTTCGACCTCGAACGGGCGGTCGCCGTCGGACGGGCCGCGTGGCGCGAACCGTTCGAGGTGCAGCGTCCGCCCCTCGGGCAGCGCCTCCTCCACGGCCGCCATCAGCCCCTCGGGCCCGCAGCAGTACACGGCCGTGCCGGGCGCCGTGTCCGCGAGCGCCGCGCCCAGGTCGGGCCGCCCGTCCTCGTCCTCGGCGACGACGGTGACCCGGTCGCCGGCCAGCTTCCGCACGTCCTCCAGGAACGGCATCGAGGCCCGCGTCCGGCCCCCGTACAGCAGCTTCCAGTCCGCGCCGCGCGCCTCGGCCGCCCGCAGCATCGGCAGGACCGGGGTGATCCCGATGCCGCCCGCGACGAACAGGTAGGCGGGCGCGGCCGGGTCCAGCGGGAAGCGGTTGCGCGGCCCGCGCACCTCCACCTCCGCGCCCTCGGCCAGCTGCTCGTGCACCTCGCGCGAGCCGCCGCGCCCGCCCTCGCCGGCCGGGACGAGCCGGGTGGCGACGGTGTACGACGAGGAGTCCTCGGGGTCGCCGCACAGCGAGTACTGGCGCACCAGCCCTGAGGGCAGCACGAGATCGAGGTGGGCGCCCGGCTGCCAGGCGGGCAACTGATGGCCCTCCAGGCGGAGTTGGACGACCCCGTCGGCTATCCGCTCGTGCCCGGTGACGAGCAGCTTCAGGGCGCGGGCCCGCGGCCGCCCCGAGACCGGCTCCTCCAGGGCGGGCAGCGGCCACAGCGGGGATTCCTTCACGCGGCGGCGCAGGGCACGGCGCACGACGAGCGCGGCACCGGCGACGACGACGGCCCTGCGCAGGGTACGGGGCTTCATCGGGCGACTCCCTGGCGTGCGCTCTCGCGGGCCTCGGCGGCCGACGCGGCGGGCGACGAGGCGAGGTAGGCGACGGCCTGCTCCGTGTCGCCCTCCTGCTCGGGGTGGTAACTCCGGCTCAGATAGCGGGGGATGGACCGCACCATCGCCCCGGTCGACGGCAGCACGCCCCGCTTGCCGCCCCGGTAGAAGTCCTTGAAGGAGGCCTTGCCGTCGAGCAGCGTCGGATCGTTCTCCATGAAGAAGCGCGCGCCACGCTGCCACAGGAAGACGAGGGCCGTGAACGCGGTGGCCCAGGTGCGCACCCGGCGCCGGTAGCTGCCGTCGACGTGCTGGAACAGCTCGAAGGCGACCGAGCGGTGCTCGACCTCCTCGGCGCCGTGCCAGCGCAGCAGGTCCAGCATGGTCGGGTCGGCGCCGCGGCGGTCCAGCTCGTCCGCGTTCAGGACCCAGTCGCCGAGGAACGCCGTGTAGTGCTCGATGGCCGCGATGAGCGCGACCCGCTCCATCAGCCACCACTCGCGGGCCTTCCCCGGCGGCAGTGTCCGGTCGCCGAGCAGCTTCTCGAAGAACCAGTCCACCTGGGCCGTGTACGGCGTCGGGTCGAGACCCTGCTCCTTGAGGTGGGGCAGCACCTCGTCGTGCGCCTGCGAGTGCATGGCCTCCTGGCCGATGAACCCGATGACGTCCTCGCGCAGCCGGTCGTCCCGGATGTAGGGCAGGACCTGCTTGTACACGTGTACGAACCAGCGTTCGCCCGCCGGGAGCAGCAGGTGCAGCACGTTGATGGTGTGCGTGGCGAACGGGTCGTCGGGGAGCCAGTGCAGAGGGGTCTTGTCCCAGGCGAAGGACACCTGGCGTGCCTTCAGCGTGACGCGCGTATTAGACATGGCGTCAATGTACTGACCGGTAGGCCGAGGGGTACACCCCTCGGACGGGACTTTCTTCCCGTGATCGTCAGCAGTGGTTCGGCGCGGTGACGTCAGCGCAGCGTCGTCACCCGGGTGCCGTCCGCCGTCCGGCCGGTCAGCGTCAGCTTCGCGCCCCGCGGAGCCTGCACGGCCAGCAGGTTCCCGGCCCCGGTCGCGCCCGCCGCCACCACGGAGTCGACCTTCTTGCTGCCCGCGGCGACCAGGTACCAGGTGCCGGCCCGCGACTTCCAGCGCACGCCCGCGAGCACCAGCGGATCACGCGCGCCGCAGGCGGGGGAGCCCTCCGACTTCGCCGCGACCACCGCCGTGGCGGCGCCCGGCGCACCGAACAGGGCGAGGGTGCGCGGACCGCCGCCCCGCCAGGTCTCGGCCCGGGTGCACACCCACTGCGCGACCCCGTTCGCCTCGGGCAGCTGCTGGCTCGCGTACGCCCACGCGTTGACGGAGCTCACCCCGTGCGAGCGGGCCGCCGCGAGGGAGCACGCGGTCGTCCGCCAGTCGCCGGGCGCGGATTCGCGGGGCGCGTCGGGGCGGCCCGACGTGAGGTGCGCGGGCACGAGTTCGCCGAGGTCCGTGGCGAGCCGGGTGCCGGTGGCGTCGGTCAGCGCCAGCGCGTTCCACGACGTGCACGACGTGGCCAGGGCGGGGCTGGGGAACGGCGCCGTCACCCCGTCCTTCGTCCGCGCCAGCGCCTGCGGCGCCGCGTCCGGGCGCAGCAGGTCCCGGACAGCCGAGCGGGTCACCCAAGGGGCGGTCAGATAGCGGACGTTGCCGTCGGCGCGGTTCAGGACGACGGCGCCCGACTGCGGGCCCGTCGCCCCGTCGACCCGCGCGAAGTCGAGCGCCGCGCCGCTCGTGCCGCTCTCCGGCTCGGCGTAGCGCACGATGCGCAGGCCGTCGTAGAGCAGCACGACGCGGGCCCGGTCGACCACACCCGCGTAGAGCAGCTGCGCGGGTCCCGGCGGGGCGCCCGCCTGGGTGCCGGGCGTCGCCGACACCTGCACGGACCCACCGGGCCTCGCCCACACCGCGAGGGCCCGGCGCAGCAGGTCCTCGTCGCCCGTGAGGGAGCCGCGGGCCGGCCACACCGAGAAGTCGGTGCGCGCGGAGTTCTGCCACGCGCCCACCGCGACCTTCGTCAACTTGCCCGGATCCAGAGCCGCTTGACCGGCCGGGTTCTGGGCGTACGGCGGCGCTGCCGCGCCGTCCCGGCCCCAGCCGCCACCGGGCAGACCGAGCAGCGCGCCGCACACCAGGGTCGCCGCGACCGCCGCGACCACCGCCTTCACGTGCTGGCGGCGGCGCATCAGATCGGTGGGGCGGGCGTGCAGGGAGCACGGGTCGAACTCCGGCGATTCGAGGAGCGCGTACTGCGCCTCGACCCCGTCCGCCGCCGAGAGCGCCGCCGCCGTCTCCTCGGGGGTGCAGCCCGCGGCGGTGAGCGTGGTGCGCACGGCGGTGTCGTCCAGGCGCTCAAGACCGCGCAGCACGTACGCGGCACGGGCCGGTCCGGTCAGCGCCGACAGCCGCTGGTCCAGGGCGAGTTCATCGGCGCCGCCGGACTTCGGGAAGAGCTTGAGCCCCCGCACCTGCGGCAGCAGCGGCGGCAGCTGGGCCCGCTTCGGCCAGGCCGCACGGCGCAGCGGCAGCCCCGCCTCCAGGGCGCTGCGCAGCACCCGGAGGCGTACGTAGGCGTAGCCGGGGTCACCGGTGCGATGGCCGCTGCCGCGCTGGGCGGGGACTGCCGGGGGTGCGGGTGCGGTGCGGCCCCGGGGGAGCGCCCGCTGGGTCATCGAGTGGGCGGTGAGCACGCGACGGTTGCGGCCCAGGCCCGGCGGCAGCACCAGGTAGGCGAGGCGGACCAGGCGGGGGTAGTGCTCGACCAGCGCGGCTTCGGCGTGCTCGACGTCGATGACGTCGGCTCCGCCGGGGGACGGGGGAGTGGGTTGCTGCACCTTTGACTGCACGTTCAGCAGAACGAGCGAATCGTGGGATGGTCACAGGGGTGCGGCTTCGGGTGCGGGATGCGCACCTGCGGTGCGGCATCTGCCCGGCGGGGGAAGGCTGCGCGCGGCGCATGCCTTCAGGGGCGCGGGGAACTGCGCGAGAAGCCCCACCGGCCCGCACCCGGAACCCGACCCCCGAAGCTACGGCGCGACCCGCAACGCTCGGGCATAGTTCCCCATCGACCGCTGATATCGCGGCAGATGCGGCGCCAGAGCCTCCAGCACCAACGACAACCCCTCCCGGTCCCGCCCCAGCGAGGAGTAGCACAGGGCCAGACACCCCCGCACCGCATCGTCCAACTCGTCGCCGGGCGCGCCCAGTTCGGGCTCCAGCAGGGCGACCCCCTCCGCGGCCCGCCCGACGTTCCGCAGCGAGCTGGCCAGCTGGATCTTCGTGCGGCGGGCCCGATACCCGGTCAACCCCAGCCGCAGCCCCTCCTGGTACAGCGGCACCGCCTTGTCGGAGTGGCCCGTCGAGTCCCAGGCGCAGGCGCGCTCGAAGGCGGCCACCGGGCTGTCGGCGGGCAGTTCGGCGACGAGGCCGTCGACGAGTGCGCGGAAGTCGCCCGCGCTCTCCTCGTCGTAGTCGTCGAACGTCGCCCACGCGGCCGCGATCCGCGCTTCCCAGTCACTGTCCTCGATGCCCATCGGGTCACCCTCGGCGATCACCCGTCGGCCGTCAACCGCTTTCGGATCACGGCCACGGCCTCGTCCGGCACGCCGAGTCCCTCCCGTACGTAGGTCTCGACGCCGCCGTACCGCGTGGCCACCTCCTCCAGCGCGGCCCCCAGATAGCCGGGCACCACCCCGATGACGGAGAGCGCGATGTCCGGGTCGCCGCCCTGGGCCGTGAACCCCTCGACGAGCGGCGCGAACGACCGCCGCACCGCCGCGTTCACCGCCAGGTACTCCGCCTCGACCGTGGCGTCGTCCGCGCCCAGCAGGGTCAGGATCACGGTGGTGCCCCAGCCGGTGCGGTCCTTGCCCGCCGTGCAGTGGAAGAGCAGCGGCCCGGCGTCGGGCGCGGCGAGTTCCAGGAGCAGCGTGCGGTACGCGGCGCGCGCCGAGCCCGACGAGACCAGCGACCGGTACGTGTCGGCGAACAGCGCCTCGGCCTTGCCGCCGCCCAACTGCCGCTCCGCGCGCACCGGATCGGCGAGCACCTCCTTCAGCTGGGCCGCCGCGGGTGCCACCCCGGCCTGCGCCAGCTTGTCGGCGAGCGCGTCCGCGGCCAGTGCGCGCACCCCGTCCGGGGTGCGGTCGGGGCGGGCGGCGCGCTCGGCGTCCGTGCGCAGGTCCAGGATCGTGCGGATGCCGAGCGCCGCGAAGGCGGGGTCGGCCGCCGGGTCGAGCCGGTCCAGCTGACCCGAGCGGAAGACGAGCCCGGGCCGCACCCGGCCGCCGTCGGCGAGCGGGGTGCCGCCCAGGTCGCGCAGGTTGGCGACGGTGGTGGCGGGGATGGGGACGGCCATGGGCGGAACTCCCGTACGTTCGGGTTTGCGCGGTATGTCCCGCCCAGTGTCCCCTACCGGCCCCGCCGCGCTACGACAGCTGCCAGCCGCTGAACTCGACCGTGCCGCGCGCTCCGTTCCCGCCGTTCGTCGCGGTCATGAACAGGCCCACGTCCTGCGTCGCCGCCGCCCCCGGCACCGGTACGGTCGCGACGGTCCGCCAGGTCGTCCCGCCGTCCGTGGAGCACTCGCCGGTGTACGACCCGCCGGCCCGGCTCAGCCGCAGCAGCACCGGCGCCTTGATCCCGGTGATCCGCTTGTACGTGTCGAGTGTGCCGTCGCCGTTCGTGTCGTAGGACAGGACCACCCCGTTCGACGGCGTCACCGACAGGTTGAGGAAGCCCTGGGAGCCGGGCGTGGCGAGGGAGTTGCGCACGATGATCCCCGCCCGTGCCCACGCGCCCGTGACCGCCTGCGCGTCCACCCGCAGCACCGCCGACGAGCCGTCCGTGAAGGCGCCCTCGCGGTACGCCGTGCCGAACTCCGTCGTGCCCTTCCACAGGTCGGCGCCGCCGCCGTCGATCGCGAACCGGTCGTCGAGCTGACCGAAGACGGCCGCGTTGTTGCTGTACGTCTTCCAGCCCGCCGCCGGCGGCCCCGCCTCGAACAGCGTGCCCTTGTGCTCGTAGGTGACCCGGTCCTCGCCCGCGGGCCCGTACTGCACGTCGAGCGTGTACGGGAGCGGGCGCAGCGGCCGGTCGAGCGGGGTGCCCGGCGCGCTCGCCCGCCACGCCACCGTGCCCTCGCCCGCGGGCGCGACGCTCTTGAGGGAGGTGGCGCCCTCCGGCTCCGCGTCGATGCCCTTCAGCGTGAAGTCGACGCGGCCGGTCGCCCGCAGCCCGTTGACGTTGTGGAACGTGGCCGCCACGCGCGCGTGCCCGCCCGGCGGGAAGGCGGCCGGCTCGGCGGTGACCGTGAGGGCGCCCTGGTAGGGGGCGCGGGCGAGCACGTCCCGGACGCGGGCGGCCGTCCGGTACGTGTCCCCGTACGGGCGCAGCGGATAGTCCTTGCGCTCCCGGGTCCACGGCTCCTCGAACGCGAACCAGTCGATCGCCGCCGGCGCCCGGCCCGCCGCGAGCGCGTCCTGCAGCTCGTCCAGCCACTTCTGCCAGCGCGGCAGGTAGAAGTCGGCCATCAGGCCGTGCCATTCGCGGTTGCCGTACTCGTGCAGGTTGCCGGGGTCGGACGTGGCCCGGTCGCCCCACACCGTGATCAGGACCTTCGCGCAGCGCTCGAACTCGGCGCGCTCGGTGTCGTTCGTGGCCAGGTTCCTGGCGTCCTGGATCCACGGGCCGAGCAGGAACGCCTGGGCGGTGCCGGTCACGTCGTCCGACAGCCGCATCAGCTTCAGCCACAGCGTCGACAGGGCCTTGAAGGTCGCCTGGTCCTTGTCCGCGTACGCCGCCTTGAGCTGGGGCAGGAGCTGGCGGCTGCGGTGCGCGAGGGCCTGGCGCGCGACGTCCACGAGGTCGTTCTTGTACGCGGCGCTGCCCCGCAGGCCGCCCGCCACGCCCAGGAGTCCGGCGAGCGCCGCGTCGAAGCGGCCCGGGTCGTAGGTGAGGGCGCGCGGCGCGTAGTAGGCGGCGCGGTCGGCCGACAGGTCGGGGCGGGCGGCGAACAGCGAGTCGTGCGGGTCGGAGCGCTCCACCGCCTTCTGCTGGTACGCCGTGTCGTGCAGCGCCTGCCAGGCGGCGCGGGCGTCCTTGTCGCGGCGGCCGTAGCGGAAGTCGGCGTACGAGGCGAACCAGGCCGCCCGGTCCACCGTGCTCTCCGTCCACGCCAGTTCGGACCAGAGCTCGAACGCGGCCGGATCGCGGTCCGTCGCCTCCGGCATGAACGCCGTCCCGGCCAGCGCGCTGTCCGGCTTGTCGCGCCACGCGAAGAACTTCTCGTTCCAGATGTGCGCGCGGGCGCCGATCGTCGTGCGGCCGCCGAAGTTCGGGATCGTGCCGAACGCGTACGGGGTGCCGCCCCAGTCCTTCTCGCGGTCGGTGACGGACGTGTACCGGTCCGAGACGCCGTCGACGATCAGCATCTTCTTCCTGTCGATGGCGTCGAGCAGCTCGGGCAGCGGGTTGGCCTCCCAGCCGAGGATCACCCAGGTCGCGCCCGGCCGGTTCTTCTGCAGCGCCGCCTCCACGCCGCGCGCCGCGTCCGGCACCGGCACGTCGCCCGCCGTGCCGCCCTCGTGCAGCAGGTCCATCTTGAACGCGTCGACCTCGCCGAACAGGTCCTTCTGGTGGCCGTAGAACGACTCGGCGACCTGCGCGAACGACGTGGTGCGCGGGTCGAGCCAGTCGGGGCGCTCGAAGCCGTGCCAGACGCCCTGCGGCACGACGTGCGCGTCGCCGCCGTTGCGGTCGACGAAGCCCTTCGGGACGTGCCCGTAGTAGCCGGGCAGCACCGGCTTCATGCCGAGCGCGCGCAGCCGGTCGGTGATCTTCCGGCCCAGCTCGGCGCGTTTCGCGATGAGTTCGGGGGTGAGCGGACCGCCGTAGCCGGAGAGGTTCTGCAGCAGCCACCACGGCTGGTGCGAGGGCGCCGGGAGCCAGGCCCTGGACTCCTCGTCGCTGTAGCCGAAGTCCTTCAGGACGCGGTGGTAGACGGCCTCCATGCCCGCGATGACGAGGACCTCGTTGCAGCCGTGCAGCGCGAGCACGTCGATCATGCGCTCCCAGTACGGCCAGTCGGCGAAGGGCGCGGTGTAGCCGTCGTTGGTGTCGTTGAGCGCGAAGCGGTGGGGGAGCGACGTCGAGCGCTCCAGGGGGCGGGCGGGGGCCGGCAGCTTGTTCGGCAGGTCCAGCTGGCTGCCGTTCCACGCGATGTGCGCCCCGCACACGTACTTCAGATACCAGTGGACCCCGGCCAGGATCACGGCCGGGGTCGTCCCGTACACCTCGATGCGGCCCCGTGTCCCGGACACCCGGAAACGGTCCGCGCCGCCCTGCGGGGCGACCAGTCTGAGACTGAACTGGTCCGCATGGTGCGGCAGTTGCCTTTTGAGCGCGGCGAGCGCCGCGGACGTATCAACCGCCGGAGCGGCATGTGCGGCCGTCGGCACGGCCAGGCCCCCCAGGGCAGTGCCGAGCCCGACGGCACCTGCCGTGCCGAGAACCGTGCGTCTCGTTGGCGCGGACATACGTGTGACCCCCCTGCGTCGCGGATGGTGCGGCGCACGCTAACCGGGTGCACGTCCGCGCTCAACGGTGCGCACGGGGTCGGCGCGAACGTGTCGGTGCACGGAACGCAGACGGGACAGGAGTGCGCAATGAGGAAGCTACTGGTGGCGGGGGTCGTGGTGCTCGCGGCCGCGACCGGGTGCACGGCACACGGGGACGGCCGCCCGGCGCCGAAGATCCCCCGAACGGCGAGCGGCTCACTGGAGCAACTGGCACACCGGGCGGGCTGCGCGAAGCCCGACGTCCAGACCGACGCCGACGAGCTGCGCCAGGCCAACTGCGGTTCGGGCCGGTCCCGTTGGGTGCTGGCCACCTTCGCCACCGACCGCGGCCAGGCCGAGTGGCTGGACGCGGCCGACGACTACGGCGGCACCTACCTCGTCGGCCGCCGGTGGATCGCCGTCGGCCCCGACCGGGTCGTGACAGAGCTGCGCGGCCGGCTCGGCGGGACCGTGGAGCGGTCCTCCTCGCACCACTCGGGGAGTAGCGGTGGTGGGGGTCACGAGGAGTCGCCCGGCTCCGGGCACACGGGTCACCACTGAGCCGGCCGCGCAGCGGCCGGGGGGAGTGCGGTCAGGTGCAGCGGTCGCCCCGGTTGATGCAGCTCGCGACGCGCTGCATCAGCCGGGTGTCGAAGACGTTGATGAAGTCGCCGTGGTCGGTGACCGGCTTGTGCAGCTGCTCGGGGAACGAGTCGACGGCGAAGCCGGGCCCCGGCGGCACGTCGTACACGATGCGCTGCACCAGTTGCGGGATCGCCTTGAAGCCCTGCGGGCAGGCACCGGTCCGCGGGTCCTCGAAGGCCACGTGCGTGCGGTGGTTGGCGCTGTCGGTGTTCGTCCCGTCCCAGCAGCTCTGGAACCGGAAGGTGCGCACGACCTTCGAGCCGTCCGGGCAGATCGGGTACTTGTCCTTCAGCTGCCGGTTCTCGAACCCGGTGCAGCTCCACGAGGCGTTGGCGTTCGCGTCGCCGTTGGTGAACGCCTTCGCGTCACCCGTGATGATCCGCAGGAAGCGCGGCATCGCCACGACCTTGCTCGTCGGATTCCCGTCGAATTTCAAGGTCACCGAGGCCGGCGTCTGGATCTCTCCGACGTTCTGGTCCTTTCCGCCGCCGTCGGCGCCCGCGTCCGCCTCGTCCTTTCCGTTCTGCAGCCTGAGCACCGGCCAGTAATAGGTCGACTTGTCTCCCTGATTGCGGCAGCTGGTCTGCCCCGCGGCGAGATCGTCGTCACTGGAGAAGGCGTCCGTCGCCTGATTTCCCACATAATCGTGCATGTGGTGAGCGCCATTGCTCACACCGGGCGCGACAATGACATTGTCCGGATTGAACTTGCCGTTCTCATTGCGCCCGCATTTGGTGGTGAACGTGCCGCGTGACGCGCCGCGCTGGTTGCGGGCGTTGCTGACGTTGGGCTGGACGGACTCGATGGCGACGAAGTCGCCCGCCTCCGGGCCGTTGCCGGTGCTCGGCTGCTCGGGCTGTCCGGACTGGCCCGGCTGCCCCGGCTGCTGCGACGGATCCTGGCCGGGGGCCGAACTGCCGGACGGCGCGGGGGAGCTGCTCCCGCCGCCCCCGGCCGACCGGCCCGTGCACTGCGCCATCCCGTCGAGCCCGTCCGGCGGCTGCCCGCCCGCACGCCCGATGTCCTGGCCGATCCGGCCGAGGACGGCCACGCGCTTGTCCTTCAGCGGGCCCAGAATGCTGTTCTGCACGAAGTTCGGGTCCTGGGCGGCGGCGGCCCGGTTCGAGGCGAGCCGCTGATACGCCTCCGTGATCTGGCTGTCCAGCGTGGCCAGTTCGCCGTCGACCCGGCCACGGGCCCCGTCCGGCACGTCGGGCAGGGCATTGCCGACGTCCGGACAGTCGATGGTGGCCACTTGTGTCTGCTGCGCTGCGCTGCTCGCGTCCTGTCCCGATTCCCCGGAGGGTCCGGAGGTTTCTTCATGGGCCGACGCGTACACATTGACAGCGACCAGCCCACCTCCGCCCAGGAGCAGTGCGGCCGACGCGATGGTCATCCGCGTCGCCAGCGAAGAGCGCCGTTTCCGTGAGGTGCGTCCCATGGGACTACGTACGCAACGCGAGCCGCCGATGTTCAAAGGAGCCGTCAGAAAACTCCGGAATCCCCTAACGCCCTTGATCCAGATAGGCGAGAACCGCGAGAACCCGCCGATTGTCGTCGTCCGACACCGGAAGTCCCAGTTTTCCGAAGATATTCGACGTGTGCTTCGCGATCGCCCGTTCCGTGACCACGAGTTGACCCGCGATCGCCGCGTTGGACCGGCCCTGCGCCATCAGTTCGAGGACCTCCAGCTCCCGCGGGGTGAGCCCGCCGAGCGGCGGGTCCGCCGCCCGCCGCGACAGCAGCTGCTGGATCACCTGCGGATCCATCGCGGTCCCGCCGGCGGCCACCCGCCGCACCGCGTCGATGAACTGGTCCGCGTCGAAGACCCGGTCCTTCAGCAGGTACCCGACCCCGCCGGTCCCGTCGGCGAGCAGCTCGCGGGCGTACAGCTGCTCCACGTGCTGCGACAGGACGAGCACCGGAAGCCCCGGCCGGGCCCGCCGCGCCGCGAGCGCGCACTGCAGGCCCTCGTCCGTGTGCGAGGGCGGCAGGCGCACGTCGACGACGGCGACGTCCGGGTCCAACTCCGCGAGGGCCTTGGTGAGTTCGGGTCCGCTCTCGACGGCGGCCGCGATCTCGAAGTCGTACGCCTCCAGCATCCGCACGAGCCCGTCCCGCAGCAGGAACAGGTCTTCGGCTAGGACAACACGCAAGGGATCTCCATGGTCACCATGGTCGGACCGCCCGCGGGGGAGCTGACGGCGAGGACACCGTCGAATGTACCGAGCCTGCGCTCGATCCCGCTCAGCCCGCCGCCGGCTCCGATCACCGCGCCGCCCTTGCCGTTGTCGGTGACGGAGACCCGCAGCATGCCGTCGCCGTGCGCGATGTCGACCCAGATCCGGTCCGCGCCCGCGTGCTTGACGGCATTGGTGAGCGCCTCGCTGACCGCGAAGTACGCGGCGGACTCGACGGGTGCGTCGGCCCGCCCGGCCGGCTCCACGTCGACCTCCGTCGCGACGGGCAGCCGCAGCGCCAACGCCCGTACGGCGTCGCCGAGTCCACGCTCGGCGAGCACCGGCGGATGGATACCGCGCACCAGGTCGCGCAGCTCGGTCAGCGCGTCCGCCGACGACTGCCTGGCCTGCGCCAGCAACTCCTTCGCCCGGGCCGGGTCCTTCTCGATCAGCGCCTCGACGGTGCCCAGGTCCATGCCCATCGCGACGAGCCGGGCCTGCGCCCCGTCGTGCAGATCCCGCTCGATGCGCCGCAGTTCGGCCGCGGAGGTGTCCACGGCGTCCCGCCGGGTCTCGGTCAGCACCCGCACGCGCTCGGCGAGTTCACCGTCCGCCGGGGCGAGCACGGACCGGGTCAGCAGGAAGTGCACGCGCAGCAGGGCGGGCGCCGTGAACAGCCCGGTGACCAGCAGCGCCGTCGCCAGCAGCGCGGCGAGCAGCGCCGTGCCCTGCCCGCTGATCGGCACGAACCCGTACCAGTAGCCGACGTGCGTGCCGTCCGTGAACACCCGCCACAGTCCGGCCGCGATGGCGTACCCCTCCAGCGGATAGAACACGAGCCCCGCGGGCAGCACCGCCGTCACGAACCCGGCCGTCATGTCGACCAGCAGCCAGCGCAGGTCCCGCCAGGTCGCGGGATCGCCGAGCATCAGCCGGCACCGCTCCAGCTGCCCGACGATCCCGCCGCGCAGATCGTCCGGAAAGGGCCGGTACGTCGCCGGGATCCGGACCCCGCACCACTCGGCGGCGACGACCCGCCGCCAGTTCGCCCAGTGCCGCACGAGCCCGAGCACCCACGGCGTGGTCAGTGCGCCGACCCCGAGCAGCACGAAGACGATCGACAGCACGGACAGCACGAACAAGGTGATCGACCCGGCGAGCCCGGCCGCGGCGAGACACAGTCCCCGCAGCCCCGCCCGCACGGCGCTCCGCACCCTCGCACCCATTCCGCACTCCGTCCGTTCCGCGACTCCCGACCCTCACAGTGTCGCCGCTGGAACGGCCCCGGTCAGTGGGAACGGCACCCGTACCGGGGTGTCACTGGGTACACCCCGGCACGCGCGGATCAGCGGCCGGCCGGCGGCGCGTACTTGTAGCCCACGCGCCGCACCGTCTGGATCACCTTGCGGTGCTCGGCGCCCAGCTTGCGGCGCAGCCGGGCGACGTGGACGTCGACGGTGCGGCCGTCGCCCACGTGCCCGTAGCCCCACACGGTGGTGACGAGCTGGTCCCGGGTGTGCACCCGGTGCGGGTGCGCGACGAGGTGGGCGAGCAGCTCGAACTCCAGGTAGGTGAGGTCGAGTTGACGTCCGTCGACGCGCGCGGTGCGCTGCGCGCCGTCGATGCCGATGAGCGTGTCGGAGGCAGCCGGGGCGGGCTCGTCGGCGGGCACCGGTGTGGGGAGCAGCGGCTGCTGGTCGGCCGGGACGAGCACCAGGTAGCCGATCATCGGCGGGCGGCCCGGCAGGGTGGGCAGGGTGTGCGGCGGGGCGGGCAGCAGCGTCGCGCCCGGCGGCAGGAACTCCGTCACGTCGACGATCTCGTCGCGGTCGACGGCGCGCAGCCGGGTACGGGCGGGGGAGGGGGCAACGGAGAGGGAGCGGGCGTTAGCCATGAGTGGTCGACTCTTTCGCGCGAGAGGCCGTCTGGGAAGGGACGTACGTCGTGCGCGCAGACCGAAGGCCGAACGGCTTTAGAGGGCCTGCGCGTTCATCGCGCGGCAACACACCCGGTCGAAGTCGTGGTGCTGTCGGGAAGGCCAGAACGGCTCGAGGTCGTCACGGTGACCTCGTGCGGTGGTGTCCTGGATGCTGGCCATGTCCATATTGAAGCAGATGGAGTGGGCAAAGGAGAGGGCGCCCGCGCAAGAAGCGGGCGCCCAGGAACGGCTCATGGCCGGAATCAGACCTGGCCGGCCTTCTCCAGGGCGGAGCAGCAGGTGTCGACGAGGAGCCGGGTGACGACGTACGGGTCGACGTTGGCGTTCGGACGGCGGTCCTCGATGTAGCCCTTGCCGTCCTTCTCGACCTGCCACGGGATGCGGACCGAGGCGCCGCGGTCCGAGACGCCGTAGGAGTACTCGTTCCACGGGGCGGTCTCGTGCAGACCGGTCAGCCGGTCGTCGATGCCGGCGCCGTAGTTCTTGACGTGGTCCATCGGCTTGGAGCCCTCGCCGAGCGACTCACAGGCGGTGATGATCGCGTCGTAGCCCTCGCGCATCGCCTTGGTCGAGAAGTTGGTGTGCGCGCCCGCGCCGTTCCAGTCGCCCTTGACCGGCTTCGGGTCGAGGGTGGCCGAGACCTTGAAGTCCTCGGCGGTGCGGTAGAGCAGCCAGCGGGCCACCCACAGCTGGTCGGAGACCTCCAGCGGGGCGAGCGGGCCGACCTGGAACTCCCACTGGCCGGGCATGACCTCGGCGTTGATGCCGGAGATGCCGAGGCCCGCCTTGAGGCAGTTGTCCAGGTGCGCCTCGACGACGTCACGGCCGTGGATCTCGTCGGTGCCGACGCCGCAGTAGTAGCCGCCCTGGGCGGCGGGGAAGCCGCCGACCGGGAAGCCGAGCGGGCGCTCGCCCTCGAAGAACGTGTACTCCTGCTCGATGCCGAAGATCGGCTCCTGCGTGCCGAACTTCTCCTCGACCTCGGCGAGCGCGGCCCGGGTGTTGGACTCGTGCGGCGTCATGTCGATGTTGAGGACCTCGCACATGACGAGCACGTCGTCGCCGCCGCGGATCGGGTCCGGGTACACGGCGACGGGCTTGAGCACGCGGTCGGAGGCGTGGCCCTCGGCCTGGTTGGTGGAGGACCCGTCGAAGCCCCAGATCGGCAGCGTGTCCAGGCCGGCGGGCGTGCCCGCGATTATCTTCGTCTTCGAACGAAGCTTGGCCGTCGGCTCGGTGCCGTCGATCCAGATGTACTCAGCCTTGAACGTCACGGGGCCACATCCTCACTCACGGGTCTCTATCTGCCGGGCAGCCTGTCAACAGGCGATTTCCCGGCCGTTGCCCGTGTGTGAACCCCGTGTTACCGGAGTCGCCCGGGGCGGGACGCGGCCCGTGACCTCGTATGCGATCAGGGAAGCGGTCAGCCGCGGCCCAGCGCGTCGCGGACCGCCTCCTCGCTGCGCGCCACCACCGCCGTGCCGTCGTCGGCCGTGATGATCGGGCGCTGGATCAGCTTCGGGTGCGCGGCGAGCGCCTCGATCCACTGCTCGCGGGCGTCCGCGTCCCGCGCCCAGTCCTTCAGGCCCAGCTCCTTCGCGGCCGCCTCGGCGGTGCGGGTGATGTCCCACGGTTCGAGTCCGAGCCGGTCGAGCACGGCGCGGATCTCGTCGGGGGCCGGTACGTCCTCCAGGTAGCGGCGCACCGTGTAGTCGGCGCCCTCGGCGTCGAGCAGGGTGAGCGCGCTGCGGCACTTCGAGCAGGCCGGGTTGATCCAGATCTCCATGGGGCCCACGGTACGCGAGAGGCCTTCCGCGACTGCCTCAACTGGGGTCTGGCCAGCGGCTTTTGTCAGTGGTCGGCAGTAGAATAGAAGCAGTGTTCGAGAGCTTTCGGGGGCTTTCGAGTCCGCGACAGGAGGATGCCTGTGCCCGCTGCCGCCGCTCCGATGTTGATCGATCTGCCGTACACGCCGCTCGAGAAGAGGCCGCTCCCCGCGGGGCGACCCCGCGACTGGTACATCACGCACAACCGTCGCCTGAAGGCCATGCGCCTGGCGATAGCCCTGCTCGACTCCGGTGTCTACCTTCCCAACCAGGCCCACAACCGAAGGATCCGTTCCACGGCCGAGCTCATCGGCGTCCACCCGCCGTCGGACACGACCTGCCACATGGTGCGAGCGCTGCTGCGCTACAGCCGCTGACCTGTGCGTTTCCCGGTGGCCGGGTGACCCGGCCACCGGGTGTGCGTGTGCACTGGGTGTGTGCACCCCGGTCCGCCTCAAGAGCCCGTCGCCGCCAGCTCCTTCTCCAGGGGCGTGCGGAAGCGGGGCGTCACCCGCGTTCCGGCCGCCCACGCGGACAGGCGCGCGGCCTGCGCCGTCACCGCCCGCTCCGCCGCCCGGCCGCCCGTCGTGTCCAGGAGCCGCCACACCACCTCGCCGTCCGCCCGCTGCGCCCAGCCGCCCACGATCCGCCCGCCCCACCACACCGTGGGGCCGATGTTGCCGCTGCCGTCGAAGAGGGCGGGCCGCAGCTCCGGCGGGCAGTACCAGTCGCGCTCCTGCCAGCCCATCGCCGTGGGGTCGAGACCGGGCAGCAGCGCCGCCCACGGCCCGGGATCGGCGTCGGGCGCGTCCACCCGGTCCGGCATGACGTACCCCGTGCCGCCGCCGTCGAGCGACACCGGCACCGCCTCCACCGCGGCCAGCGCCCTGCGCACGTCCGTGACCTTCCAGCCGGTCCACCACTTGAGGTCCCCCTCCGTGGCGGGCCCGCACGCCGTCAGCCAGCGGCCGAGCAGCTCCGACTGGGCCTCGGCGACCGGGAGTTCGGGATGCGGCGGGGCGATCGCCCAGCGGAACTGCGTCGAGGTCCACGAGCCGAGCGGCCGGCCCCGTACGACCCGCCCCTCCACCCCGAGCACCCGCATCAGCCGCGACGACACCGTCTGCTCGGCCTCGTAGCTCTTCCCCCTGCCGTACGTGAACTGCTCCTTCAACCGGGGCTCGGCCACGGTCAGTTCGGTCACCGTGGCCTCACCGCGCCGCTCCAGCGCGGCCAGCGCCGACGCCTCGACCTCCGCCAGCCACTCGGGCGTGAGCCGTCCGTCGCTGCCCGTCGTCAGGTCCCTGAGCAGCCCGGCCCGCGCCTTCGCCGCGACCGCGAGCCCGGTCGAGGCGTGCACGGTCGCCGCGAACTCCGTCGGGAACACGAACACGGTGTGCCGCATCCCGTGCATCCGCACCAGCGTCCGGTCCTCGTACAGGGCCCGCTCCAGATCCGGCACGGTCGGGCCCGGGTCGGCGAGCCGCGCCCCGACCCCGAGGTAGACGGTCGCCGGGTCCGTGCCGTGCAGCGCCACGAGCGAGCGCGCCACGTCCTCCGCGTGCTCCGCCCGCGCGGCGGGGGCCAGCCGGTGCGCGAGGGCGAGCCGCACACGCCGCTCGGCGGTGCCGATGTGCCTCCTGGGTCCGCTGTTCATGCCGGCCATCCTGCCGGACCGGTCACCTGTTTGCCGTACTTGGCATGCGGGCCCCCGGCGGCGCACCGTTGACTGGGCGGACGCAGTGGAGCGCGCGAGCGGAGGTGTTCGGATGGCCGGCATGCGAGGTGGACGAGCGGTGGGCGCGACCGTGCTGGCGGCAGCTCTGGCCGTCGGCGTCGCGGGCTGCTCCGACAGCGACACCAGCCCCTCCGACGCCGCCTCCAAGGCGGCCGACGTGCTGGCGTCCGCGACCGCCGAGGCGCAGGACAAGATCGACGAGTTCAAGAACGGCGTCGACGCCAAGGGCGACGTGAAGCTGGGCGACGTGACCAAGGACGGCGACCGCGCCACGGTGCCGGTGACGGCCACGAACGGGGCCTCGTCCACGAAGTCGTACCTCGTCCTCGTCTCCTTCAAGGACAGCGGCGGCAACACGCTCGACACGGTCGCGCTCAACGTGAACGGGGTCGAGGCAGGCACGTCTAAGGAAGCCACGGCCCGCAGCCACCGCTCCCTCGACGGTGACATCACCGCCGACGTCACGCGCGCCCTGCGCCACTGAACGGCGGGGCGTACGCCATGAGCAGCCCCGCCGACCGCGCAGCCCAGGGAAAACGTGCCCGCAAGCACGCCCCCCGGTCCGCGCACGCCCCCTGGATACCGGCCGCCGACCGCCCCGACCCCGTCGTCGTCCTGGAACGGCAGGGCGCCGACCGGCTCCCCGACCTGCTGCCCATCCGGTACGGACGGATGGCGGCGAGCCCGTTCGCGTTCCTGCGCGGAGCCGCGGCCGTCATGGCGGGCGACCTCGCGGCGAACCCGCACACCGGACTGACCGTCCAGCTCTGCGGCGACGCGCACCTGCTGAACTTCGGCCTGTTCGCCTCGCCCGAGCGCTCCCTCCTCTTCGACCTCAACGACTTCGACGAGACGTATCCCGGCCCCTTCGAGTGGGACGTCAAACGACTCGCCGCGTCGGTCGCCGTCGCCGCCCGCGGCAACGGCCACAGCGACAAGGAGGCCCACCGCGCGGCCCTCGCCGCGACCGCCGCGTACCGCACGAACATGCGCAGACTGGCCGGCCTCGGGGAGCTCGCCGTCTGGTACGAGCGCATCGACGCCCACGACCTGCTGCCGCTGATCCGCTCCGCCCGGCACCGCCGCCGCGCCGAGCACACCCTCGCCCAGGCCACCCGGCGCACCAGCCTCCACGCCCTCGCCAAACTCACCGAGACCACGCCCGACGGCCGCCGCCGCATCGTCCACGACCCGCCCCTGCTGGAGCCGGCGGGCGTCTCCGACGCGGCGGCCATCCGCAAGATGTTCGGCGACTACCGCTCCACGCTCGCCGAGGAACGCCGCCGCCTCCTGGACCGGTACCGGTTCGTGGACGCCGCCCGCAAGGTCGTCGGCGTCGGCAGCGTCGGCACCCGCTGCTTCATCGTGCTGCTCGCCGGCCGCGACACCGACGACCCGCTCTTCCTCCAGATCAAGGAGGCGACCCGCTCGGTGATCGAGGACCACGTCCCGTACCACGGCCCCTACATCCACCCCGGCCACCGCGTCGTCTCGGGACAGCGCCTCCTCCAGGCGGCGAGCGACATCTTCCTCGGCTGGATGACGGGTCCCCAGGGCCGCGCCTTCTACTGGCGCCAGCTGCGCGACATGAAGGGGTCCGCCGACGTCGCCGTCATGCGCCCCGACGAGCTCACCGCCTACGCCCGGCTGTGCGGCGTCGCCCTGTCCCGTGCCCACGCCCGCTCCGGCGACCGTATCGCCATCGCCGCCTACCTCGGCAAGACGGACCCCTTCGACCGGGCCGTCGCCGCGTTCGCCCTGCGCTACGCGGATCAGACGGACCGCGACCACGCCGTCCTGCGCCGCGCCGTCTCGGACGGTGTCCTGACCGCCACACCCGGCGCCTGACCAGTCCGTCGGCCACCGCATGCGCCGCTCCGACGGCCCGCGCGGGACTACGCTCGTACTGTGCCGTCCAATCTCAGCACCGCCGACAGTTTCGCCGTCGTCGCCGTCGCCGCGTCCGCCGGCGGCATCCACGGCCTTGCGACCCTGCTCGGCGGCCTCGGAGCGGACTTCCCGGTACCCGTGCTGATCGTGCAGCACCTGGACCCGCGCCACCGCACCGTGCTGGCCGAGATCCTCGACCGCCGCACCGATCTGACCGTCAAGCTCGCCGAACAGGACGAGCCCGCCCACGCCGGCACCGTCTACATCGCGCCGCCCGACCGGCACCTCCTGGTCGGACCCGACGGCACGCTCACCCTGTCCCGGAGCGAGCTCGTCCACTTCCTGCGGCCCTCCGCCGACCTGCTCTTCGAGTCGGTCGCGGGCGCCTACGGATCCCGCGCCGTGGCCGTCGTCCTCACGGGAACCGGCAACGACGGCGCCATGGGTGTCGACGCGGTGAAGTCGCGGGGCGGTACCGTGATCGCCCAGGATCCGGAGACCGCCGAATTCTCCGGCATGCCGGAGGCGGCTGTGGGTACGGGAGTAGTTGACTTCGTGCTACCTCTGGAGGAGATCCCCACGGTGATCCGGGGACTTGTCGACATCAAGAGGCAGTAGGACGGACCATGGCGGCTGACGCGCAGGACGTAGAGACGGACGAGGAGCTCGAGGGGCTGCTCGAATTCCTGCGGGACGCGCGGGGATTCGACTTCTCCGGTTACAAGCGCTCGTCCCTGGGACGGCGCATCCGCAAGCGGATGTCGGACGTCGGCATCGACTCGTACGACGACTACCGCGACCAGCTGGAGACGAACGCGGGCGAGTTCGGCGCCCTGTTCAACACCATTCTGATCAACGTCACCTCGGTCTTCCGCGACGCCGACGCCTGGACGTTCCTGCAGCGCGAGGTGGTGCCCGAGCTCCTCGCGCAGGTCGGCGGCGACGAGGAGATCCGGGTGTGGAGCGCGGGCTGCTCCAGCGGCGAGGAGGCGTACTCGCTGGCCATCATGTTCGCCGAGGCCCTCGGCCTGGAGGAGGCGCTGAACCGGGTCAAGATCTACGGCACCGACGTCGACGACGAGGCGCTGCGCGACGCCCGCTCCGGCCTCTACCCCGCCAAGACCCTCGAACCGCTCGCCCCCGAACTGCGCGACAAGTACTTCGAGCAGAACGGCTCGCAGTACAGCTTCCGCTCCGACCTGCGCCGCCGGGTCATCTTCGGCCGTCACGACATCACCCGCGACGCCCCGATCTCCCGCCTCGACCTGCTCGTGTGCCGCAACACGCTGATGTACTTCAACGTCGAGGCACAGACGCAGATCATCGACCGGTTCCACTTCGCCCTGCGCGAGGGGGGCTTCCTCTTCCTCGGCAAGGCCGAGATGCTGCTCAACGACTCCGACCGGTTCGACGTGATGAGCATGCGTCAGCGGGTCTTCCGGCGGCGGCCCGGCGAGTCGTCGACGCCCTACCAGCCCGTTCCGGTCAAGATGCGGCAGGGTTTCGGGCTGGAGGTCCAGAGCGTGACCCGCAACAGGCAGTTGCGCGACCTCATCCTCGACGCCTCGCCGGGCGCCGCCCTCGCGGTCGACGTCGACGGCATCGTCGTCCTCATCAACAACCACGCCCGCGTCCAGTTCGGACTGACCGCCAACGACATCGGGCGCCCCTTCCAGGACCTGGAGATCTCCTACCGTCCCGTCGAGCTGCGCTCCCTGATCGAGCAGGCCACGCACGAGCGCCGCACCCTGCGGGTCAACGGGGCGGAGCGCAGGGTGGGTGACGACGTCCAGTACTTCGACATCCTCATCCAGCCGCTCGTCGGCTCGGCCGGACTGCCCGCCGCCACCAACATCACCTTCACCGACGTCACGGTCGCCACGCAGCTCAAGGCCGAGGTCAAGCGGGTGCGCGAGGACCTGGAGACCGCCTACGAGGAACTCCAGTCCACGAACGAAGAGTTGGAGACGACGAACGAGGAACTCCAGTCCTCCATCGAGGAGTTGGAGACCACGAACGAGGAACTCCAGTCCACGAACGAGGAGTTGGAGACCACCAACGAGGAACTCCAGTCGGGCAACGAGGAACTGGAGACCATGAACGAGGAGATGCGGATCCGCAGCGAGGAGCTGGACGAGGCCCGCGCCTTCCTGGAGGGCGTCCTCACCTCCATCGCGGCCGCCGTCGTCGTCCTCGACAAGGGGTTCAGGGTCAGGAGCTGGAACCGGGGCGCCACCGACCTGTGGGGACTGCGGCAGGACGAGGTGGTCGACGAGCCGTTCTTCGGCCTGGACTTCGGCCTGCCGACCCAGGACCTGCTCTCCACGGTCGAGGACTGCATGAAGACGCGCAAGCGCGGCGCGACGGCGGTGATCAACGCGGTCAACCGGCTGGGCCGCAGCATCACGTGCACCGTCCAGTGCAGCCCGTTCGACGGCCACCGCGGCGGTGTCGTCCTGCTGATGGAAGAAGGCCGGAGCGACGGTACGGAGTGACTCCGGCGGCGTAGGCTGAGGGCATGACGGCCCGGGACCAAGTGCCCGACGGCGCTGCGACGGTGTGGCAGAGGGCGGTCCGCGCGCGCGAGCGCGCCGACCGTGAGGAACAGCTGGCCGACAAGCACGAGGCCATCGCCACGGAGACCAGGACCGAGCTGCACTTCAGGATGGCCTACATCCATCGCACGACGGCCGCGCGGCACCGGGTGACGGCGGACCTCCTCGAGGCCCACGCCGTCCGTACCGCCGAATGGACGCGCAGAGGCGGTCCGCCGCCCCTGTTCATGACCGGAGTCGCGGAGGCGTGCGACACCGCGAGCGTGGCGGTGACCCTCATCGACGCGGACAGCAACCAGCTGGCCGCTGCCGCGTCCGACGAACCGGCCCGCCACGCACAGGACTTGGAGTACGCGCTCGGCGAGGGTCCGGCGCGGGACGCGGTGGCCGCGCTGGTCCCCGTCGCCGCGTCCGGAACCGCGCTGCGGGCCCGCTGGCCGGGATACGGACCGGCCATCGAGTCGCTCGGTATCGGCCGGGTGGTCGCCGTGCCGCTCCAGGTGCCGGGGGACTGCGTCGGCGCCCTCGCCGTGTTCGACCCGCGCTCGGCCACCACGGACATCACGCGGTTTGTGTGGGTCGCCGACGCTCTGACCCGCAGTTTCATCCTCGGCCGCGACGCGGGCGACGGCCTGCTCGGCGAGATCGACCACCGGCCCGAGGTGCACCAGGCCGCCGGAATGGTCTCCGTCCAGATGGGCTGTCACGTCTCGGATGCGCTGGAACTGGTCAAAGCGCGAGCGTTCGCCGACAGCCGGACCGTCGGCGAGGTGGCCCGGGATATCGTCGCAGGACTACTCAAACTCGGCTGAGAGGTCGCCACCGTGACGCTGCAGGAGCAGGAACTTGCCGCGGTCTTCGCCCAGTTGACGGGGGAAGCCGCCCGCGATCCGCTCGACACGCAGGCCCTGCTCGCCGCCCTCGTGGAGAGCAGCAGGCGGTTGTTCGGCGCGCGTGGAGCGATCGTCCAGTACACCCCGGGCGGCGCCGCCGCGATCCAGACCGACGGCACCGACGGCGCACTCCAGGCACTGGCCGCGGACGCGGTCGGCTGGCGGGAGGGGCCCGGCCACGACGCCCGTACGACGGGCTGCGCCCTCATCGACGTGGACGTGGCCACGCATCCCACGCAGGTGCGCTGGCCACGCTGGTCCCCGCGCGTCCTGGCTCTCGGCCACGGCCGCGTCACGGCGCTGCCGCTGTTCTCCAAGGACGGCCCGGCCGGCTCCCTGGTCCTGTTCACGGCGCCCGGCAGTCTCCTCGACGAGCGGGCCCTGAAACTGTCCCGCTCCCTCGCCGATATCGCGGGACACACCCTGTCCCTGCAGCGTGAGGTGAGCGAGAGCCGGGTGCTGGCGGGGCAGCTGGAGCACGCCCTGTCCAGCCGGGTCGTCGTCGAACAGGCCAAGGGCATCCTCGCCGCCCGGCACGAACTCACCCTCGAAGCGGCCTTCGCCCGGTTACGCCGCTACGCGCGATCCCGCCAGCGAAAGGTCGCCGACGTGGCCCGGGAAGTCATCGAGGGCCGTATCGAACTCCCCACCGACTGAAAGAACCTCAGGCTTCCGCAGGCTGCGCCGTGTCCGGCGCCGTCTCCTGCGCACTCGCCTGTGTGTCGTGCTGTGCGCCGTGCTTCTCCTGCGCGGCCTTCAGCATGTCGCGCAGCTGCTCCTCCTCCTCGTTGCTCAGCGAGGTCTGCACCAACTGCCCGCCGAACTGGGCCAGTTCCGGCACGACCTTGTCCTTGGCGGCCTGCTTCACCAGCACGAACAGCGCTGCCGCGCCCGGCCGCAGGTTCTGACTGAGCTCCTTCATGAAGTTGTCGTTGATCCCGGTGTCCGTCATGGCCCCGCCGGCCGCACCGGCGGCCGCGCCCACGGCGGCCCCCACGAACGGCACGAGGAACAGCAGCCCGATGACCCCACCCCACAGCGCCCCGCCCGCGGCGCCCATCGCGGTGTGGTTCACGGCCTGGTGCAGCTTGATCTTCCCGTCGCTCTCCCGCCGCTCGACCACGACGATGTCCTCGAGCTCGACGAGGTGCTCCTTGGTCATCGCGAGGATCTTGTCCCGGACCTGCTGGGCGGTCGCGAGATCGTTGTAGGCGACGACGAACAGATTGCTCATGGCTGCACTCCTCCGAGGCATTCAGTGCGGGCGATCTCGCCCGAGTTTAGGAGTGTTTGCCCCACTCCGCACGAGGAGGCGACCGGGCCGGACCCGACCGGGAATGCACGAGGGCCGGTGCCCCACGGGGGGACACCGGCCCTTGGCTGTGCTCGGGTCGACTTAGATGTCGAAGTACAGCTCGAACTCGTGCGGGTGCGGGCGCAGCTGGATCGGGGCGATCTCGTTCGTGCGCTTGTAGTCGATCCACGTCTCGATCAGGTCGGACGTGAAGACGCCGCCGGCCTGCAGGTACTCGTTGTCCGCCTCCAGGGCGTCGAGGACCGCGGGGAGCGAGGTCGGGACCTGCTGGACGTTCGCGTGCTCCTCGGGAGCCAGCTCGTAGAGGTCCTTGTCGATCGGCTCGGCCGGCTCGATCTTGTTCTTGACGCCGTCCAGGCCCGCCATCAGGAGCGCCGAGAAGGCGAGGTACGGGTTCGAGGACGGGTCGGGCGCGCGGAACTCGACGCGCTTGGCCTTCGGGTTCGAGCCCGTGATCGGGATGCGCATGGCCGCGGAGCGGTTGCGCTGCGAGTACACCATGTTGACCGGGGCCTCGAAGCCCGGGACCAGGCGGTGGTACGAGTTCACCGTCGGGTTGGTGAAGGCGAGCAGCGACGGGGCGTGCTTCAGGATGCCGCCGATGTAGTAGCGCGCCATGTCCGAGAGGCCCGCGTAGCCCTGCTCGTCGTAGAAGAGCGGCTCGCCGCCGGCCCACAGGGACTGGTGGACGTGCATGCCCGAGCCGTTGTCACCGAAGATCGGCTTCGGCATGAAGGTCGCGGTCTTGTTGTTGCGCCAGGCGACGTTCTTCACGATGTACTTGAAGAGCATCAGGTCGTCGGCCGCGGCCAGCAGCGTGTTGAACTTGTAGTTGATCTCGGCCTGGCCGGCGGTGCCCACCTCGTGGTGCTGGCGCTCGACCTGGAGGCCGTTCTTGTCCAGCTCCAGGGAGATCTCGGCGCGCAGGTCGGCGAAGTGGTCGACCGGCGGGGCCGGGAAGTAGCCGCCCTTGTAGCGGACCTTGTAGCCGCGGTTGTTCTCGACGGCGCCGGTGTTCCAGGCGCCCGCCTCGGAGTCGATCTCGTAGATCGACTTGTTGGCGGAGGTCTCGAAGCGCACCGAGTCGAAGACGTAGAACTCGGCCTCGGGGCCGAAGTACGCGGTGTCGGCGATGCCGGTGGAGGCGAGGTACGCCTCGGCCTTCTTCGCCACGTTGCGCGGGTCACGGGAGTACTGCTCGCCCGTGATCGGGTCGTGGATGAAGAAGTTGACGTTCAGCGTCTTGTCGCGGCGGAAGGGGTCCACGCGGGCGGTGGAGAGGTCCGCGCGCAGCGCCATGTCGGACTCGTGGATGGCCTGGAAACCGCGGATCGACGAGCCGTCGAAGGCGAGCTCCTCGGTCGGGTCGAACGCCGCAGCCGGCACCGTGAAGTGCTGCATCACACCCGGCAGGTCGCAGAACCGTACGTCGACGAACTTGACGTCCTCGTCCGCGATGAACTTCTTGGCGTCATCGGCGTTCTGGAACATCCAACTCCTCCTACTCCCACCCAGGGAGGGGCGGGGTTGCAGCTCGGTCGTGCGGCCAGTGCGGTGGCACACGCTGGACCCGACCATAGGCAGACGGGATTTCTCAAGCATGACCCATTTGTTTCGCCGAAGTTAACCGGAGCGGGGGCCGGAGCCTGCCTCCGCCTGGCGCGCAGTACCGTTGATGCGTGGACAACAGGGAAGCAATGGGATCGTGGCTGTCCGGGCCCCGCGAGGCCTTGGAACAGTCGGGCGCGGACTTCGGATACCGCGGGGAGCAGCTCGGTCTGCCCGAGCACGGACCCGGTTCCATCGCCCGCCCCGGGCGGCGCATCGGGGCCCTCGTCGTCGACTGGGCGCTGTGCATGCTGATCGCATACGGCCTGATCACGCACGGCTACAACCAGGCGACCGGGAACTGGGCGCTGCTGATCTTCTTCGCTCTGGGGGTGTTCACGGTCGGCACGATCGGTTGCACCCCGGGCAAGCGGCTGTTCGGGTTGCGGGTGGTCTCGGAGGCCGGGGGGCGGCTGGGCATCGGCCGGGTCGTCGTCCGGACGCTGCTGCTCTGTGTGGCCGTCCCCGCGCTGATCTGGGACCGCGACGGCCGCGGCCTCCACGACCGCCTCGCGAAGTCGGTCGAAGTCCGCATCTGACCGTCTGCGGGCGCGGGTCGGGTGCGGGGTGGGTGCGGACTGGCGGCGCCCCTTGAGATGGCGCACGCAGTGCGCATCTCCAGGGGCGCGGGGAACTGCGCGACCAGCCCCCACCGGACCCCGCAGCCGAACGACAGCACGGCATGACGAAAGGGCGCTCCGGGACCACGTCCCGGAGCGCCCTTCCCACGTAGACAGCGGCAGCGTCACCGCATCTTGCCGCCCCCCTTGGGCATCCGCATCCCCTTCGGCATGGGCCCCTTCGGCAGCGGCATGTTCGACATCAGGTCGCCCATCGCCCGGAGCCGGTCGTTGGTCGCCGTGACCTGCGGACCGCCCAGCACGCGGGGCAGCTTCAGCATCGTGGTGCGGAGCTTCTTCAGCGGTACCTGGTCCTCGCCGTTGCCGACGAGGATGTCGTGCACCGGCACGTCCGCCACGATGCGGGCCATCTTCTTCTTCTCGGCCGCCAGCAGCGACTTCACCCGGTTCGGGTTGCCCTCGGCGACGAGCACGATGCCGGCCTTGCCGACCGCACGGTGCACGACGTCCTGGCTGCGGTTCATCGCGACCGCGGGGGTCGTCGTCCAGCCGCGCCCGATGTTGTCGAGCACCGCGGCAGCCGCGCCGGGCTGGCCCTCCATCTGCCCGAAGGCCGCTCGCTCGGCACGGCGTCCGAAGACGATCGCCATCGCGAGGAAGGCGAGCAGGAAGCCGAGAATTCCGAGATAGACCGGGTGACCGATCAAGAAGCCGATCGCGAGGAAGACACCGAAGGTGACGATTCCCACAGCCGCGAGTACAAGACCGATCTTCGAATCGGCCTTGCGGGTCATCTTGTAGGTCAGAGCGATCTGCTTGAGTCGCCCTGGATTCGCAGCGTCCGCTGCAGGTTCCTTCCTCGCCATGCCTGAAGTCTACGTGGCCGTGGAAGCGGTATCAGCCCCGGGCTGCGACGGATTCGAGGACGCGCTGCGCCTCGACCCGGTCCTTGGCGCGGCGGCGGTCCTCCAGGACGGAGGTCCAGGCGTTGCGGCGAGCGGTGCGCTGGCCACTGCTCATGAGCAGTGACTCGACGACGCGCAGGGCGTCGGTGAACGTCGGGATCGCGGTGGCGCGTACGGGCGCGGCCTGCATGGTTGAGGTCCCCCCTCAGAGACGGGTCTCGGCTTTGGCTAGGGGTGCACGAGCGGTGATTTCAGGGTCACTGATTGGTGTTACCAGGGCGTGACCGGGCGGTCAAACACCAATGAAGCCTTGACGCTCGCGCCTCGAACACTGACGCGGCCCTGACGGTCCCCCTCAGCTGCGGGGACGGCCAGGGCCGCGTCTTACCGGCCACTACCGATCAGTAGTCACTTGTGCGTGAATTCACACGGTCCGGGTTCGCCGGACGCTCAGACCGCCTGCGACGCGACGTACGCGCCGCGCTTCTCGATCGCCATCTGGTAGAGCCGGCCGGCCCGGTACGAGGAGCGGACCAGCGGGCCCGACATGACGCCGGAGAAGCCGATCTGCTCGGCCTCGTCCTTCAGCTCCACGAACTCGTTCGGCTTGACCCAGCGCTCCACGGGGTGGTGCCGCACGGACGGGCGCAGGTACTGCGTGATGGTGATCAGCTCGCAGCCGGCCTCGTGCAGCTGGCGCAGCGCCTCGGAGACCTCTTCGCGGGTCTCGCCCATGCCGAGGATCAGGTTCGACTTCGTCACGAGGCCGCACTCGCGGGCCTCGGTGATGACCTTGAGCGAGCGGTCGTAGCGGAAGCCGGGGCGGATCCGCTTGAAGATGCGCGGGACCGTCTCGACGTTGTGCGCGAAGACCTCGGGGCGCGAGGAGAAGACCTCGGCCAGCTGCTCGGGCACCGCGTTGAAGTCGGGGGCGAGGAGCTCGACCTTGGTGCGGCCCTCGGCGCGGTCGGCGGTCTGGGCGTGGATCTGGCGGACCGTCTCCGCGTACAGCCAGGCGCCGCCGTCCTCCAGGTCGTCGCGCGCGACGCCGGTGATCGTGGCGTAGTTCAGGTCCATCGTGACGACGGACTCGCCGACCCGGCGGGGCTCGTCGCGGTCGAGGGCCTCGGGCTTGCCGGTGTCGATCTGGCAGAAGTCGCAGCGGCGCGTGCACTGGTCACCGCCGATGAGGAACGTGGCCTCGCGGTCCTCCCAGCACTCGTAGATGTTGGGACAGCCCGCTTCCTGGCAGACCGTGTGCAGGCCCTCGGACTTCACGAGGTTCTGCATCTTCGTGTACTCGGGGCCCATTTTCGCCCGGGTCTTGATCCACTCGGGCTTGCGCTCGATGGGGGTCTGGGCGTTACGGACCTCCAGGCGCAGCATCTTGCGTCCGTCGGGTGCGACTGCGGACACGACCGGCTCCCTAAAGCTTTGATTCCTCGGCGTACATCAGGGTACGCCCGTGATGTTCATGGCCCTTACGGATGGCCAACCTCTGGCCATCGGGGTGCATTCCCCCGGGGCCGGTCAGGCGGACGCCGCCGCGTTCTCGATGACGCGCGGCTTGAGGTCCGCGTTCCCCAGGACCGCCTGCAGATGCTTCTCGGCCACGGGCAGCACCTCGTCCATCGTGACCTCGCGGCCGAGCTCGTACGAGAGGGAGGTCACGCCCGCGTCGCGGATGCCGCACGGGATGATCTTGTCGAAGTTCGACGTGTCCGGGTTCACGTTCAGCGCGAAGCCGTGCATCGTGACGCCCTTGGCGACGCGGATGCCCATGGCGCAGATCTTGCGGTCCTCGTGGCGCTGGCCCGCGTTCGACGGCGCGTACTCCGGGCCGACGAGGCGGTGGTCGAACTCCTCGTCCTCGCTGCTCAGGCGCGGATTGAAGTCGAGGGACAAGCCGCCGAGACCCGTGCGCCGCTCGATCGGGTCGCCGAGGACCCAGACGCCCGCCCGGCCCTCGACGCGCGCGGCCTCGATGCCGAACTCGGCGCAGACCGCGATCATCGCGTCCTCCAGGCGGCGCAGGTGCGCGACCACGTCCACGGGGCGCGGCAGCTTCTGGATCGGGTAGCCGACGAGCTGGCCGGGACCGTGCCAGGTGATCTTGCCGCCGCGGTCCACGTCGATGACGGGGGTGCCGTCCAGCGGACGCTCCTCGGGGGCGGTGCGACGGCCCGCGGTGTAGACCGGCGGGTGCTCCAGGAGCAGACAGGTGTCGGGGATCTCGTCCGCGAACCGGGCGGCGTGCACCCGGCGCTGCTCGTCCCAGGCGACCTGGTACTCGACCATGTCCGCACCGAACCCCATGCGGACGAACCGGAACTCACTCACGGCCAGCGCCTCCCTAGAACTTCACCGTGCACACATCGCGCCCCGAACCACTGTACGGCGGCTCAATGCGTCGGGTAGAGGCGGTACGAGGGGTCCAGATCGCGGACCTCGACGGAGTAGGTCACGCCCGTGACCGGCGACAGGTGCTTCTCCAGGAGCGCCAGTACGTCCTCGGAGAGCGCGGCCTTGACCGCCGCCGGGCGGCCCGGGAGCACCTCGACCGAGACGTGGACGAACGGGGCCGCGACCCCGTCCACATAGGTCGCCGAGGGGCGCGCGAACGTCTTGCCCACCCCGACCGAGGCCACGCGGTCGACGACCAGCGGGTGGAGCTCCGCCACCAGGGCGGGTACGTCGACCGTGCCGTCGAGGCCGTCGGTGTAGTCGATGACGATGTGAGGCACGGGGAAACCTTCAACCTTCCAGGTGTAGCGCACACGCATCGTATGCCTGCGGCGGCGGGCCCGTGGACCGCCGTCGGCTGTCCACCCACCCGGCGGTTCGTCACACGATCGGATGAAGGCGCCGCGAAGGCCCTTGGCGGGCGGGATATCGCCGCTACATTCGCGCCGTTCCATGAGGGCTGCACCCCGGCCCGGAAGGCAGGAGACCGCACAGCTGATGACGGAACGACCTCCGCAGCGCAACCCGAACCGCCAGCTCGCCGCGCTCATCGCGGAGGCGGGTTTCTCCAACGCGGGGCTCGCGCGCCGCGTCGACCAGCTAGGGCTCGAACACGGTCTTGACCTGCGCTACGACAAGACATCGGTGACCAGATGGCTGCGCGGGCAGCAGCCGCGCGGCACGACACCCGCGCTGATCGCCGAGGTGTTCACCCGGCGCCTCGGCCGCCGCCTGTCCGCCCAGGACCTCGGGCTCGACGCCTGCGCGCCCGTCTACGCGGGCCTGGAGTTCGCCGGATCGCCGGAGGAGGCCGTCGACATCGTCAGCGGCCTGTGGCGCAAGGACTCCGGCAGCCACGCCGAACTCCGCAAGATCGCCTTCACCCCGGCCGGGCTCGTCGTGCCCAGCCGCGACTGGCTGATCGGCCGCGCCGACGACCGGGTCGCCAGGGGCGAGGCCGCACCCCGCGTCCCCGTGCAGGGCCGCCCCGCCGTGCCCCGGCAGCGCACCCAGACCGAGCGCGGCCCCGGCCACCGGGTGACCCCCGGCGACATCGCCGCCCTGCGCTCCGTCAGCGAGCTGTTCCGCGCGCTCGACCACGCGTACGGCGGCGGCCACGCCCGGCAGGCGCTCGTCCGCTACCTGGAGCACGAGGCCGAGCCGATGCTGCGCGGCACGTACGGGGAGCAGACCGGACGGCGCCTCTTCGGGGCCGTCGCCGACCTCACCCGGCTCGCGGGCTGGACCTCGTACGACATCGCGGCGCACGGCCTCGCCCAGCGCTACTTCGTGCAGGCGCTGCGCCTCTCGCAGGCCGCGGGCGACCGGATGTACGGCTCGTACGTGCTCGTCACCATGAGCCGGCAGGCCGTCTACCTCGGGCACGGGCGGGAGGCGGTGCAGCTGGCGCGGGTCGCGCAGCAGGGCGTCGGGGCGTCGGCGCCGCCCGTGGTGCAGGCGCTGCTGCACGCCGTGGAGGCGCGCGGGCACGGGGTGCTCGGCGAGGTGCGGGCCTGCACGGCGTCGCTGGTGCGGGCGGAGCGGGCGCTGGAGGCGGGGCGGTCGGGGGACGACGTGCCGCACTGGGCGCGGTTCTTCGACGAGGCGCAGCTGCAGGACGAGTTCGGGCACAGCTACCGCGACCTGCAGCAGTACCGGGCGGCGGCGCAGAGCGCCGAGCGGTCGCTGCAGCTGCGGGCGCCGGGCTTCGCGCGCAGCCGGCTGTTCTGCCGGGTCGTGCTGGCCTCCGCCCGGCTGGGGCTCGGCGAGCTGGACTCGGCCTGCGCCCTGGGCGCGGAGGCCGCCGCCGCTGCCGCGGACATGCGGTCGGTGCGGGCCCACGAGTACGTGCGGGAGTTCGAGCGGCGCCTTGAGCCGTACCGCGACGCGGGGCCCGTGCGCGGATACCGGGAGAAGGTCGCCGCGCTGGGGTGACGGGGCCGGTGCCACGGCACCGGCCCCGCCTGGTCACCCGAGGCCGGCCACGGCCCGCGGGCTCAGCGCCTCGTCCCAGGTCGTGAGGTCGTCCAGGTCGCCGCGCAGGGACGCCTTCTCGGTGCCGACGGACCTGAGGGGGAGGGGGATCGACGCGTCGATCGCGCCGACCTCCTTCCCGTCCGCGTACAGCGTCGTGTGCCCCTCGGTCGCCACCCACGTCAGCCGCGTCCACCGGTCGAGCGGCAGGGTGTGGCCGAAGGAGTGGTCGGCCGTGCCGTAGCGGGTGAGGCCGACCTCTCTGGTGCCGTACTGCTGGAGCTTGAGCGCGCCCGCCGCCGAGCTCAGCAGGACCTGGTCCGCCGTGCGCGCCGTGGGCCGCACCCGGACCGAGACCGTCCACGGCTCGGCCACGTCGAGGCCGCCGAGGCCCACCCCGTCCCGGTCCGAGTCGAACCGCCACGCCTGTCCGCCGGCGCCGTCGGGGACGGGCGTCGGGTTGTTGATGATGTACGAGGTGCCGGACAGGTCACCGGCGACGTCCCGGGCGTAGAGCGTGTTGCCGGGGGAGCCCGCCCATGTCCAGCCCTGCGGGTACGGGGCGTCGTCGAAGGTCCAGCGGTGGCTCGGGCGGCCGTCGTCCACGCGCGGCCGGGACGGGGCCGGGGTGATGCCGGGCGGGTCGCCGATCAGGGCGGCGCGGGCCCGGAAGCCGGCGAGCGCGTCCGGGGTGGGCGTCCGGTTCCAGGCGCGGTCGGCGAGGATCGCGCGGGCGCCCGCCATCTGCTGCTCGAAGTACCCGTCCTCGGCCCAGAAGTTGTAGTCGGCCCAGTTCGGCAGGCCCGAGCCGAGCATGTCGGGGGCCGCGCTCGGCTGCCAGCCGTCGTACATCCACGACTGGTCGGGGTAGAGGTGGTGGTAGTTGTTCGGGGTGACGTAGAACGGGCCGATGGCGATCTCGTCGTGGCCGGGGATCTGCGGCTCGGCGCCGCCGTGGCCCTCCCAGGTCAGGAAGACGACCGGGGCGTGCACCTGCTGCTGGGGCGCCGTCAGATGCTCGGAGCCGTTGTAGACCGCGGTGCGCTTTCCGTGTGAAGTCACCACGTCGTCAAGGGTGTTGATGTAGCGGTTCAGCAGGTCGCCGAGCGTCGAGACGTCCGGCGACGACGCCAGGTGGTTCTTGACCCGCGGGCAGTCGGCGAGCCGGCCCGGCACCTCCTCCGCGCCGATCGAGAACAGCGGCGCGTCGAACCAGTCCGCGAACTCGGCGACGATCTCCTTCGTCTTCTCGACCGCCCTCTCGCTGGTCATGTCGATGATCCAGTCGGGCGTGAGGTGGGAGTGGGTGTGAGCGGCGGTGCACGGGTCGGGCCCCGACCCGAAGCCGATGCCGAACGTCTCGCTGACGGCCGTCGCGTGGCCGGGGAGCTCCAGGCCGGGCATCAGCTGCACGTGGTGGCGGGCCGCGAACGCCTTGAGCTCCTCGATGTCGGCCCGGTCGTAGCTGTGCGCCGGGTCGGCCAGGCCGGGGAACCTGGGGCTGAACAGGCGGAAGCCCTCCGACTCCGACAGGTGCATGAGCAGCGTGTTCAGCTTCTGGTCGCCCATCCTGCGGATCAGGTTCTTCAGGTACGGGATCGTCCAGTACTTGCGGCCCGCGTCCAGGTGCACCATGCGGACCGACTGGGCCGGGACGTCGGTGGCGCGGGCCCGGGGGAGCGTGCGGCGGCCGTCCGGGTCGGTGGCGCGCAGCAGCTGGAGCAGGGTGCGGGTGCCGTAGAAGAGGCCGTGGGTGGAGGCCGCCCGGATGCGGACCGGGCCGGTCGAGGAGTCGAACGCGTAGCCCTCCGCGCCGAGCCGGGTGTCGTCGCGCAGGGCGAGGACGATGTCGCCGGGGCCCGCGTGCGCGGTGTCGCTCGCGATGCGCGGCGCGAGACCGGTGACCGCCTCGATCTCGGTACGGAGCTGGGTGGCCAGTCGGCCCGTCGTGCGGTGGGCCGGGCCCGGGAACTCGGCGCGGCCCGCGGGCCGGTCCAGCCGGTCGCGGCTCGTCGGGTCCACCAGGATCCGGGTGCCGGGCGTGAGGGCGACCGTGCCGTCGAGGGACGTCCAGTCGGTGGGGCGGGGGATCACGGGCACCGGCGGCACCGGCTCCGCGGCGGCGGCCGATGCGGGCGATACGTTCACGACAGCTCCGATGAATCCGGCGATCAGGGAGAGCAGGGAGAGGATGAGCGGAACAGGGCCCGGTACGCGTCCACGGACTCGTCTTCGCACGGCGATGACCTCCTGATGGCTCGACTCAGGTGACCGTAGAGGCGAGTTGCGGGCGTGACAAGGGTGGCCGCGTGAGGGCGCCCGCCCCCGGACAGTTCCACGGGGACGGGCGCGTCTGGGGATGATAGATCCGATGTAAGTCCCAGGGGGTGCAATGACGCGATCAGGCCGCCTCGCCCACCGGCGCGTCCCCCGACACCCCCGGCAGGACGGCCTCCGGCAGTCCGAGGTCGGCGAGGACGGCACGTGCCGCGCGCCGTCCCGAGTGCAGGGCGCCCTGCACGGTGCTGGTGTCCCGGTGGTCCCCGCACACGTACAGCCCGTCGAGCAGCCGGACGGGCCGGCGCGGGTCGTGCGGCGCGGGCATCGCGGGCACGGCGCGGGGGTCGTGGTGCACGGCGAGGGTCTCCCAGCCGCTCGTCGACGTGCCGTAGAGGGCGGCGAGCTGGGAGCGCAGCTCGTGCTCGGCGGGCGGCGGCCCGAGCACGGTCGACGACACGAGGGCGCGTCCCGCGGGGGCGCGCGTCGGGTCGACCTGGCTGATCACGGAGGTGTGCGCGACGGGACCCGGCCGGTCCGCGTCGAGCAGCAGCGCGGGCTCGGCGAGCGGCGGCTCGGGCACGGCGTGGTGCACCACCGTGACCTCGTGGAAGGCGGGCACGCGCAGGCCGGGCAGCAGTCCGGCGGCGGCGACCGCGTCGGTCGCCAGCAGCACGGCGCGGCAGGCGGCCCTGCCGTGCTCGGCGGTGGTGACGGAGTTCGCGGCGACGGCGGTGACCCGGACTCCGGTCCGTACGGTGCCGGGCGGCAGGGTGCTCGCCAGCTGCTCGGGCAGCGCGTCCGCGCCCCCCTCCGGGACGGCGAGGCGGCCCGTCGCGTACGCGTGCAGGGCGAGGTCGGCGCACCGGCTGGACGTGGTCAGGTCCGGGTCGCAGAGCAGCGCCGAGAGCAGCGGGCGGACGAACCCGTGCAGCACCCTCGGCGGCAGGCCGCGGGCGGTCAGGGCGCGGCCGATGGGCAGTTCGGGCCGGGCGAGCAGCCGGGCGGGCGGGGTCGCCGCGAGCCGGGCCAGCGCCGTGCCGAGCCGGGCGTGGTCGAGCGGGCCGCCGAGCGGCGGGCGGATGCCGCGCACCGTCCGGGGAGCGCTCGCCAGGGCGCGTGCGGCACTGAGTGCGCCCCTCGTGCGCCGGGGCCCGGCCGGCTCCCCGGCCCGGTGGTGCCGGCCCTCGCTGTGCACCAGCACACCGGGGGAGAAGGGGCGCAGGACGAGCCCGTCCAGGCCCGGGGTGTGGCGCAGCCCGGGGTAGGACGTGCTGAGCAGCTGACCGATCCGGTCGAGCCGGAACCCGTCGACCTTCTCGGTGGACATGCGGCCGCCGATGCCTCCGGCGGCCTCCAGGACCAGGACCTGAGCCCCCGCCCTGGTCAGGTGCTGCGCGGCCGTGAGTCCCGCGACTCCGGCCCCGACGATGACGACGTCCGCATGCACGTGTGCCTCCGGCGGTTGGCGGCTGACGGCTGGAGGCCTCATGCCCCCAACCCGGCTCCGGAATACGTGAGTTCGGGTCGAGGGTAGGTGTGGGTCCGGTGAGCGTGGCCCCGCGCGGCGGGGCCGCACCGGCGCACGCTCCCGCCGCGGGGTGCGCCCCGCCGGGGGCGCGGGGCCGGGCCGGCGTGCGGCTCCGGCGCGCGGGCGCCCCTCAGTGCGCGGACCCCGGGCCGCTCCCGAGGGCGCGGATCACGAACTCGACCGGGGACGCCTCGTCCGTCGTCGCCCACACCTCCAGGGAGACCCGGATCGCGTCGGTCGCCGCGGCCGCCGTCAGCCGGAGCCCGAGCTCGTCCGTCCCCGGCGGGGCCAGCCGGGTCACCACCGGCAGCAGCTTCTCCTCGGACTCCTGGTTGACCCGGTACCAGACGGCCCGCAGCGCCGGATCGTCCTGCGCGGCGCGGAGCAGCCCGCGCGTCCAGCGCAGCCCCTCCGCCGCCGCCTCCCCGGGCTCCGAGAGCGAGGCCACGGCCGCCGCCTCCAGCGCCTCCCGCAGCGGGGTGCCCGGCGGCGTCCCGTCGAGCAGCGCGCGCCAGCGGTCCCCGCCGGAGGCGAGCAGCGGGCCCACCGCGTCCTGCTTGTTGCGGAAGTACCGGTAGAAGGTGCGCAGCGCGACACCGGCGCGGCCCGCGATCTCCTCGGCCGTCGTCCCGTCGGGGCCCTTGTCGGCGAACAGCTCGGCCGCGGCGCGCGCGATGTCGAGCTGGGTCGCGGCCTTGCGGCGCTCGGTCAGCGAGAGAGGTCGGTCCACGGAGTTCACGCGACGAAGAGTAGCCGCAGCGGGAAGAAGGTGGCACGAAAAGACGTTATGGCAAAACGTGCCACACAGGCGTACGGTGAACGCCGTGCAACGCCGCACCACCGCATCACGAGGAGTCGACATGAACCGCTACGAAGGCCGCCGCGCGCTGATCACCGGCGGCGGATCCGGCATCGGCCAGGCCACCGTCCTGCGTCTGCTGGAGGAGGGCGGCACGGTCGTCGCCGCCGACGTCAGCGAGGCCGGGCTCGAGGACACCGTGCAGAAGGCGGGCACCGCCGCCGAGCGCCTCACCACCGTCGTCGTGAACGTCGCCGACGAGGCGTCCGTACGCGACGGCGTCGCCGCCGCCGTCCGGGCGCTCGGCGGGCTCGACGTGCTGGTGAACGCGGCCGGCATCCTGCGCTCCTCACACACCGAGCAGACCACGCTCGCCGACTTCAACCAGGTCATCCAGGTCAATCTCGTCGGCACGTTCCTGATGATCCGCGAGTCCATACCGGCGCTGCTGGACGGCCAGGAGCCGGCGGTCGTCAACTTCTCGTCCACCGCGCAGAACTTCGCCCACCCCTACATGGCGGCCTACGCGGCCTCCAAGGGCGGCATCCAGTCCATGACGCACGCCCTCGCCATGGAGTTCAGCAAGCGCGGCATCCGCTTCACCGCCGTGCAGCCCGGCTCCATCTCCTCCGGCATGACCGACGGCTCCGGCCGGGCCAGGCAGTCGGCCGGCCCCGGCCTGCCCGCCGACGCCGACATGACGCTGTTCCAGAAGACCGCGCCGATGCTCCAGGTCGGCCACGGCGACTTCAACTTCGCGGGCCCCGACGCGGTCGCCGCCGTGGTCGCCATGCTGGCGTCGCACGACGGCTACTTCATCACCGGCACCGAGGTCCGCATCGACGGCGGGAGCCACATGTGAACGCCGTCGGAGAACCCGCGGACTTCCGGGGCAAGGTCGCCGTCGTCACCGGCGCGTCGGCGGGGATCGGCGCCGGGTTCGCCCGGCACGCCGCCTCGCTCGGCATGAAGCTGGTCCTCGCCGACATCGCGGCGGACCGGCTCGCCGCCGTGGCCGACGAACTGCGCGCGGCCGGCGCCGAGGCCGAGGACGTCGTCACCGACGTCGCCGACCCGGCGTCCGTCGAGGCGCTCGCCAAGCGGGCCGCGGCCCGCTTCGGCACCGTCGACATGCTGGTCAACAACGCCGGGATCATGGCCATGGGCTGGTCCTGGGAGATCCCCGCCGACCGCTGGGACGCGGCGCTCCGCGTCAACATCGGCGGGTACGTGAACGTGCTGCGGGCCTTCGTGCCGCGCATGCTCGCGCAGGGCACGCCCGGCTGGATCCTCCAGGTCTCGTCCGTCGGCGGACTCTTCCCCAGCCCGCTGATGGCGCCCTACAGCGTCACCAAGTTCGGCACCCTCGCGCTGACCGAGTCCCTCCACCACGAGCTGTCGATGCGGCAGGCGCCGATCCAGGTGTCCGTGGTGCTGCCCGACTCCGTCCAGAGCGAGATCTTCCGTACGGCGGCGGAGGGCGACGGCACGCTGCCCGAGGCCCGGGCCTTCAACGAGGCGCTGCAGCGGCGGGCCGACACGGTGGGGATCTCCGCGCGGGAGCATGCGCGGCGCGTCTTCGAGCAGGTCGCGCAGGGGCGGTACTGGGTCACGGCGCAGCCCGAGTCCGTCGACCTGGGGTTGCCCGCGCGTACGGAGATGATCCTTGGCCGGGAGAATCCGGTGCTGCGGATGGATGTGTGACCGGTTGCCGGCGGGTTGCCGGGTGCGGCTGAGTGGGGGCTGGTCGCGCTCCGCGGCGGAGCCGCTGATCGACACAGCCCCGCGCCCCTGAAGGCATGCGCTGACGCGCAGCCTTCCCCCGCCGGGGAGAAGCCCCACTCAGCCGCACCCCGCGACGAGACCTACGACGACACCAACCCACCCGTATCGACCGGCGCCGTAGCGGACGCGCCCCGCGCCGCGTCGCCCGCCACCTCGCCCGCGGTCAGCACGTACCCCGTCCCCGCGTCCGTCGTGGACCGCGCGAACACCACCCCGTACACCCGCCCGTCCGTCGTCAGCAGCGGACCGCCGGAGTTGCCGGGCAGCACCGTGGAGCGGATCGAGTAGATCTCGCGCGTCACGTTCCCCGAGCCGTAGATGTCCTGCCCGCCCGCCCTGATCGTGTCGGCCACCGTCGCGGCCTGGAGGTCGAGGCCGCCGTCCTGCGGATAGCCCGCGACCACCGCGGCGGACCCGCGCGACGCGCTGTCGTCGAAGGACAGGACCGGGGCGTCGAGGTCCGGCACGTACAGCACCGCGACGTCCTTGTCCGGGTCGAACAGGACGACCTTCGCCGGGTACGCCCGGCCCACCCCGCCGACCCGCACCGACGGGTCGTCGATGCCCGCCACCACGTGCGCGTTCGTCATCACGTGGTGGGCGGAGTACACGAATCCGCTGCCCTCCCGGCCCTGGGTGCCCGACGCGCCCTCCACCTTGACGGTGCTGCGCTGGGCGGCACGGGTCGCGGCCCGCGTCACGTTGTCCCCGGAGGGCTTCGCGACCTCGGCCGACGGCTCGTTCGCGAACGGGTCGAAGACCTGCGGGAAGCCCGCCGAGGTGAGCGCCCCGGTGGCCCGGGAGAACCAGGCGGGCGTCGTCGACGGCATCGTGTCCTGCACGGCGCCGAGCACCGTGGAGTTCCGGATCGCCTGGTTGAGCGAGGTGGACGACGACGCGAGGAGCACGCTGCCCGCCACCCACGCCACCACGAGGGCCGCGACCGCCCCGGCCGCCGCCCCGCCGATCCCGTCCGCGACCCGCAGCGGCCCCGGCGCCCGGTCCATCTCGCCCCGCACCCGCAGCGCGAGGCGCCCGGCCAGGGCGTGCCCGGCGACCGCGGGCAGCAGCACCGTGAGCACGGCGACGGTCGTGGCCGCCGTCGTGCCGGCCGTGACCGCCTCCATCACGAACGGCAGCAGCCAGACGCCGACGACGGCGCCGCCGACGAACCCGGCCAGCGAGACGAAACCCGCGAGCAGCCCGCGCCGGTAGCCGGACGCCGCGTAGGCGAGCGCCACCACGATCAGCAGCACGTCGAGTATGTGCAGGTCCATATCGGTAACAAACGACCACGGACCCGGTGCTGGTTCCGCCGACTGGCCGACATGTGGTCGACCGCACAGGACGGAACGGCCCGAGAGTGGAAGACGTGCGCGTCCTACGGACTGTGTTGTGCTGCCTGCCCGGGGCCCTGGCCCTCGGGCTCCTCGTGCTGTGCGCCGTCTCCGTCGACCATCGCGGTACCCCCGGCACGCAGCCGCTCGCCCGGGCCGCCGCCATGCCGGCCGCCGCCGTGCCGGTGCGCCGGGCCGCCGCGGGCGCGCACTCGGCCGCCCGGCCGCGGATCGTGCCGCGCACGGTCTGGCTCGCGGGCGCGGAGACGTACCATCGCGACCCGATCCGCTACGCAGACCACGTCGAGGCCGTCTTCCTCCACCACACGGACTCCCCGAACGGCTACGACTGCGCGGACGCGCCCCGCATCATCCGCTACCTGTACGCGGGCCAGGCCGGCGGCCGGGAGTGGGACGACATCGGCTACAACTTCCTCGTCGACCGCTGCGGCACCGTCTACGAGGGCCGCGCGGGCGGTGTCGACCGGGCCGTCGTCGGCGCCCACACGCAGGGCTTCAACCAGAACACGGCCGGGATCGCCGCGATCGGCACGTTCACGCAGGGCACGCCGGTGCCGCGGGCCATGACGGACGCGATCGCGGCGGTCGCCGCGTGGAAACTGGGCCTGTCGGGGACGGATCCACGGGCCACGGTGCGGCTCGTCTCCAGCAACGGCCACAGCCGGTTCCCCGCGGGGCGCTCCGCGGACTTCCTGGCGGTCTCCGGGCACCGGGACGGGTACGAGACGTTCTGCCCCGGTCTCGCGCTGATGGCCGAACTCCCGGCGATCCGGGACCGGGCAGCCCGCCTGCAGGGCCGCCCCTGACCGCCCGCTCCGCTGGGTGACCCGTTGAAGGCTGCGCGTCAGCGCATGCCTTCAGGGGCGCGGGGAACTGCGCGACCAGCCACGACGAGACCCGCGGCCGCCCGACCCGAGAACCCTTACGGCGAGGCGGGCTTCAGGGTCCCGCCGCCGGAGAGGCGATACGTACGGCCGCCGAGCCCCGGACTGGCCCCCGAGTCGTACGTCACCGTGAACCCGTTCCCCCGAATCGCGTCGGAGACGTCGTCGCTCAGCGTCAGCCCCGCCAGCGACGAATCCCCGCCCACCGACCACGTCGCCCCCGACCCGACCGTCAGCGAAGCACCCCGGACCTTTCCGTCCAGCGTCGTGGACCCGGTCAGGTCGAGCGCGGCGGACCCGTCCGCCACGACCACGTCACCCGTCAGCTTCTCGTTGTGCGCCGAGAACGTCGCGACCCCCTTGTCGCGGACGCGCAGCAGCACCCCGTCCTTCGTCGTCACCTCGGCCCCGCCGGTCAACTTCACGTCGGCGACGGCCTGCTGGACCGAGAACACGTCACCGTCGGCCGCCTGGATCGACCCGCCGGACATCGAGAACGCCGTGTCGCCCGCACCCCGCAGCACCACACCGCCCGCGGCGGCCGACGCCCGGACGTCCTTCAGGGTCAGCGCACCCCCGGACTCCACCGTGAACGCCTCCGAGTTCGCCACGTCGAACAGCGTCCCGGACACCGTGACGTCGCCCGCGCTCTGCACGCCCGGCGAACCGCAGCCGGCCGACGTGACCGTGGAGCCGGACACCGTCACCTTCGCCCCGCCGGGCCCGGTCGCGATCGGGGCGGCCTGCGCGCCCGCCGTGTCGATGTCGACGTAGGTCAGGTCGAGGACGCCCCCGTACGACGCCATCACGCCGTGCGCGGACGCGCCCTTCGCCTTGACGGCGTTCGCGCTGAGCGTGGCCCGCGCGCCCTCGCCGGACGCGAAGACGCCCGTCGCGCCCTTGCCCTTGGTGTCGAACTCGCCGCCGGACAGGGTGACCTGGCCCCCGTCGCGGGCCAGCACCGCCGCGTTGAGGCCGTGCCCGCCCGACGCGTCCACGGACGACGTGGCACCGCGCTTGGTGACGTCCGAGTCGCGCGTCGACAGCCGCCCGGACCCGGACACGAGCACCGCCGACTCGTCGCCCTCCTTCGTCGTGAACGTCTTTCTGCGCGGCGCCACGACCTCCCCGCTGTCCAGCGCGTACGCGCCCACGCCCGCCGGTGAGGCGCCGGCGCCCTCGTCCGGGGCCGGCGGATCCGTCACGCACCGCGCGCCGCTGGCCGTCGCCGCGGGCGAGGCCACCGGGGGAGCGGCCGTGCTGTCGTCGTCGGAGCAGCCGGACAGGGCGAGGGGCAGCAGCAGCGCGGAGACGGTGGCCGCGGCACGACGAGATCCGGGGCGGCGCGGGAGGCGCAGGTGTTTCATGGGCTCTACGTTCACACCTCACCTCGCGTCGAGCACATCCGGCCCCCGTTCCCGCGCCTGCCGCGGTGCCTGCGGGGCGAAGACCAGCAGGGTCAGATCGTCCCGCACGGTGTCCGCGAAGCGCACCACGTCGCGCCACACCGCGTCGGTGAGCGCGGCCGGGTCCTCGCCGGCGAACCGCGGCAGGCGTTCGGCCAGCGGATAGAAGGCGCCGGCCGCGTTGCGCGCCTCCGTCACCCCGTCGGTCGGCGCCAGCAGCCGGTCGCCCGGCCTGAGCTCCACCGTCAGCTGCTCGGGCGGCGCGAGTCCGGCGAGCCCGAGCCCGAGCGGCGCCCCGGACGGCACCGGCAGCTCCGTCACCCGCCCGTCGCGCAGCAGCAGCGGAGGCGGATGGCCGCACGCCACGATCCGTACGACCGGGGAGTCGTCGGGGAACTCCAGGAACACCGCCGTCGCGAACAGCTCCGCGTGCTCGTCCTGCGCCGCGTCCACCACCAGCCGGCGGTCGAGCCGCGCCGCGACCCGCTCCAGGTCCGGCTGGTCGAGCACCGCCTCCCGGAACGCGCCGAGCAGCCCCGCGACCGTGCCCACCGCCGCGAGACCGTGCCCCTGCACGTCGCCGACGACCGCCCGCACCCCGCGCGGGCCGCGCCGCACGTCGAAGAAGTCGCCGCCCACCAGCGCGCCCCGCTGCGCCGCCCGGTACACGCCCGCGCAGCGCACCGTCCCGACCTGCTCGGGCAGCGGCGGGAGCACCGCGAACTGCGCCGCCTCCGCCACCGTACGGACGGTCACGAGCTGGTCGTCGCGGCGGCTGCGCACCCAGGCGATCAGCACGCTCAGGACGGCGACGAACGCCACGGTCAGCACGTCGCTGTTGCCCTCCCGCCCGAAGCCCGTCGCGGGGATGTCCAGGAGCAGGACCACGACACCGCCGAGCACCGCCGTCGCCGCGGGCCCGTACGACAGGGCCGCGAGCGGCGGCAGGGCACCGAGCAGGAAGCCGAGGTCGAGCCGGTCCTCGGTGACCGCCTGGAGGACGCACAGGCCCACCAGGAGCACGACCGGCAGCCAGCGCACCCAGCGCGGCGGCGGCGCCCCGCGCAGCCAGGCACGCTCCTCCCCGCGGTCACGGCGGCGCACCACGGGCCAGGTCATGCACTCACCCTGCTACGGGTGGCTGCCCGCCGCACGCGCACGCCGGACCGGCGGCTACAGCGTCTGCCCCATCAGCACATCGTCGACGTAGGCGCCGTCCAGCAGGAACTCCTCGGGCAGCACGCCCTCGACGACGAAGCCCTCCGCCTCGTACAGCCGCCGGGCGGGAAGGTTGTGGCCGAGCACCCGCAGGGTGATCCGCCGCGCGCCCTGCCGCCGCGCGTGCTCGACCGCCGACCGCACCAGGGTCCGGCCGATGCCGTGCCCGCGCACCGCGTCGGCGACGGCCAGGCCCTGGATCTGCCGCACGTGCGCGTTGGCCCGCAGCGACGTCGGATAGCCGATCCGGACGTAGCCCACCAGCCGGCCGTCGAGGTCGGCCACCAGATGGTCGCGCGGCCCGAAGCGCTCGTTGAAGAACGGCGCGTACGGCGGCTCGTCCCGCGGCTTGACCGCGTGCAGGTGCGACCAGGTCTCCCGGTCGAGCCGGGCCAGCGGAGCGTCGTCGTCCGGCACGCCGAACCGTATGCGGGGCTGTGACATGCGGGCCACTGTACGACCGGCAGGATGGAGGAATGACACGTATCGCGGTGGCGGGCGCCTCCGGACTCATCGGCTCGGCCCTCGTCCGTTCCCTGACCGCCGACGGACACGACGTGCTCCGCCTGGTACGGCGCGCGGCCCGGTCGGCCGAGGAGGTCCGCTGGGACCCGAAGGCCTGCTACGTCGACACGTCCCGGCTCGACGGCTGCGAGGCGATCGTCAACCTCGCGGGCGCCGGGGTCGGCGACCACCGCTGGACGGCGGCGTACAAGCAGGAGATCCGGGACAGCCGGGTCCTCGGCACGACGGCCCTCGCCGAGGCCGCGGCCTCCCTCGCCACCCCGCCGCGGGTCCTCCTCAACGGCAGCGCGATCGGCTACTACGGCGACACCGGCTCCCGGGCCGTCGACGAGGCGGCGCCCGCCGGTGCCGGGTTCCTGCCCTCGCTGTGCGTGGAGTGGGAGGCCGCCACGGCGCCCGCGCACCAGGCCGGCATCCGCACCGTCCTGGCCCGCACCGGTCTCGTCGTCGCCCGGGGCGGCGGCGCCTGGGCCATGCTCTTCCCGCTGTTCAAGGCCGGGCTCGGGGGGCGGATGGGCGACGGGCGGCAGTACTGGTCGTACATCGCGCTGCACGACCACGTCGCCGCGCTGCGGCACCTCCTGGACCAGGAGTCGGTGTCGGGCCCGGTCAATCTGACGGCGCCGCATCCCGCGACGAACCGGGAGGTGACGGCGGCGATGGGGCGCGTGCTGCACCGGCCGACGCTCTTTCCCGTCCCGGCGCAGGCGCTCCGCCTGGTGCTGGGGGAGATGGCGGGGGACGTTCTGGGCTCGACCCGCGCGGTGCCGACGCGTCTGCTGGAGTCGGGCTTCGAGTTCACGTATCCCGGAGTCGAGCAGGCCATCGGGGCTGCGTGAGCCGGTGCGACGGCTTCGTCCGCGGGTCCGGTGGGGGTTGGTCGCGCAGTTCCCCGCGCCCCTGAGAGGCACGCCCTGCGGGCGGCCTCTCCCTGGCGGGGGAAGGCTGCGCGTCAGCGCATGCCTTCAGGGGCGCGGGGAACTGCGCGAGAAGCCCCCACCGGCCCGCGGTCGAGAACACCCCCGCAACCCGGCAGACGCTCAGGGGCGCGACCAGCCCCCACGCACCCGCAGCCGACCACCAGAACCGGCGGCTAGCCGAAGCGTTCCGTCAGGCGGGGGTACAACCGGGCCAGAACCCCCGTGTCCTCGAAGTCGATCGGCGTACCCTCCGGCTCCGCAGGGGGCGGCGGAATACCCAGGTCGGCCGCAACCGTCCCGGTCAACTCCTCGTACGCCTCGTCCGCCGCGTACCCGAGCTCCTCCCCGTCCCCGTCGACCTCCTCGTCGAACTGGTCGAGCAGCTCCGCCAGCGCGTCGGGCTCGTGCAGCGCCCCCTCGAAGACCTCCCGGCCCTGCCCGATCAGCCAGCACCGGAAGAAGTCGAACGCGTCGTCGCTGGCCCCGCCGAGCAGCACCCACGCCGCACCCCACAGGTCCCAGCGGTAGGCCCGGTTGTACCGGACCTCGAAGTGACGGGCGAAGTCGAGCACGGAGTCCGGGTCGGACTGCAGCAGTCTGTCGACGAGCAGCTCGGCGTGGTCCTCGGGGTCGCCGTCGGCGGCCACACGAGTACGGTCCACGATCTCCCAGAACTCGGTCTCGTCCATCACGGGACAAGCATCGGCCCTGGACCCAGGGGGCGCACGCCGAGCGTACGAGCTGTCCCACTTCGTTACGCGTGCACATGCCCAGGGCACCCCGCCCACGGCACGGGCGTACGCCCCGCGCTCACCCGTACCACCCCCGCATCCGGCGCGCCGCCAGCGCGAACCGCTCCCGCAGCCGTTCCGGAGCCAGCACCTCCGCCTCCGGTCCGAGCGCCATGAGCTGGGTGTACGCGACGTCCTCCGACTCGACCGGCAGCGTCACGGTCACCCGCCCGTCAGGACCGGCCGCCCCGGCCGACTCCATGGCCTCCCGCGCGGACGCCCGGTCGGTGGCGTACGGCAGCTGTCGTACGCCCGCCGCCGTCAGCCGTACGACGACCTCGGCCCGCAGCAGCGCCCGCGCGAACTGCGCGGCCCGCTCCTCCCAGAAACCGGGCAGATCGAACGCGTCCTCCCCCTCGGCCCGTACGAAGTGCTCCTCACCGGCCGCCACCGACGTGAACCGGTCGATGCGGTACACCCGGAACGCGTCCCCGCCGCGCACCCGCGCCGCCAGATACCAGACCCCGGCCTTGAGCACGAGCCCGTACGGCTCGAGCTCCCGCTCCACCTCGGTGTCCTGCCTGCGGTACCGCACCCGCACCACCAGGTCGTCCCAGACCGCCTCCGCGACCGCGGGCAGGAGGTCGGGCGTCTGTGGCTCCTGGAACCAGCCCGGCGCGTCCAGGTGGAAGCGCTGCGCCGCCGTCCGCGACGCGTCCCGCAGCGACGGCAGGAGCGCCGCCGACACCTTCAGGCGGGCCGCCGACGACGCGTCCTCCAGCCCCATCTCGCGCAGCGCGCCCGGCACCCCGGACAGGAACAACGCCTCCGCCTCACCGCGCGCGAGCCCGGTCAGCCGCGTCCGGTACCCCCCGATCAGCCGGTAGCCGCCGGCCCTGCCCCGGTCCGCGTACACCGGCACGCCCGCCTCCGACAGGGCCTGCGCGTCCCGCGTGATGGTCCGCTCGGACACCTCCAGCTCGCGCGCCAGCTCGGCGGCGGTCATCGACGGCCGCGACTGGAGCAGGAGCACCATCTTGATCAGGCGGGCAGCGCGCATGCCGTCCATCATGCCGCCCGGGTACGACAGAGCCCCCGCCACGGAGGGCGGGGGCTCTGTCGACTCTGCCGGCTCTGTCAGGCCGTGGCGGTTCCTACAGGCCGTAGCGCTCGCGCGCTTCCTTCACGGCCGTCGCCTTGACCTCGCCCCGCTTGGCGAGCTGGGCCAGGGCCGCGACGACGATCGACTCGGCGTCGACGCCGAAGTGGCGGCGGGCGTCCTCACGGGTGTCCGAGAGGCCGAAGCCGTCGGCACCCAGCGAGGTGTAGTCCTGCTCGACCCACTGCGCGATCTGGTCCGGGACCTGGCGCATGTAGTCGGACACGGCCAGGACCGGGCCCTGCGCGCCGGCCAGGGCCTGGCGCACGAACGGCACCTTCTCCTCGCCGCGCAGGATCGCGGCGTCCGCCTCCAGGGCGTCCCGGCGCAGTTCGGTCCACGAGGTGGCCGACCAGACGTCGGCGGCGACGCCCCACTCCTCGGCGAGCAGCTGCTGCGCCTTGAGCGTCCAGTGGATCGCCGTACCGGAACCGATGAGGTTGATGCGCGGGGCGTTGGCGGCCGCCACGTTCACCCCCGCGGTCTCCGCGGTGTTGAACCGGTAGAGGCCCTTGATGATGGCCTCGTCCAGACCGGCCACGGACGGCTTCGCCGGCTGCGGCATCGGCTCGTTGTAGACGGTCAGGTAGTAGAAGACGTCCTGGTCCTCGCCCGGCTTGGCCTCGCCGTACATGCGGCGCAGGCCTTCCTTCATGATCGTGGCGATCTCGTAGGCGAAGGCCGGGTCGTACGACAGGGCGGCCGGATTGGTCGCCGCGATCATCGGCGAGTGGCCGTCCGCGTGCTGCAGGCCCTCACCCGTCAGCGTCGTGCGACCGGCGGTGGCGCCGACGACGAAGCCGCGGCCCATCTGGTCGGCGAGCTGCCAGAACTGGTCGCCGGTGCGCTGCCAGCCGAACATCGAGTAGAAGATGTACAGCGGGATCATCTGCTCGCCGTGCGTCGAGTACGACGTGGCGGCGGCGATGAAGTCGGCGAGCGAGCCCGCCTCGTTGATCCCCTCGTTGAGGATCTGGCCGGACTCGGACTCCTTGTAGTACATGAGCTGGTCGCGGTCGACCGGGTCGTACGTCTGGCCCTTGGGCGAGTACAGGCCCAGCGACGGGAACAGCGACTCCATGCCGAAGGTGCGCGCCTCGTCGGGGATGATCGGCACCCAGCGCTTGCCGGACGTCTTGTCCCGTACGAGGTCCTTCAGGAGCCGTACGAGCGCCATCGTCGACGCGACGGACTGCGTGCCGGAGCCCTTGTCGAACGAGGCGAACGCCTTGTCGGCGGGCGCGGGCAGCGGCGCCAGCGGCTGCGTACGGCGGGCCGGGGCCGGACCGCCCAGGGCGGCACGGCGCTCGGCCAGGTAGCGCAGCTCGGGGGAGCCCTCGGCGGGACGCGCGTACGGAACGACGCCGTCCTCGAAGCGGCTGTCCGGGATCGGCAGGTCAAGGAGGTCACGCATGCCCTTGAACTCGTCGATCGTCAGCTTCTTCATCTGGTGGTTGGCGTTCTTGGACTCGAAGCCCTTGCCGAGCGTGAAGCCCTTGACGGTCTGGGTCAGGATGACCGTCGGGGCGCCCTTGTGCTCGACGGCCGCCTTGTACGCCGCGTACACCTTGCGGGGCTCGTGACCGCCGCGCGAGACGTGGAAGCACTCGGAGATCTTGTCGTCGGACAGCACCTTGGCGAGCTCGATGAGCGCCGGGCTCGTACCGAAGAAGTTCTCGCGGATGTAGGCGACGTCGCGCGTCTGGTACGTCTGGAACTGGGCGTCCGGGACCTCACGGAGCCGCTCCAGGAGCGCGCCGGTGGTGTCGAGCTGGAACAGCTCGTCCCACGCGTTGCCCCACATCGACTTGATGACGTTCCAGCCGGAGCCACGGAACTGTGCTTCAAGCTCCTGCACGACGCGGAAGTTCGGGCGGACCGGACCGTCCAGGCGCTGCAGGTTGCAGTTGATGACGAAGGTCAGGTTGTCCAGACCCTCGCGGGCGGCGAGCGTGAGCGCCGAGGTCGACTCGGGCTCGTCCATCTCGCCGTCGCCGAGGAAGGCCCAGACGTGCGAGTTCGACGTGTCCTTGATGTTGCGGGCGGTCAGGTAGCGGTTGAACCGCGCCTGGTAGATCGCCGACAGCGGGCCGAGGCCCATGGACACGGTCGGGAACTCCCACAGCCACGGCAGGCGGCGCGGGTGCGGGTACGACGGCAGGCCGTTGCCCCCCGCCTCGCGGCGGAAGTTGTCGAGCTGCGCCTCGGAGAGGCGGCCGTCGAGGAAGGCGCGCGCGTAGATGCCGGGCGACGCGTGGCCCTGGATGTACAGCTGGTCGCCGGAGCCGTCGCCCTCCTTCCCGCGGAAGAAGTGGTTGAAGCCGGTCTCGTACAGCCAGGCCGCCGAGGCGAAGGTGGCGATGTGGCCGCCGACGCCGTGCTTCGAGCCACGGGTCACCATCGCGGCCGCGTTCCAGCGGTTGTACGCGGTGATCCTGGCTTCCATCTCCTCGTCACCGGGGAAGTCCGGCTCGGCGGAGGTGGGGATCGAGTTGACGTACTCGGTGGACAGGAGCTTGGGCAGCGGCAGGCCGCCGGCCTCGCCGCGCTCCAGCGTGCGCCGCATCAGCTGCGCGGCACGGTGCGGCCCGGCCGCCTGGGTAACGGCGTCCAGGGAGGCCTGCCATTCGGCGGTCTCCTCCGGGTCGCGGTCCGGGAGCTGGTCGAGCTCGCTCGGCTGGATGCGCATGGGGTCGGTCATAGTCGCCGCACGCCTTCCTGAGTCGAAGGGGGTGGGGTTGGGGGTGCCCTCTGTCTTTGGCAGGACAGGGCGGGTTCGGGTCCCGGTGGAGACCCGTCGGCGACTGTAACTCCCTGATCGATGATCGATCAAAGGGTTGAAGGGCAAAACCTCTTCAGATCGAGAAAGTAGGCACAGAGTGCCCGGGTGAGGGGCACTCCGTGCCCCGTAAGGGGCGCGGGGAACTGGGCGACAGCCACATACGGCGATCACTCCGCAACGCACCGCACATGGCAGACGAGACGCAGCTCACGCCCGCGGGGCACACCCCAGGACATGCGCCTTCACCAGCGCCGCGATGTCCGGATCACGCCGCTGGAACGCGGCGACGAGGTCCGCGTGCTCCTCCGCGTACGACTGCTGAACGGTCCCCAGCCACCGGATCGACAGCGCCGTGAACACCTCGATGCCGAGCCCCTCCCAGGTGTGCAGCAGCACGGAGTTCCCCGCCGCCCGCACCATCTCCCGGTGGAAGCCCACGGTGTGCCGCACCTGGCCGGTCCCGTCGGCCTCCTGGTCGGCCACGTACAGCGCCGCGACGTGCGGTTCCAGGGCCGAGCAGTCCTCGGCGAGCCGCTCGGCGGCCAGCTCGGCGGCGATGGCCTCCAGGCCCGCGCGCACCGGGTAGCTCTCCTCCAGGTCCGCCGCGGAGAGGTTCCGTACGCGCACGCCCTTGTTCGGCGCCGACTCGATGAGCCGCAGCGACTCCAGCTCCCGCAGGGCTTCCCGTACGGGCGTCTGGCTGACCTCCAGCTCGGTGGCGATCCGGCGCTCCACGATCCGCTCGCCGGGCTTCCAGCGGCCGCTGACGATCCCCTCCACGATGTGCTCGCGGATCTGTTCGCGCAGCGAGTGGATGACGGGCGCGGTCATGGAGGCTCCTCGGCAGGTGCGGACCCGGGGGTCGGCGGGACCCTTAGACAATACGGCTGCGGCCCAGGACAGAAGGGGCACGGTCGCTCTCGCCACGGGTGATGCCCGTTACAGAGACGTGCCCGCCCGGAGCCGGAAACATTCTGACGGGTGCGCCGGGCCCGGTGACGAGCCGTGTCACGCGCGGAGCCCCCGCCCGGAGCTGAACTCCGGACGGGGGCTCCGTCGTACCTCTGCGCCGCTCGGGTGCTTACAGACCCAGCTCGGCGGTGAACTCGCCGGCCTCGAGGATCTGCTTGACCGTCGTCAGGTAACGGGCCGCGTCGGCGCCGTCCACCAGACGGTGGTCGTAGGAGAGCGTCACGTACGTCATGTCGCGGACGGCGATCGTGTCACCGAGCTCCGGGTCGGAGACGACGACCGGGCGCTTCACCGTGGCGCCGATGCCCAGGATGGCGACCTGGTTCGGCGGGACGATGACCGTGTCGAAGAGCGCACCGCGCGAACCCGTGTTGGAGATCGTGAAGGTGGCGCCCGACAGGTCGTCCGGGGCGATCTTGTTCGTGCGGACCTTGGTGGCCAGCTCCGCGGTCTTCTTGGCGATGCCCGCGATGTTCAGGTCACCGGCACCCTTGATGACCGGGGTCATCAGGCCCTTCTCCGAGTCGACGGCGATGCCGACGTTCTCGGAGTCGAAGTAGGTGATGGTGCCCTCGTCGTAGTTCAGGCGGGCGTTGATGACCGGGTGGGCCTTCAGCGCCTGGACGGCGGCCTTGACGAAGAACGGCATCGGGGAGAGCTTGACGCCCTCGCGGGCGGCGAAGCCGTCCTTGGCCTTGTTGCGCAGCTTCATCAGCTTGGTGATGTCGACCTCGATGACCGAGGACAGCTGGGCCTGCTCCTGCAGCGCGCGGTGCATGTTGTCCGCGATGGCCTTGCGGATGCGCGGCAGCTTGACGGTCTGGCCGCGGAGGGGAGAGACCTCCAGGGCCGGAGCCTTCGGAGCGGCAGCGGCGGCCGGGGCGGCAGCGGCCGGAGCGGCGGCCTTGGCGGCCTCCGCGGCGGCGATGACGTCCTGCTTGCGGATGCGGCCACCGACGCCACTGCCCTTGACGGTGGACAGGTCCACGCCGTTCTCGGACGCGAGCTTGCGCACCAGCGGGGTCACGTAGGCGCCGTCGTCCACCGGGGTGGCGGCCGGCGCGGCCGGG
>NZ_JAMOLN010000200.1 GCF_024448165.1 Streptomyces longispororuber
ATCTTGCTGTCTTGCGTTTCCGACTCTATCAGATCTTTCCGATCCGATTTCCTCGGGGGTTTTGCTTCGCTTTCCAGGAACTCGCTTTCGCGTTTTCCTTTTCAGCGGTTCCGACTTTATCAGAGATTCTGAGTCGGATTTCCCGCCCGTCTCGGGGAGTTGATCCGCGCACCTGAGTGCGGCGGGTTCCCCTTGGGCGGAGCCGTAAACCTACTGGAGCGGGGCGCCCCGATGCAAATCGAGGCGCCCCGCTCCTTAGGTGCTACCGACGTACGGCTCAGACCTCGACGACGACCGGGAGGATCATCGGGCGACGGCGGTAGGTGTCCGAGACCCACTTGCCCAGCGTGCGGCGGATGAGCTGCTGCAGCTGGTGGGGTTCCACGACGCCGTCCTGGGCCGACTTCTCCAGTACGTCCTGGATCCTCGGCATGACGGCGCTGAACGCCGAGTCCTCGATGCCGGAGCCGCGGGCCTGGATGGTCGGACCGCTGGTGATCTTGCCCGTGCTGGAGTCGACCACCACGAAGACCGAGATGATGCCCTCGTCGCCCAGGATCTTGCGGTCCTTGAGCGCCGGCTCGCCGACGTCGCCGACGGAGAGGCCGTCCACGTAGACGTATCCGGCCTGGACCTTGCCCACGATCTTGGCCTTGCCCTCGACGAGGTCGACGACGACGCCGTCCTCGGCGATCACGATGCGGTCGTGCGGGACGCCGGTGAGGGCGCCGAGCTCGGCGTTGGCGCGCAGGTGGCGCCATTCGCCGTGGACCGGCATCAGGTTCTTGGGCTTGCAGATGTTGTAGAAGTACAGGAGCTCGCCCGCGGACGCGTGGCCCGAGACGTGCACCTTGGCGTTGCCCTTGTGGACGACGTTGGCGCCCCAGCGGGTCAGGCCGTTGATCACGCGGTACACCGCGTTCTCGTTGCCGGGGATCAGCGACGACGCCAGGATCACCGTGTCGCCGGAGACGATCCGGATCTGGTGGTCGCGGTTGGCCATCCGGGACAGGGCCGCCATCGGCTCGCCCTGGGAGCCCGTGCAGACCAGGACGATCTCGCTGTCCGGGAGGTCGTCGAGCGTCTTGACGTCGACGACCAGGCCCGGCGGAACCTTCAGGTAGCCGAGGTCCCTCGCGATGCCCATGTTGCGGACCATCGAGCGGCCGACGAAGGCGACGCGGCGGCCGTACTCGTGCGCGGCGTCCAGGATCTGCTGGATGCGGTGCACGTGGCTCGCGAACGACGCGACGATGATCCGCTTCTGGGCGCCGGCGAAGACGCCCCGGATCACGTTCGAGATGTCGCGCTCCGGCGGGACGAAGCCGGGAACCTCGGCGTTCGTCGAGTCGGAGAGGAGCAGGTCCATGCCCTCCTCGCCGAGCCGCGCGAACGTCGGCAGGTCCGTGAGGCGGCGGTCCAGCGGGAGCTGGTCCATCTTGAAGTCGCCCGTGTGGACCACCATGCCGGCCGGGGTGCGGATGGCGACGGCCAGCGCGTCCGGGATGGAGTGGTTGACCGCGACGAACTCGCAGTCGAAGGGGCCCAGGCGCTCGCGGTCGCCCTCGGCGACCTCCAGCGTGTACGGGCGGATGCGGTGCTCCTGGAGCTTCGCCTCGATCAGGGCGAGGGTCAGCTTGGAGCCGATCAGGGGGATGTCCGGCTTCTCCCGGAGGAGGTAGGGGACGCCGCCGATGTGGTCCTCGTGGCCGTGCGTGAGGACGATGCCCTCGATGTCGTCGAGGCGGTCCCTGATGGACGTGAAGTCCGGCAGGATCAGGTCGATTCCGGGCTGCTCCTCCTCGGGGAAGAGCACTCCGCAGTCGACGATCAGGAGGCGACCGTCGTACTCGAAGACGGTCATGTTGCGGCCGATCTCACCGAGGCCGCCGAGCGGGGTGACCCGCAGGCCACCCTTCGGGAGCTTCGGCGGGGCGCCGAGTTCAGGATGCGGATGACTCAAAAGACTCTCCTCACCACACACGCCACGTACCTGTAAGGCACGTGGCGCGCATGACGTTTCGTGCAGTAGCAGTTGTCGTTGGTGTTGCTGGGTCTTGCTGTTCTGTTGATTCAGTTGTGAAGCTTTGCCAAGTCTGTTGTCAGAGCTGTACCCCGCCGGCGGCAAGATCGATCTTGAGCTGGGCCGTTTCGTCGGCGGTGAGCTCGACGAGGGGGAGCCGCAGCGGTCCGGCCGGGAGGCCCTGGAGGCCGAGGGCGGCCTTCGTGGTGATGACGCCCTGGGTGCGGAACATGCCGGTGAAGACGGGGAGCAGCTTCTGGTGGATCTCCGTCGCCTTGTGGACGTCGCCGGAGACGTACGCGTCGAGCATGGCGCGCAGTTCGGGGGCGACCACGTGGCCGACGACCGAGACGAAGCCGCACGCGCCGACCGACAGGAGCGGCAGGTTCAGCATGTCGTCGCCGGAGTACCAGGCCAGGCCCGAGCGGGCGATGGCCCAGGAGGCGCGGCCGAGGTCGCCCTTGGCGTCCTTGTTGGCGACGATGCGCGGGTGCTCGGCCAGCCGGACGATCGTGTCCGTGTTGATCGGTACGCCGCTGCGGCCCGGGATGTCGTAGAGCATCACGGGAAGTTCGGTCGCGTCGGCGATCGCCGTGAAGTGCGCGAGGAGGCCGGCCTGCGGGGGCTTGTTGTAGTACGGCGTGACCGTGAGCAGGCCGTGCGCGCCGGCCTGCTGGGCGGCGCGGGCGAGCTCGATGCTGTGGCGGGTGTCGTTCGTGCCGACTCCGGCGACGACGTGGGCGCGGTCGCCGACCGCCTCCACGATGGCTCGTACGAGATCCGTTTTCTCCGCGTCGCTGGTGGTCGGGGACTCGCCGGTGGTGCCGTTGACGATCAGGCCGTCGTTGCCTGCGTCCACCAGGTGGGCGGCGAGCCGCTGCGCGCCGTCGAGGTCGAGTGCGCCGTCCGCCGTGAAGGGCGTGACCATGGCGGTGAGGACCCTCCCGAAGGGGGTCTGCGGAGTCGAGGTCGGAGCCATGGGTAACACGCTACTCGCTGCTCAGTACCGGGTCCCCCCTCGGGGGATGCGACAAGTCATAACAAAGGTGGAGCCCGGCACTGCCTGCTCGGGGGTTCAAGCAGTGCCGGGTCCGTTTGATCAGGCTAGATGAACTTTACGAAATGCCGCAATACGGACACTTCGGTCGACTGATCCGTACATCTGTGCCGTGCCCAGCAGCGTGGCGCCGCGCGGCCGTTGACACCTCGCGACAGGCGGGCGTTTGCCCCGAGGACGGGCCATCTCCGGCGAACGAGAGCGAACTTCAGTGAATTTGGCGAAACAGGGCACCTTTTGGTGCGTTCGAGCGTCTGTGTAGATGAACACAGTTCGTTCGAACCCCTTGAGGAGAAGCACCGCCCATGTTTCGTCGGCGCGAGCCCGTTCCGTTCGCCTTCATCGCCGAAGCCGACAAGTTCCGCAGTAACGTCACGCCGCCCGCACGGGAACGCCCGTCCGCAGGCCAGATCGCCGGTCGCGCCCTGGTGGGGCTGACCGTCGTCGCCGGGCTCGTGGGTTCCCTGTTGTTCGGGATTCCCGCACTGTCGGCAGACCAGTCGCCCGGGCACACCCAGAACTCAGAGGCCTCCGACGGCCGCTGACCGCTTCTCGACTCGTCCGGACCCCCTGGGGTGGAAGGCCGCTGCGCGCCTGGGTAGCCTCACCGGGCACAGCCCCCATCCAGTGTGGACGAGTGAGGACCAGTCGTGCCCCTGCCCTTCCTGACGGCCGACCGTGCTTTTGAGGACGCCGCGGACACCGCGCTGCCCTTCGACGACCGTGACCAGTGGCGCCGCCCCTACCGCCCGGGCCCTTACCGGGTGGGCGCGGCCGCGCTGCTGCTCCTCCTCGCGTCGTACGTGCTGTTCGCCTCGGTGATCATCGCGGCGGCCGGCGACACGTCCGCGGCCTCGGTGTGCGGCGGGATCGCGGTGCTGATCATCGCGGCGGCCCTGCGGCTGCTCCGGATGGGCACCTGGGTGAGCGCGCGCGGACTGCGCCACGTCGCCTTCCTGAAGACGCAGACGGTTCCGTGGAACAAGGTGGTCACCGCGCGCACGGTGCAGCAGCCGGTGCGCTGGCTCGGACTGCCCCGCACGGTCCAGGGGCAGGCCCTGATCCTCGTACGACGTGACCGGCAGGGCGAGCAGACGACGCTGCTCACCAGCCACAACGGTGACTTCCTCGGGCGGGCCACGGCGTTCGACCGGGCGTCGGACAGCGTCGAGGTGTGGAGCGAGGAGTACCGGTCGCAGCGCTGAGCGCGCCACCACTCCCCGCACGGCGAAGGGGCCGCACCGACATCCCGTCGGTGCGGCCCCTTCGCCGTGCGGCGTGCGTCAGGCCGGCACGGGACGGCCCTCGTGGAGCGCGATCGCGCGCTGCATCGCCTTCCGCGCACGCGGGGTGTCCCGCGCGTCCCGGTAGGCGACCGCGAGCCGGAACCAGCAGCGCCAGTCCCCCGGTGCGTCCTCCGTCTCGGCCCTGCGCCGGGCGAAGACCTCGTCCGCGGAGTCCCGGTCGATGCGGCCGTGCTCGTCGCGGCGGAGTTCGTCGACGGGCAGCCCGCCCTCCGCCTCCAGGAGTTCGGCGAGGCGGTTGGCCTTGCGGACGAACCGGGTGTTCGCCCACAGGAACCACACGCCGATCACCGGAAGGATCAGCACCGCGACGCCGAAGGTGATCGTCAGGGCGGTGCCGTGCTTGATGAGCATGATTCCGCGGTCGCCCGCCAGGACGAAGTAGACGACCAGGACCGCGGCCGTGATCGCGTAGGTGATTTTCGCGCGCATCGCCGCAGTCAGCCGTTCAGGTCGAGGAAGTGTTCCAGGCCGAAGGTGAGGCCGGGGGTCGTGACGACCTTGCGGGCGCCGAGCAGGATGCCCGGCATGAAGCTGCTGTGGTGCAGCGAGTCGTGGCGGATCGTAAGGGTCTCGCCCTCACCGCCCAGGAGGACCTCCTGGTGGGCGAGGAGACCGCGCAGGCGGACCGAGTGGACCGGGATGCCGTCGACGTCCGCGCCGCGCGCGCCGTCCAGCGCCGTCGCCGTGGCGTCGGGCATGGCGGCGCTGCCCGCCTTCTGCCGGGCCGCGGCGATCAGTTGGGCGGTGCGGGAGGCCGTGCCCGAGGGCGCGTCGACCTTCTTCGGGTGGTGCAGCTCGATGACCTCGACGGACTCGAAGTACGGGGCCGCCACCTCGGCGAACTTCATGGTCAGGACCGCGCCGATGGAGAAGTTCGGCGCGATCAGGACACCCGTCGTCGGGGAGGCCGCCAGCCACCGGTCGAGCTGCGCGAGGCGCTCGTCCGTCCAGCCGGTCGTGCCGACGACGGCGTGGATGCCGTGCCCGGTGCAGAACTCCAGGTTCTCCATGACGGAGTCGGGCGTGGTCAGTTCGACCGCGACCTGGGCGCCCGACTCGGCGAGCGCGTCCAGCTTGTCGCCGCGGCCGAGCGCGGCGACGAGCTCCATGTCCTCCGCGGCCTCCACGGCCCGTACGGCCTCGGAACCGATGCGGCCCTTGGCTCCGAGGACCGCCACGCGCAGCTTGCTCATGTTCTCCCAGTTCCTTCAGTACTCGGTGCGGGGTGTTACGCGACCGCTTCGTGCAGACGTGCCGCCTGCTTGTCCTTGAGCGGGCCGATGACCGACAGGGACGGGCGCTGTCCCAGGATCTCGCGGGCCACCTCGCGCACCTCGTCCGGGGTCACCGCGGCGATGCGCTCCAGCATGTCGTCGACCGACATCTGCTCGCCCCAGCACAGCTCGCTCTTGCCGATGCGGTTCATGAGCGCTCCGGTGTCCTCCAGGCCGAGGACCGTGGAGCCGGCCAGCTGGCCGACGGCCCGGCTGATCTCGTCGTCGCCGAGACCGTGCTGGGCGACCTGGTCGAGCTCGTCGCGGCAGATCTTCAGGACGTCGTGCACCTGGCTCGGGCGGCAGCCCGCGTACACGCCGAACAGACCGCAGTCCGCGAAGGCCGACGAGTACGAGTACACGCTGTACGCCAGGCCGCGCTTCTCGCGGACCTCCTGGAAGAGGCGGGAGGACATGCCGCCGCCCAGCGCCGTGTTGAGCACGCCCATGGCCCAGCGGCGGTCGTCGGTGCGGGCCAGGCCCGGCATGCCGAGGACGACGTGGGCCTGCTCGGTCTTGCGGCCGAGGAGCTCCATCCGGCCCGCGGCACGCAGCGTCCTGCGTCCGGCGCGCGGGCCGACGGGCTCCGCCACCGCGCCGTTCAGGGCGCCCGACTTCTCGAAGGCGGCGCGGACCTGGCGCACCACCTTGTTGTGGTCGACGTTGCCCGCGGCGGCGACGACCAGGTGCGTCGGGTCGTAGTGCTTCTTGTAGAAGCGGGAGATCTGGCCGCGGCTCAGCGCGTTGATCGTGTCGACCGTGCCGAGGACCGGGCGGCCCAGCGGGGTGTCGCCGAGCATCGTGTGCGAGAACAGGTCGTGGACGCAGTCGCCCGGGTCGTCCTCGGTCATCGCGATCTCTTCGAGGATCACGCCGCGCTCCGCGTCGACGTCCGCCTCCTCGATGAGGGAGCCGGTCAGCATGTCGCAGACGACGTCTATGGCGAGCGGCAGGTCGGTGTCGAGCACGCGCGCGTAGTAGCACGTGTACTCCTTCGCCGTGAACGCGTTCATCTCGCCGCCGACCGCGTCGATCGCGGCGGAGATGTCGAGCGCGCTGCGCTTCCTGGTGCCCTTGAAGAGGAGGTGCTCCAGGTAGTGCGTCGCGCCGTTCAGCGTCGGGGTCTCGTCGCGCGAGCCCACGTGGGCCCAGATGCCGAACGTCGCCGAGCGGACGGAGGGCAGGGTCTCGGTGACGATGCGCAGGCCGCTCGGGAGCGTCGTCCTGCGGACCGTGCCGATGCCGTTCGTGCCCTTGATCATGGTTTGGGTACGGGCGACGGCCCGCGCCTCCGAGGAGGTGCGGGCCGTCGCCTTGGTGCTACGGGACGTCACTTGTCGGTGTCGTCCTTCGCGTCGTCGCCCTCTTCGCCCTCGATGACGGGGACGAGGGAGAGCTTGCCGCGGGAGTCGATCTCGGCGATCTCGACCTGGACCTTCTGGCCCACGCCGACGACGTCCTCGACGTTCTCCACGCGCTTGCCTCCGGCGAGCTTGCGGATCTGCGAGATGTGCAGCAGACCGTCCTTGCCCGGCATGAGCGAGACGAACGCACCGAAGGTCGTCGTCTTCACGACGGTGCCCAGGTAGCGCTCGCCGACCTCCGGCATGGTCGGGTTGGCGATGCCGTTGATCGTGGCGCGGGCGGCCTCGGCCTGCGAGCCCTGCGCGGCACCGATGTAGATGGTGCCGTCGTCCTCGATCGTGATGTCGGCGCCGGTGTCCTCCTGGATCTGGTTGATCATCTTGCCCTTGGGGCCGATGACCTCACCGATCTTGTCGACCGGGATCTTGACCGTGATGATCCGCGGAGCGTTCGGGGACATCTCGTCCGGGACGTCGATCGCTTCCATCATCACGTCGAGGATGTGGAGGCGGGCGTCCTTGGCCTGCTTGAGGGCGGCGGCCAGGACGGAGGCCGGGATGCCGTCGAGCTTCGTGTCCAGCTGGAGGGCCGTGACGAAGTCCTTGGTACCGGCGACCTTGAAGTCCATGTCACCGAACGCGTCCTCGGCACCGAGGATGTCGGTGAGCGCGACGTAGTGCGTCTCGCCCTTGATCTCCTGGGAGATCAGGCCCATGGCGATACCGGCGACGGGGGCCTTCAGCGGCACACCGGCGTTCAGCAGCGACATGGTGGAGGCGCAGACGGAGCCCATGGACGTCGAGCCGTTCGAGCCCAGCGCCTCGGAGACCTGGCGGATCGCGTAGGGGAACTCCTCGCGCGTCGGCAGGACCGGCACGATCGCGCGCTCGGCGAGCGCGCCGTGGCCGATCTCGCGGCGCTTGGGGGAGCCGACGCGGCCCGTCTCACCGACGGAGTACGGCGGGAAGTTGTAGTTGTGCATGTAGCGCTTGCGGGTCACCGGGGAGAGGGTGTCCAGCTGCTGCTCCATGCGCAGCATGTTCAGCGTGGTGACGCCCAGGATCTGGGTCTCGCCACGCTCGAACAGGGCGGAGCCGTGCACGCGCGGGATGGCCTCGACCTCGGCGGCCAGGGTGCGGATGTCGGTGACACCGCGGCCGTCGATGCGCTTCTTCTCCTTGATGACGCGCTCACGGACCAGGGACTTGGTCAGCGAGCGGTACGCGGCGGAGATCTCCTTCTCGCGGCCCTCGAACTGCGGGAGCAGCTTCTCGGCGGCCAGACCCTTGACGCGGTCCAGCTCGGCCTCGCGGTCCTGCTTGCCCGGGATGGTGAGGGCGGCGGACAGCTCGGACTTGACCGCGGCGGTCAGGGCCTCGAGCACGTCGTCCTGGTAGTCCAGGAAGATCGGGAACTCGGCGGTCGGCTTGGCGGCCTTCGCGGCGAGGTCGGCCTGGGCCTTGCACAGCACCTTGATGAAGGGCTTGGCGGCCTCGAGACCGGCGGCGACGACCTCCTCGGTCGGCGCCTCGGCGCCGCCCTCGACCAGCTTGATGGTCTTCTCGGTGGCCTCGGCCTCGACCATCATGATCGCGACGTCGCCGTCCTCCAGGACGCGACCGGCGACGACCATGTCGAAGACGGCGTCCTCGAGCTCGGTGTGCGTCGGGAACGCGACCCACTGGCCGTTGATCAGCGCGACGCGGACGCCGCCGACGGGGCCGGAGAAGGGCAGACCGGCCAGCTGCGTCGACGCGGACGCGGCGTTGATCGCCACGACGTCGTACAGGTGGTCGGGGTTGAGGGCCATGACCGTGGCGACGACCTGGATCTCGTTGCGCAGGCCCTTCTTGAAGGACGGGCGCAGCGGGCGGTCGATCAGGCGGCAGGTGAGGACGGCGTCCTCGGAGGGGCGGCCCTCGCGGCGGAAGAAGCTGCCGGGGATCTTGCCGGCGGCGTACATCCGCTCCTCGACGTCCACCGTGAGGGGGAAGAAGTCGAGCTGGTCCTTGGGGTTCTTCGAGGCCGAGGTGGCCGAGAGCACCATGGTGTCGTCGTCGAGGTAGGCGACGGCGGAGCCGGCGGCCTGGCGGGCGAGGCGGCCCGTCTCGAAGCGGATGGTGCGGGTGCCGAAGGAGCCGTTGTCGATGACGGCCTCGGCGTAGTGGGTCTCGTTCTCCACTAGCGTTTTCTCCGTTACTTTCGTCTGTTTCGTCTTTTGTCCTGATCTGCCCGTGTGACAGTCGGACGGAACGGAGAAGCGCGCCTTGGGTGCGGGCCGGTCTTCGATCGAAGCACCCGGGGATCCTCTTGCGTCTCCGGGGGCCACTACCGAGGACCGGCGGCGGCGAGGGTGCGCTTCTCCTCGTGAAGGTGGTCGTACGTCACCAGACTACAAAGCGTCTGTGACAATGCGCACGTACAGCAAAGGGAGCGGCCCCCTTGAGTGGGAACCGCTCCCTTCATGGCGTCTTAGCGGGCGCCGGCCGCACCACGGCGGATACCGAGGCGCTCGACCAGGACACGGAAGCGCGCGATGTCCTTCTTGGCCAGGTACTGCAGAAGGCGGCGACGCTGGCCGACCAGGATCAGCAGACCACGACGCGAGTGGTGGTCGTGCTTGTGCGTCTTGAGGTGCTCGGTCAGGTCCGAGATGCGGCGGGAGAGCATGGCCACCTGGACCTCGGGGGAACCGGTGTCGCCCTCCTTGGTGCCGAACTCGGCCATGATCTGCTTCTTCGTAGCGGTGTCGAGAGCCACGCGTACTCCTCGTAGAGTTTTCGATGCCGCCGAGTGCCCCTGGTCTACATCTCAGGAGATCTTCCGTAACTCGGGAGGCGGGGATCCGCTGGGCGCTGCCCCCAGGGAAGCCGGGGGCGCGTACACAAACGGCCGTCACACAGCGTACCAGCCGTCGGACACGCCCCCGAACGGACCCCGGTCAGCTGGTCATGGCCCGGGCCGACGCGTACACGTCGAAGACCGCGAGGGCCAGCGGGATCAGCGTGAGCAGGACGAATGTCTCGGCGATCTCCAGGAAGCGGCCCCAGAACGGGGTGACGCCGCGACGCGGAGTGATCAGGCCGACCGAGGTCACCAGGGCGGTGGCGGCCGCGACCGCCGCGACGATCCAGACCGTGCGGATGTCGAGCGCGGTGGTGTCCTGCTTGAGCGCGTCGATCACGTAGTCGACCGGCGGGTGCAGGGCCAGGCCGAGGCCGAGGAAGACCAGGGCGGCGAGGCCGGCGGCGAGCGTGGCGCCCACCTGGGCCGTGTAGCGGAAGAGGTGGGCGCGCATCAGCATCGCGATGCCGGTGGCCAGGGCGAGCAGCTGCCCCCACACGTTGCTGGAGAAGCCGAGGACGATCGACGCGCCCACGGAGACCAGCGCGCAGCCGCCGACGAGGCCGACGAGCAGTTCGTGGCCGCGGCGGGCCTGGGCGGCGACGCGCTCGGCGTCGACGGCCTCGTGCGGGTCGGTCGGGTCCATCGTCGTCTCGTAGCCCGCGCGGCCCGGGGTGGGCGGCTCGAAGCCGATGGGCAGCCGTGCGAAGCGCATGGACAGGCCCGGCAGGAAGGCGAGCGCGCTGACCGCGAGCGGCGCGCAGATGGCGGCCGTCTCGATCGGCTTCAGATGGGTGAGCTGCGCGATGAAGGTGGTGACCAGCCCGATGAAGGAGGCGAAGACGAACGCCACGAAGGGGCCGTCACCGCCGGGCGAGACCAGGGTGAGCACCACGGCGGCGACCAGGACCGCCGCGCAGGCGAGCAGGAACTGGAGGCGGCCGATGCCCTGGCCCTCGGAGAGGGGCAGCAGGCCCGAGCCTGCCACCGCCATGTTCGGCAGGGCGCCGAGGCCGAGCGCGATCGCCGAGCCCCGGTCGTCGTAGACCCGGGCACGGACGCAGGCGAGGGTGACCAGCAGGACGCCGGCCACCGCGGCGAGGATGCCCTGCAGGCTGTGCATGTCGTGCCGGATCCGCAGGGTCGTGAACTGCGAGTTCCAGGTCACGAAGGCGATCAGGGCGGGCAGGATCGCGGCGGCCACCAAGCCCGCCGCGCGCGTGAGGTCGCCGCTCCACAGGGTGCGGTCCTTCGTGACGGCGGAGGCGACGGCCTCGGAGACGTCGTCGAAGACGGCGGGCGGCAGCGACTCGGAGAACGGGCGCAGCGTGAGCAGCTCGCCGTCCAGGATGCGCTGCGCGACGAACGAGCGGGCGCTGTCGAGGACGGTGCCGTCGCGGCGTACGAGGTGGTAGCCGACGGGGGCGCCCTCGGCCGGGCTCTGCTGGGAGAGCCGCAGGATCTCGGGGTACAGGTCGGCGACCGGTACGTCGTCGGGCAGGGCCACGTCGATACGGCTGTCGGGCGCCACGATCGTGACGCGGCAGAAGCCGGATCCGGTGGCCGCCCCGGCAGGGGCTCCGGTGCCCGATCCGCCGGCTCGGCCGGCCGGCGCGGAGGCCGTCATGCTCACCTGCTGTTCCCCCTTTTGTTCCCGACCGCCGTTCCCGAGGGCTGGCTCGGTGCCCGGTCGGTGCTCGATCGGTGCTCGCTCGGTGGAGGACGGGCGCGGTGCGTACCGCGCGCATCCGTCTGTAAAGATCCTGTGTACGTTGCGCCGTGCGCTCCGTCCGGCCGGTCACACACGCTGTCCCGCCGGGGCTCCGGAGGAGTCGCGCGTTCCGAACCGTGTGGAATGCCCGATTTTCCCGGTGCGATTCGCAACTGCTCACGCGTACCTCCGGCACCCTACCGCCCGCCTGTGTCCGTAGTTGTCAGTAGGATCGCGAACCGCGATCGACGTCCGCCTGACACGGGGCGGCGGACGGAACAGCTCGGTCCGGCAAGGGAATTGGTGCAGAGTGAGCCACATCGTCGTCAAGCGCCCACCTCGGGCACTGCCGTCCGAGGTGCCCACGGAAGAGGTGATGCTGCAGCCTCCGCCGGAGCTTCCGCGGGGGCAGCAGGAAGGCGCCCTGATGCAGATCCTGCCCATGCTGGGCATGGGCGGCTCGGTGGTGTTCTTCTTCAACCCGTCGTCCCCGCCGTTCATGCGGATCATGGGCATGGTCATGGTGGCGTCCACGATCGGGATGGGCGTCGCGATGCTGGTCCGCTACCGCCGTGGCAACCAGGGCCAGATGGCCGACATGCGCCGCGACTACCTGCGCTATCTCTCCCAGACCCGCCGCGAGGCCGTGGGCACCGCGCGCAAGCAGCGGGACGCCCAGTACTACCTGCACCCTTCGCCGGAGCAACTGTGGGCGCTGGTCGCCGAGGGCAGCCGCGTCTGGGAGCGGCGCACCGGTGACGAGGACTTCGGGCAGGTACGGGTCGGCCTCGGCCCGCAGGGTCTGGCCACTCCCCTGGTGCCGCCGCAGACCGCTCCCGTCGACGAGCTGGAGCCGCTGACCGCCGGCGCGATGCAGCGCTTCCTCGCCACGCACAGCACGCTCGAGGAACTGCCGATGGCGGTCTCGCTGCGCGCCTTCTACCACGTGTCCGTGAGCGGTGAGCCGACGACCGTGCGCGGCTCCGCCCGTGCGCTGACCGCTTCGCTGGCGTCGCTGCACTCCCCCGAGGACCTGGTGATCGCCGTCGCCACCGGGCGCGCGTCCGCGCCCGAGTGGGAGTGGACCAAGTGGCTGCCGCACACGCAGGTGCCCGGTGTCGCCGACGGCGCGGGCAGCCGCCGGCTGATCACGACGAACCCGGTCGAGCTGGAGGACCTGCTCGGCTCCCGCCTGGAGGGCCGGCCGCGCTTCCACCCCGGGGGCGCCCCCGTTCCCGAGCAGCCGCACCTGGTGGTCGTCCTCGACGGGGTCTCCCTGCCGCCCACCTCGATGCTGGCCAGCCCCGAGGGCCTGCAGGGCGTGACGGTCCTTGAGGTCGTCCCCGGCGACCTCGCGGCGGGCCGCGGCGACCTCTCCATCGTGGTGAACCCGAAGGTGCTGCGCCTGGAGTCGTCCCACGGCATGGTCTACGAGGGCACGCCGGACGTCCTCTCGTACGCCGGGGCCGAGGCGCTCGCCCGGCAGCTCGCGCCGCTGCGCATGGCGTCGGGCGGTGACAGCGACGACGAGCCGCTGCTCGCCAACCTGGAGTTCACCGACCTGATGAACCTGGGCGACGCGGCGACCGTCGACACCAAGCGGACCTGGCGCCCGCGCTCGCAGGCCGAGCGGCTGCGCGTGCCGATCGGTGTCGGCGACGACGGCCGGCCCGTGATGCTCGACCTGAAGGAAGCCGCCCAGGAGGGCATGGGCCCGCACGGTCTGTGCGTCGGCGCGACCGGTTCCGGCAAGTCGGAGCTGCTGCGCACCCTGGTGCTCGGTCTCGCGGTGACGCACTCCTCCGAGACGCTGAACTTCGTCCTCGCGGACTTCAAGGGTGGTGCGACGTTCGCGGGCATGGCCCAGATGCCGCACGTCGCGGCCGTGATCACGAACCTCGCGGACGACCTCACGCTGGTCGACCGCATGGGTGACTCCATCCGTGGTGAGCTCAACCGCCGCCAGGAGATGCTCCGCGACGCGGGCAACTACGCGAACATCCACGACTACGAGAAGGCGCGCGCGGCCGGTGCCCCGCTGCAGCCGATCCCGTCCCTCGTCCTGGTGATCGACGAGTTCTCCGAGCTGTTGACGGCGAAGCCGGATTTCATCGAGATGTTCGTGCAGATCGGCCGCATCGGCCGTTCGCTGGGCGTGCACCTGCTGCTCGCCTCGCAGCGTCTGGAGGAGGGCCGGCTGCGCGGTCTGGAGACGTACCTCTCGTACCGCATCGGTCTGCGGACCTTCTCGGCCGCCGAGTCGCGCGCCGCGCTGGGCGTCCCGGACGCGTACGAGCTGCCGAACGTGCCGGGTTCCGGCTTCCTGAAGTTCGGCACCGACGAGATGGTGCGGTTCAAGGCGGCGTACGTGTCCGGTGTGTACCGGACGGGTTCCGCGCAGGTCGTGACGCCGGGCGGGCCGCTGCCGGTGGACCGTCGGCCGGTGCTGTTCACGGCGGCCGAAGTGCCGGTCCAGTACGTCCCCGTGCCGCAGCAGCGCGAGGAAGCCCCCAAGGAGGAGAAGGACGACGCGCTCGCCGACACCGTGCTCGACGTGATCGTGCGGCGTCTGGAGGCGCAGGGCCCGGCGGCGCACCAGGTGTGGCTGCCGCCGCTGGACAGCCCGCCGTCGCTCGACTCGCTGCTGCCCGGCCTCACGCCCGTGCAGGGCCGCGGTCTCACCCAGCCCGGCTACGAGGGCGCGGGACGCCTCGTCGTTCCCGTCGGCCTCGTCGACAAGCCGTACGAGCAGCGCCGCGACCCGCTGTGGATCGACTTCGGCGGCGCGGCCGGGCACATGCAGATCCTCGGTGGTCCGCAGTCCGGCAAGTCGACGCTGCTGCGCTCGATCATCGCGTCGTTCGCCCTGACGCACACGCCGCAGGAAGTCCAGTTCTACGGGCTCGACTTCGGTGGTGGCGGCATGGCCGCCGTGCAGGGGCTGCCGCACGTGGGCGGCGTGGCCTCCCGGCTCGACCCGGAGAAGGTGCGCCGGACGACGGCGGAGGTCTACGGCATCCTGACCCGGCGCGAGGAGTACTTCCGCACGGCGGGCATCGCCTCGATCGCCGACTTCCGCAACCGCCGCGCGCGGGGCGACATCTCGATGACGGACCAGCCGTGGGGCGACGTGTTCCTGGTCATCGACGGCTGGGGCAACTTCCGTACGGACTACGAGGCGCTGGAAGGCTTCGTCCTGGACATCGCGGCGCGCGGTCTCGGTTACGGCATCCACGTGATCCTGACGGCGTCGCGGTCCATGGAGGTCCGGGCGAACATGAAGGACCACCTCATGAACCGCCTGGAGCTGCGGCTCGGCGACACGATGGACTCCGAGTTCGACCGCAAGGTCGCGGCCAACGTGCCGACGGGCGTGCCCGGTCGTGGTCAGACGCCGCAGAAGCAGCACTTCATGGCGGCGGTCCCGCGGATCGACGGCCTGTCGTCGGACACGGACCTGGCGGAGGCCACGTCGGCGCTCGCCACCGAGGTCACCCGGCACTGGACGCAGCCCGGTGCGCCCGAGGTCCGGCTGCTGCCGCGGGAGTTCGCCGCGCGCCAGCTGCCGCCGGGGAACACGTTCCCTGACCGGGGCATCGCGTTCGCGCTCGACGAGGACAACCTCGAGCCGGTGTTCGTGGACTTCGACCAGGACCCGTTCTTCCTGATCTTCGGCGAGAGCGAGTCCGGCAAGTCGAACATGCTGAAGCTGATCATCCGTCAGCTCACCCAGCGGTACGACGGCAACGACTGCAAGATGTTCGTGGTCGACAACCGCCGTTCGCTGCTCGACGTGACGCCGAAGTCGCACCTGGCCGAGTACATCCCGATGTCGAACCAGATGGCGCACCACATGGACGCCCTGGCCGACCTGATGCAGCGCCGCACGCCGACCGCCGACGTCACGGCGCAGCAGCTGCGCGACCGCAGTTGGTGGCGCGGCCCGACGGTCTACGTGATCATCGACGACTACGACCTGGTGTCGACGTCGAGCGGCAACCCGCTGGCGGGGCTGACCGAACTGCTGCCGTTCGCCCGTGACGTGGGCGTGCGCTTCATCATCGCCCGCTCGACGGCCGGTGGCGGCCGGGCGAGCTACGAGAACTTCATGCAGCGCATCAAGGAACTCGGGGCGCAGGGCGTCGTCCTGGCCGGTGACCCGGCCGAGGGCGATCTGCTGGGCGGGGTCCGGCCGCGGCCGATGCCGCCGGGCCGCGGCGTGTTCGTGTCGCGCAAGCGCGGCAAGCCGTTGATCCAGGTCGGCCTGGAGGACTGACGCCGACAGCTCGCCGGAAGGGGGCCGCACTCTACTGGGTGCGGCCCCCTTCCGTACCCCGGTGGGGTTGATCCTCGCGGAGCCCGGGAGGGGGCGGGCCGCTGCCAAGTAGGGTGACGGAACAGGCTGTTCGTACGTCGGGAAGGGGCCCGCTCAGCATGGGTGACGAGGCAGAGGACCAGCAGGCCGGGCAGGGGGCGCGGAGCCCCGAGACGCCCGAGGAGATGAAGGCCCGCAAGGAGCGCGAGAAGGACACGCTGTACGCGCTCGACATCTCCGGCGTCGAGTGGCACAGCGCGCCGGGCACGGAGCAGCACGAGGAGCGCGTCGAGATCGCGTACCTGCCGGACGGCGCCGTCGCGATGCGGTCGTCGCTGGAGCCGCAGACCGTGCTGCGGTACACCGAGGCGGAGTGGACGGCGTTCGTCCTGGGCGCCAGGGACGGCGAGTTCGACCTGGAGCCGGCGCCGCAGGCCGGCGGCCTGGACGCCCAGCAGGGCCAGTAGCGGTCCGTACGCCCCCGTCATCCGGCCTCCCCGGCCCCGGAGGCCCCTGACCGCGTGCGGCGGTCCGATCCAGGAAGGGCGACCACGCCATGGCCCTCGGCACCGGCCCGACCAGCGGTTCCCCCGCGCCCACCGGATGGCGGCGCGGGCGTTCCTGGATGCGCCGGCACCGGCTCCTGTCGGGTGCGGTGGCCACGGTCGTGGTCGCGGCCGGCGTGGTGGTGCCGCTGACCGTGACCGGCGCGTCGGCGACGCCCTGCCGGACCGTGTCCGCCACGGTCCGCGCGCTCGCGGACGATCCGGCCGCCGCCACCGCGGCCCTCGACCCGGCGGACGACGCGAGCCGTCTTTCGGCCGCCCGGAACCTCCTGGACCACGACCGCTTCTGCGGCGACGGCGCCCGCGTGCTCGGCCGCGTGATCACGGCGGGCACCGGCGCCACGTCCCCGGCCGCGCCCCATACGGAGGCGCAGGCCCGGGCCACGTACGCGGTCGCCGCCGCGCTCTCCCACCGCGACGGCCTCCCGGAGGGGCTTTCCCCGGCCGTGGCCCGCATGCTGGCGGAGTACGTGGTGGACGTGACGCGCCAGTTCGACTCCATCGGGGTCCGCGACGATCTGACGGGCCCCGCGGAGCCGGCCGCCACGGCGACGGCCCTCGATCCGTCCGGCTACACGCCGTACGGCCGGTTCCTCGCCCCGCACGAGGCGCACGTCAACTTCGGCTACGCGGCCGAGTTCGCCCGCGCGCAGAAGCCGGAGCTCGACCTGCTGGTCGCCGAACTGACCGCGGACCCGCAGGCGTTCGCGATCCTCTACGACGCCGAACTCGCCTACGTCTCGCACTACGTGGAGCGGCTGACCGATCGCGCGGGCGACCCGGACGCCCGCGTCACGGCCGAGAACGCCGGAGACGGCGGGGAAGCCGGAGACGGCGGAGACGGCGGGGGCAAAGAGCGGTCCCGTGCCCGCGGCGGAGACTGGCACAGCGACGACCTGACGTGGCCGGACAACGACCTGGAGGACGCCGCCTCGCTGATCGGTTCGCTGATGCAGGCCAGGTCGCGGTACGCGAAGGACGGCACGATCGGGGACCTGGCGGCGTTCGACCGGTCCGTCCGCGCCCGCCTGCGCGGCGTGTACCGCACCGCGGACGACCGGGTGACGAGCCGCCCGCCGATGGGCACGATCGCCGGGCGCCCGGTGTCGGGCCGGCTGCGCGGTGACGTCTTCGACGGCCGCCGACAGCTCACCACGGTGTACGACGCCTGGGCCCGCGCGCGCGGCATTCCGGCCGAACGGGCGGCGGGGCAGCGGCAGTTGATGGACGACGCCTACGTCCGGGGGTACTGGCTGCGGACCGTGTACTGAGCCGGTCCCGCGCCCGCCCGGCTCAGAACGTGAACCGGGGCTCGCCCGCGCATCCGCCGTGCCGCCGCACCTGGTCCGTCACGAACAGCCGCAGCAGCCGCCGCTGATCGGCGCGGTCGATCTTCACCCGGGACGGCACGCGCGAGGTGCCCAGACGGAAGTTGGCGGTGCCGTCGGCGCAGCGCACGGTGGCCGTCATGGGCAGGCGCCGCCCGTTGCGGTCATCGTCGACGACGAAGCGGTTGCTCCACGACCCGTACCAGGCCCGCAGGGTGAACCACTGGTCGTCCTCGGAGCCGGGCACCGGGCTGCTGAGCTCGCAGCTGCCGAGCGGGGCCGCGGCGCCGCCGAGCTGACCGGAGGTGGTCCAGGTGCCGGGCTCGGACCGCCCGGACGACGCAGACGTCCCGGACGGCTCGGACAGCCAGCCGGCCACGAGCCTGCCGCAGGGGGACGTGGCGGCGCCCTGCGCCGTGACCTTCTCCTCCGCGGTGTCGTCCCTGCCCGGGTCGGGGAGCGTCGCACGGGCCGCCGCGCCGCGTACGCGCAGCGGTTCGGCGCCGCAACCCAGCTCCTTCGAGGCCGAGTTGGTGAACTCCACGGCGGACCGGTACGCCGCTCCCGGCACCCCGGTGAGGGCGTCCTCCGAGAATCCGCCGACGGTCGTCAGCTGCCGGGGCTGCCCGTCCGGGTCCTCACCCAGGGCCGGACAGGGCACGCGCAGCAGGACGCGCCGCGTCGAGTCGACGAAACCGGGGAGCCCGCCGGGCAGCAGCGCGTAGGCCTCGCTCCCTTCGTCGTGCGCGTCGTCGAAGGTCTCGCGGTACAGCCGGTCCCGGTCGTCCCGCCGGGTGGAGGCGGACAGGGCGAACAGGCCCCACGCGTCGTCGTGCTCGTCGTCCGCGGCGACCTCCAGGACGCAGGTGTAGACGCCGAGCCCCGCGTACGCCTTCCCCTCCGAGTGGTCCAGGTGGGCGCCGTCCGGGGTGAGCCGGTCGACGGTGTCCCCGGCCACGGACCCGTCGCACACGTCGCGGGCGACCAGGTAGTCGCGGGCGTAGGGCTCCGCGAACCAGCCGGTCAGGGCGAGGACCGCGACGGCGGAGACCAGCCAGGTGAGGCGGCGGCGA
>NZ_JAMOLN010000201.1 GCF_024448165.1 Streptomyces longispororuber
GAGCCAGGTCCCCCCTCCTCCCGCCCCGCAGGACGCGGCGCCCTGGGCGGCGACGCAGAGCGCGGTCCACGGCGGCGAGACGCTCGTGCAACTGACCGTGCAGGGGCGCAGCGACACGGCCGTCGTCCTGGAGGCGCTGCGCGTGCGCGTGGTCGGCCGTACGTCGCCGGTCCAGGGCACCGCCTACGCCATGGACATGGGCTGCGGCGGCGCGATCACGCCCCGGTACTTCGCCGTGGACCTGGACAAGGACCGCCCCATCGCGCGCGCGGTGGCCGGGAACGACTCCGGCACACCGATCCCGGCCGTACGCATGCCCTACCGCGTCTCGGCGAAGGACCCCGAGGTACTGCTGATCACGGCCGGCACCAGCTCGTGCGACTGCCGCTGGTACCTGGAACTGGACTGGTCCTCCCAGGGCCGCAAGGGCACCGTACGCATCGACGACGACGGCCGCCCGTTCCGCACCAGCGCCATCAAGGGCCTGCCCCGGTACGTGTACGACACCCTCTCGCGGCGGTGGGGGACCTACAGCTAGGGACGGACGCGGGCGGTCAGGTGTGGTCGAGGCCGGTCACTGGTTCACGTTGGACGGGCCGTCAGAAGGTGTCCGCGCCGTGAGCACACGGAGGGACAACGTCGCCGATCATGCCGGCGCGCATCCAGGGCCGGCCACCATCGTCATCCAGGTCACCGCACAGGTGGACCGCCGGCCATCCCCGGGCCAGTGCCGGGCGCACGTCCGCGTCAAGGCTGTCGCCCACCACGAGGCACACACTCTGGTCGCGGGTGAGCGCGTCGCTCACGGCCCGGAAGAATCGCGGATGCGGCTTGGCGTGTCCGACCTCCGAGGAGACGAACACCCTCGCGAAGTGCCGTTCCAGGCCGCTGCGCTTCAGCTTGAGTCGTTGCAGGCGAGAGGCCCCGTTCGTGATCAACCACACCTCGTGGCCGACAGCCATCCGCTCCACGAACCCCGCCGCCCCCGGGAAGGGCCGCACCAGCGCCTGTCGATGTCGCACGAACTGCCGCGCGGCAACCTCGCGATCTGCCTCCACGCCCGCGGCCCGCAACACCTTGCCCCAGACCTCCACGCGGTACTGCTGCCCCCACGCAGCCGCCCGAGGCACCGACGCGAGCGTGAGATCCGCCCACAGCGCCTCCCACGAGCTGATCCCCAGGGCCCTCAGTCGCTCGAAATGCGGCCCCGAGCGCCAATGGGACCGGGCGATGTCGAACACGCTCTGCACGATCTCCGGCGGACGCGGCACTCCGACCGCGTGCAGTGTGGCCTCTACAGCCGCCCGGGCGGCGCTCAGGTCCGGGAGCAATGTGTCGTCCAGGTCCACGAGGACGACGCACCTACGTGTCTCCACGCAACCTCCCCTTGATGCCGCGCGCAGCTGATCGGCACCGGCTGCTCTCGTCTCCCCTCGACCGGCGCTCGATATTCCAGTCACCCCTCACCAACGGGCCAGAGCCGGCACCGGAGCCGTGGCGGCAGGTCTCCTGACTCGCCCCATAGGATCCGTGCGATCCGATCAAGGGGAGGGAACTGTGAGGAGCGGCACGAGACACAGAAGCGGGGCCGTCGTGTTCGCCGCGATGGCAGGTGTGCTGGCTGCCACGAGCGGATGCGGGGGAGGCGCACCGGCCACAGGCGGTCACACCACCGCGGCGGCACCGTCGAGATCGACCGAGCCTTCGAGTTCGGCCGCACCCGCACGCGTACTGACCCAGCGGGAGTTGAAATCGGCGGCGCTGCACGAGAGTTCGGCCATCGAGGGGCAGCCGTTCGCGATGCGTGCCGGAGCTGCCAGGCCCGCGGACTGCACGCCGGTGCTCGCGGCCGCGCAGGGCGTCAGCCGGCGGATGCCACGGGGCATGGTGTACGGCACGGTCAGGACCGGAGGCCATGTGGCGGTGGAGGTCTTTCTCACCGCCTACTCCGGGCAGGAAGCCGCGCGGGCCATGGACGATCTGCGCGCCGCGCTGCGCACCTGCCGCGCCTTCCCGACCCTGCGGGGCGGCGGGAAGTGGAGCGACGTCCGTGCGGCGGGGCAACTCGGCGAGGGAGACGAGGAGTTGGCCTTCCAGGCGGCGATGGTCCCGATCCCGGACACTCCGGCACTGGCGACCGAGGTACGGGTCGTCCGGGTGGGCACGACACTCGTCACGTTCGCCACCAACGACATGAGCGGCACCACCTCCCAGGTGCGCACCCCGCGTGACCTCGTGCACCGTCAGGTGGCCGCGCTGCAGAAGGTGCAGGCGGCCCCCGTGCCGTGACGTCTCCGGCCAGGTGGTGGAAGCCGCGCTGGGCCATCAGCCGATGGCGACACCCTGGACGGTCGGGCTGCCGTCAACCGCCCCGGACGGTCAGTTCAGGTCGAGGAAACTCCACCGGCCGTCCGGCTCGGCCCCGCTCAGCCACTTGCCGCAGTTCTGGAGCACGACCGGGCTCGACGTGATGTGCTGCGCGCCCGTGCCGAGGTCGCGCAGAAAGCGGTCGATCGGGCCGCGGCGGATGGCCGCCGAGCCGGCCCAGCGGTGGACGGTGCGGCCCACCTCGGACACGGTCGAGGTCGTGTGGTTCAGGACCAGTCGAATGAGGGTGTCCTGCTCCGGGCTCGGCAACTCCCCTTCGTCCAGTGTCTGTTCGACGTCCCGCCATACGTCGTCGACCCATGCCCGAGCCGCCCGGAGCTTCGCCTCCGCCGTCGCGTACTCGGCGTGGAACTGGGAGGTGTCGACCGCGGCGCCCCGTGAACCGGTCCGCGCCGCCGCGACGCGCTTCAGCTCGTCCAGCAGCCGACGGCCGACGCCGAGGGCCCAGCCCGTGTGTCCGATCGCCGACATGTTGACCAGGCCAAGGCGGTAGACGGCGCCGCCGTTGACCGGGGCGTCCGTCGTCGCGACGTAGGTGTACTCGTGCGGTACGTACACGTCGGTGCAGTGGTAGTCGATGCTGTGGGTCGCGCGCAGCCCGAGCACGTCCCAGTTGCCGTCCAGGGTCACCTGCGACTTCGGCATCGCGAGGACCCGCAGCTCCCCGGTGCCCTCGACCTGGATCGCGCTGTGGATGTGGGTGGCGTGCGCCATGCCGGAGGCGAACTGCCACTGGCCGCTGACCCGGTAGCCGCCCTCCACGGGGACGGCCCGGCCGGGGCGTGTGCCGTGTCCGGAGAGCAGTGCGTACGTGCCGTTGGGGACGTCGGGGAACAGGTCGGCCGCCGCGTCCTCGGCAAGGTAGGCCGCGGTGGTCCCGGTCATCAACTGCAGCGCGAACATGGTCCACCCGGCCGCCGCGTCGTGGTAGCTCGCCCGCTCCGCCGTCTCGATCAGCTGCCGCGGCGCGAACTCGTATCCGCCGAGGCTCAGCGGGAGCTCGGCCCACACTATCCCCGTGCCTAACAGAGCCTGCGCCGTGTCCTCCGGTAGCCTGCCCAACTCCTCGGCGGCATCAGCTTGTTCATCGAGCGTTCCGCCGAGCGCATCGATCCGCTCCAGCACGCCCGCCAGTTCCGCACTGACGTGCAGTCGGCCGCTGCTCTCCATGAATTCCCTCTCCCTGTGGTCTGTTCGCTCCGGTTGTTCCGGGACGCAGCCGCACAGGGCCGGGCCGCGGGGGAGGGGCGGGGTCACGGAATCCCGATCCGGTCCCGAGCCGGCTGCCGGGGACCTTCCTACCCGCCCCTCTTGACCGCGGAGTCCTGCACGGACGCTCTGACCGGTCCAACGTCGGCACGTTATCGCCGGCCACTGACAACGGGAGCAGGGCTCCCTTGCCTTCCGTCCGGCCGGCCCGGCCTCATCGCGGAGTTCCGGGCCGGCCGCCGGTCGGGGTGTCAGCCGACCGACAAAAGGTCGACCACGAAGATCAGGGTCTCGCCCGGCTTGATCGCCGGAGACGGCGAGCGGTCGCCGTAGGCCAGGTGCGGCGGGATGACCAGCTTCCGGCGGCCGCCGACCTTCATGCCCCGTACGCCCATCTCCCAGCCCTTGATGACCTGCCTGCCGCCCACGGTGAAGTCGAGGGCCTGGCCGCGGTTCCACGAGGCGTCGAACTCCTCGCCGGTGGAGTGTGCCACCCCGACGTAGTCGACCGACACCGTGGAGCCCTTGACGGCCTCGTCCCCGTCCCCGACCACCACGTCCTCGATGTGCAGATAGGGGGACGGCCGGCCCTGGGGGGCGTCGATCGTCGGTCGCTCAAGGGCCATGGCCCGCTCCTCGCTCTCGGCACCGGCCGATCTGGCGTCGGCCGGCTTGTCTGAGCGATCACTCTCCCACGCCGGGCTGCCGCATTCCGCCCTGCCTCGTCGACCCGTGTGCCCGACGAGGCAGGCGCCGTTCTCTGCCACCGGGTGTTTGACTAGCTACCCCGGTGGCGGGACGAGGTGGCCGGGGCCGTGGCATCCCCCCGCCGGCCGCGGCCAGTTCCTCATCAGCCCCACCCCGCCGAAGTTCAGTGGCGCCGCGGGGGCTTTCGGTCGGCGTCATGGAGCCACCGCGGGTGGTTCTCCTTGGCCCATCGCGTGGTGGCGAATCCGGTGCGCATGCCGAGCCGGGCCTCCAAGGCGCTGCGTGGCAACATCCCCGTCACCATCAGCGCGGACGCTGCCTGACCCCCGACGGCGGGTCTCATGTGCCGCATGCGTTGCCACGTGGCGTGAAGGACATGCGGGCGGAAGGGGGCGTCAGTTGACTGTCGTTCCCCGGTGGGGGCGACCGTCAGGCTGAGCCCCGTACGTGGACAGGTTTGACCGCCTGAACCCCAACCCGGATCTGTCGTCACCATTCTGACTGGTGATATGATCTGGATCTGTTCTTTGAGCGCGCCGAGCGATGTGCACATGTGCTTTCACCGCCGGGCGCACATCTAACCCTTGGGCGGGACACATGAAGAAGGCTCTGACGGTACTCGCTGCAGGTGTGCCGCTGGTTGCGGCGGCGGTGTATTTGCCGACTGCCTCGGCCGACGAGGTCCCTGGGGCCACCGCCACCGCCTGTACGGCACCCGCCGTGAAGGCGCCCGCCGGCACGAAGGTGGAGTCCGTGGACGCGGTCCGCCAGGCCGGCGGCACCATCCACGGCACCGGGATCCTCGGCGGGGAGGTCTCAGGAGTGCCGGCGTTCTGCCAGGTGACGGTCACGCTCACCCACCCGGGGGAGGGGGACCACGCCAAGGTGCAGACGTGGCTGCCCCTGGAGAAGTGGAGCGGCAGGTTCCAGGCTCTCGGGGGCAGTGCCTTCGGGGCCGGGGACAACGGTGTCGGCCTGGGCACCGCGGTCAAGAACGGCTACGCGGCGACCACCACGGACGCCGGAGTGGGTGATGTCCTGGACACCAGCTGGGTCCTCGACGCTTCGGGCCAGGTCAACCGGACGGCACTGAAGAACTTCGCCTCCCGCTCCCAGCACGAGGCCGCGGTCGTCGGCAAGGCGGTCGTGGACGGCGTCTACGGGAGCCGTGCCTCCTACTCGTATTTCAACGGCTGCTCCACCGGCGGGCGTCAGGGCTACATGGAGGCCCAGGCCTACCCCGACGACTACGACGGCATCCTCGCCGACGCACCGGCCATCAACTGGGACGAGTACGAAGTCGCCACCCTGTGGCCGCAGGTGGTCCTCAACAACGAGAAGACCTACCCGAGCGACTGCGAACTGTCGGCCTTCACCCAGGCCGCCGTCAAGGCCTGCGACAAGCTCGACGGCGTGAAGGACGGCCTGGTCAACGACCCCTCGCGCTGTGACTTCGATCCGCGGCGGCTGATCGGCACCAGGGTGGAGTGCGGGGGCGAACAGCTCACGATCACGGCGGCCGACGCGGCCGTGGTCCGCAAGATCTGGGACGGCCCGCGCACTCCCTCCGGCAAGAAGCTGTGGTCCGGTGTCCCGATCGGGGCCGAACTCAAGGGACTTGCGCACTCCGAGAAGGCAGACGACGGCACCGTCAAGGGCCAGCCCTTCCAGGTGCCCGCCCTGTGGGGCCAGCTCTTCCTGAAGAAGGACCCGAACTTCGACCTCACGAAGATCACCTACAGCGAGTTCACCGAGCTGTTCCGGCAGTCCCAGGTCGAGTACGACAAGGTCATCGGAACCGACTCCCCGGACCTGACGGCCTTCCGCAAGTCCGGCGGCAAGCTGCTGACCTGGCACGGCCTGGACGACGAGTACATCCCCACGCAGGGGACCGTGGACTACCGCGAGCGGGTCGAGCGGAAGCTGGGCGGCACCAAGAAGGTCGACGACTTCTACCGGCTCTTCCTCGCGCCGGGCACTCGGCACTGCGGTCTCAACGGCAGCGACGGCTCGACCGACGGCCTGGCCGCGCTGACCGCCTGGGTGGAGCACGGCAAGGCGCCCAAGACTCTGCCCGCCACGCTCGTCACCGCCTCCGGCGAGCAGGTCGAGCGCAACCTGTGTGCCTACCCCGAGGTGTCCCGCTACAAGGGCCAGGGTGACCCGGCGGCCTCCTCCTCCTTCCGTTGCGTCCCCTCCCGGCGCTGAACGGCGCGACCACCCCTGACGTGAGAAGGACCGAAACCCCACGAGGACGCAGACTGTGTCATCGCCCGCCCGCACCGCCGTCAGCGAGCGTTCGACGCTGCTGAGGCTGTACCTGGGCCGCGGCATCCTCGCCGTGGTGTGGGCCGTGGCGTTCGCGGGAGTCCACGAGGACCTCGGCGCTGCCGCGATCACCTTGCTGGTCGTCCATCCGGCCATCGACTCGGTGTCGTCACTTCTCGACCACCGCGCCACGCCTGACGGCTTCGAGCGCCGGGTCATCGCGTTGAACGGCATACTCAGCGCCCTGGCCGCCGCGGCACTCCGGGCAGCCGGAACCCACGGCGTGGCGCCGGTGCTCCATGTGTTCGGCGCCTGGGCCCTTGTCTCGGGACTGGCCCAGGTACTCGTCGGACTGCGGCGGCGTGGCCCGGAGTTCGGAAGGCAGTGTCCGACGCTGGTCTCGGGCGCCCTGTCGTTCCTCGTCGGCATCACGTACAACATCCAGGCCGCGGGGGACAGCCCCTCGCTCGGCGTGCTGTCGGTGTACGCCACCGGCGGTGGCGTCTGGTTCATCCTCCAGGCGCTGCTGCTGGGACGGCGAACCCGTCTGTTGGAGGCGGCTGGGACCGCCGGCTGACGGACCGCCGGTTTCCGCCGGCGTGGTGGCCCACACCGTGGTGCGGTGTGGGCCACCACGCGTTCTCGCGGCCCACCCGCACCGTCCACCTGCCCGCCCGCTTGCTTTAATGGTCGCTCCAGAACGGGTGTGCGGGGAGCGGGTGTGAGCAGTGCGATGTTCGGCCGGCTCCTGCGGGAAGCACGGCAGCGGGCGTTGCTGACGCTGGAGAACCTCGCTGAGGCGTCCGGGGTGAGCGTGCGGGCGATCAGCGACATGGAGCGCGGGCAGAGTCTGCCGCGGCAGACGACACTGAGCGAACTCATGGACGCCCTGGAGCTGGACGAGGACGACCGGCACCGGCTCGTCGAGGCGTCCGTGCGCCGAGAGCCCAGCACGGTGCGGCGGGTGCCGCGTCAACTGCCGCCGGACCTCGCCGTGTTCCGTGGCCGGGCGGACGCGCTGGCCACCGTCCGAAGCGTCACCGACCACGTCACCGGTGTGGAGGGACCCGTCGTCGTCTCGGCGATCGGCGGGATGGCGGGCGTCGGCAAGACCGCGCTCGCGGTGCACTGGGCGCACCAGGTCGCGGACCGTTTCCCGGACGGCCAGCTCTATGTGAACCTGCGCGGTTTCGACGACAGCGGGCAGCCCATGGACCCGTCCGAGGCACTGGGGCGCTTCCTCGTCGCGCTGGGCGTGCCCGAGAGCGAGATCCCGCGGGGAGCGGACGCGCGCAGCACTCTCTTCCGGGACCGAACCTCCTCCCTGCGCCTGATCGTCGTCCTCGACAACGCCCGCGACGAGGACCAGGTCGTCCCCCTTCTGCCGGCCGCGGCGAGCTGTCTGACCATCGTCACGTCCAGAAGGAAGCTCTCCGGGCTCGCCGCCCGGCACGGTGCGCGGATGGTCGGCCTCGACGCGTGGACGCCGCCGGAGGCGCTGTCCGCGCTGGCCGCACGCATCGGGCCGGAACGCTGCCGTGCGGAACCCGAGGCGGCCGGCGCCCTGGTGGAGTTGTGCGGGCGGCTGCCGCTGGCGGTCGCCATCGTCGCGGCGCAGTTGAGTGCGACGCCGCAGGTTCCGCTGCGCGTGGCGGTACGCGAACTGCGCACCACCTCACCGCTCTTGGACGCGCTGTCGGCTGACGCCCGGTACAGCGACGTCCGCGCCGTGTTCTCGTGGTCGTACAAGGCGCTGCCACCCTGGACCGCGGTCTTCTTCCGGTTTCTGTGTCTGCATCCGGGGCCGTCCTTGACGGCGGAGGCGGGCGCCTCCCTCGCGGGCGTGACTCTGCAGAGGGCCCGGAACTGCCTGCGCCAGCTGGTCTCGGCGAACCTGCTGTCCTGTGACGCGGAGGGCAGGTACGTGCTGCACGACCTCGTGCGGGCTTACGGTGCCGAGCTTTTTGAACGGGAGGGCGACGACGCCGTGGGCGCCCGGATCCGACTCCTGGACTATCTGCGCCACAACGCGAGCATGGCCACCCACTTCCTGGGGCGCACCCTGATCGAGGAGGCGGACCCGCCTCGTGAGGGGGTGACCGTCGTCGACCTCACCACACGCGGGGAGGCGCTCGACTGGTTCCAGCAGGAGGAGGCCACCGTTGAGGCGGCCGCCGTGATGCTGCGCACCGAAGAAGATCCGCGCCTGCTACGGCTCGGGATGACGTTCACCCTGGACTGGGTGAGCTTCTACTCGCTGCGCGGGCGCTGGCGCCAGGAGATCGAGGCCAAGCGCATCAGCCTGGACATCGCCCTGCGCCTGGACGAACCGCTCGCCGTCTCGCGCAACGCGGCGAGTCTCGCGCGGGCGCTCGCGGAGACGGGCCAGAGCGACGAGGCGGACCGCCAGGTCGAGTTGATGCTCGCTCAGCTGCCCCGGCTCGGGCCCGTGGAACGGGCCACCGCCGACCGCACGGCAGGCTGGGTGCGCGGCAGGCAGAAACGCTACGCCGAGGCCCTGCGGCACGCCCGCGGCGCACTGGCGATCTACCGCACCCTGGGCGACGAGAGAGCCATGGCCCGGGAGATGAACGCGGTGGGCTGGTACCTCGCTCTGCTCGGTCAGTACGAGGAGACGGTCGCACTGTGCAAGGAGGCCATCCCCCTGCTGCAGCGGGACGGCAACCTCCGTATCGAGGCGGCCGCCTGGGACACCATGGGGTATGCGCGACAGCGTCTCGGCGACCTCGGCGGCGCGCTGGAGGACTACAGCGAGTCGCTGCGGATCTATGGGGAGGCCTTCGACGGCTACAACCAGGCCGAGGTGCTCGATCACATGGCCGGCGCGCAGCGGGAGCAGGGCGACCTCGCGGCAGCGCGGGCGAGTTGGTTGCAGGCCGCGGACCTGCTCAGCGCGCTCGACAGCCCGGACGCCGCCCAGATGCGGGCCAGCGCACACGCACTGGACACGTCCGGCCGGCACTGACGCCTCTCCCCACCACCTGCGCGTTCTGCGGTGCGGCGGCCAAGCTGCATGTGAACTGCCTGGTTCTGGGACAGCCGCTCCACTGATCATGGGAACAGGCAGCAGAGTCAACCCTCGCGGCAGGGGTGGGCCCGTCGCGGAACAGGGGCGTGCGATGAACATGGACACCGGAATCTCGCCACCCGTCGACCGACAGGCGGGACACGGCCACACCGTTCCGCGGGCCGCGCGGCCGGGGCAGCCGGGCTCCCTGCCGCGTGGCGAACTCGTGGGCCGCGACGCCGAACTGCGGGCGCTCGCGGAGTTCGTGCGCCAGGCCACGCCCCATGGCGCGGTCCGGGTACTCAGCGGGCAGGCCGGCGCGGGCAGATCCGCCCTTCTGGAGGCCGCCGTGTCGGCGGCGATCGCCGCCGGCGTGCGGGTGCTGCGCTGCTCCGGCGTCCGGGGCGCGGTTCCGGTCGCCCTGTCGGGCCTGCGGCAGATCCTGTGGCCGCTGCTGGACACGCGCGCCCGATCACTGACCGGTTCCCCCTCGGACGTACTGGAAATGCTGCTCGCGGACGCGGTTCCTGCCGCGGGCGGACGATCCCGACTGGCTTTCGGCGTGCTGGAAATGCTGGAGGAAGCCGCGCGCGAACACCCGGTGCTGCTCGCGGTGGACGACTGGGACGCGCTGGACGAGGCCAGCAGGGAGGCGCTCTCCTTCATCGCGCGCCGCATCGAAGGCCACCCGATCGCACTGCTGCTGACCGCGCGCCCGCACCGCACCCGTCTCGCCCCGCTCGACGGCTTGCGCGAACTGCCGCTCGCCCCGCTCGGGCCCACCGATTCCGCTCGGCTGCTGGCCGTGCGCCGGCCCGGCCTCGACCCGCAGAGCGTGCGTGATCTCCTGGCGGCCGCGGCAGGCAATCCCCTCGCCCTGCTCGAACTGCCCGCCGACGGCGAGGACGACGTGCCCTACGTGCCCGCGTCCTCCAACCAGCTGGCTGCCTCGATGGCGCCGGGCATCCGCCGCCTGCCCGACGGCACCAGAAGCCTGTTGCTCGTGGCGGCCCTGCACCCGGCGGGCGATCTTCCCCTGCTGTTGTCGGCCGCCTCCCGGGTCAGGGGCTCCGCACTCGGCTTCGCCGTCCTGGAGGCCGCCGAGACCGAGGGCCTGGTCACCTACGACGGCATGCGGCTCGTCTTCGACCACCCCGCCACGGCCGGTGCCGTGGTCCACGGCACCGACCAGGGCCGTGTCCGCGCCGCCCACGCGGCCCTTGCGGCCGTGCTGCAGCCCGGATCGATGCGGACGCTGTGGCACCGTTCGCAAGCGGTGCAGGGGACCGACCAGGAGCTGGCCCGCCGACTCGAAGCCGTGTACGGCGAGGCGCTCGCGCAGCACGAGTCGGCACTGGCCGTCCGCATGCTCCGACGAGCGGCCGAGCTCTACGCCACCCCCCGCGACCGGGGCCGCTGCACCGTGCGTGCCGCGCAGGTCGCCCAGAGCCTCGGCCTGGACCGCATGGCCCGCACGCTCGGGCACCGCGCCGGGAGGTGGCCGCTGGGCCCGCTGGGTGTGCTGTGCGCGCGGGAGCTGGCCCACATCGGCACCGGCCGCCCACCCGCGGACCCGGCCGGCTGGCCCCTGCCGTGCGGACCGGACGAAGTGGAGAACGCGCTGGAACTGGTCAGGATCACCGCGCCCGCCTTCGCGGACGGCGCGCCGGGCAAGGACGCCTTCGTCGCCTTCCTCGACAAGCTGCCGGCAGAAGTCAATGAACCGAGACTGCTGCAGGCCATGGTCATGGTCGCGCCCGTGCGCCGGGCCGCGACGATCATCGCGGGAGTCCATGCCGAGCGCCGCGAGACGGCGCTGTCCGTGCGGGACCTCGGACGCCTGGGCGAGGCGGCTCTGTCGGCCGGCGACCCGCAGCGGGCCCTCAACCTGTACCGCCGCATCGAGTGCCGCCACCACTTCTACGAAGAGTTCGGCCAACTGCCACCGGCCCTGCTGCGCCAGGGGCTCGCCCAACTGGCCCTGGGAGACTGGGCGCAGAGCGACCACACGTTCCGGCGGTGCGCCGACGTGGCCACGGCTCAGGGACAGGACGAGCACACCGCGGCCGCACGCCTGCTGACCGGTCTCGTCCGGTCGCTGCGCACCGGACGCCCGGTCCGTCACGGTGACGAGCAGGAACGGGCGGCCGCCCGGAGGGCGTTCCGCCCGATCGAGCTGGTACTCGACACGGGCACGGCCTGCGCTCGGGCCGAGGCGGGCGACTTCCGCGGCGCCTTCCTCAGCCTGCGCGACGTGCTGACGGGCCCCGAGCCCGGCACAGGAGCCTTGTACGCTCTGGTGGCCTTCGCGGAGGCCGCGGGGGCGGTGAACGCCTCGGCGCAGGCCATCGAGGTGCTGGACCGGCTGGAGAAGCGGCTCGGTGACCAGGCGGCGCCCGAAATCAGGGTCCGGTTCGTCGTGGCGCGGGCCGTCCTTGCTGACGGCCCGGGTGAGGAGGCGCTGTTCGAGCGGGCCCTGGCCGAGGACCTGTCCGCCCGTCCCTTCCTCGCGGCGCCGCTGTATCTGGCACACGGACGGCGGCTGCGCCACAGGCGACGGTTCCTCGAAGCGCGGGCCTCCCTGCGGCAGGCCGCGGCCACGTACACCCTTATGGGGGCCGAGGCGCGCTCCGTGCGCGTCGCCGCGGAACTGCGGGCGTCCGGGGAGCGGTTGGAGACGGGCTCAGCAGGGGGGCCCGGCCGGCGGCAGGCGCGTGATCTGCTCTCGGCGCAGGAGCTGAGGGTCGCCGAACTCGCGGGCCAGGGCCTGTCCAACCGGGAGATCGGCGCACTCCTCAACCTCTCGCCCCGCACCATCGGCGCGTATCTCTACCGGATCTTCCCGCGCCTGGGTGTCACCGCACGCGCGCAGCTCGCGCAGGCCCTGCGTGAGGGCGTGGCGGTCTGACCCTCATCCGGCACCGAACTTCGCAGCGAGCTCCGCGCGGGACGTGACGGCCAGCTTCGGAAAGATCTGGTACAGGTGCGAGGCGACCGTGCGCGGGGACAGCCGCAGCTGTTCGCCGATGTCGCGGTTGGTCAGCCCGCGGGCGGCCAGCCGGGCGATGGTGAGCTGCTGCGGCGACAGCAGTTCGGCGAAGTCGGTGCCGGAAGGGACGGCGGAGCCCTCGTCGGGCTGCGTGCCCGCCGCCCGGCCGGTGGCCCGCAGTTCGGCTGCTGCCTGGTCGGCCCGGGAGCCGGCGCCCAGTGCACGGAAGAGGGACTCGGCGGCCTCCAGCGGGGCGCGGGACGCGGTGACCTGCCGGTGGCGCCGGAGCCAGGCGCCGTGGGCGAACAGGGCCATGGCGTGCAACAGCGGCCACCTCTCCACCCCAGGGCCCAGCACACGCCGGTAGCCGGCCCCCGCCTCCCGGTCAGGGGTCAGGACCGCGTCGGCGTAGGTCAGGATCGCTTGCAGGAGCGGTGCTCGTCCGGCCTCGGTCAGTGACCTGGCCTGGTCCACGATCGTTCGTGCGTCGGCGATCTCGCCTGCCGGTGGCGCGGCTTCAGCCAGAAACGCCAGCCCCCAGAACTCCTCGTAGGCGTAGGGCGTGGCGGGCGCGGCGAGCAGGGAGCGCAGCCTGCCGTAGGCCTCCGCGTAGCGGCCGGTGCCGGACGAGACCAGGGCGCGCACCAGGGAGGCGAGTTGCAGCTGCCGGTTCTGGCCCAGCTGCCCGGACGCCTCCTCGACGCGCGTGGCACACCTGAGCGCCTCCTCGCTTCGGCCTTGCAGGGCGTGGAAGGCACCCAGCGTGGCGGTGGCTCTCGCCGCCCAGTCGGGCTGTCCCGTTCGCTCGGCGATCGTCCGGGCCTCCTCGGCCCAGCCGCGCGCGGTGTCCCAGCGCTCGCTGAGCCAGATCTGACCCATGGCGCGCGGCACGAGGATCTGCGGCAGGCGCCCGTAGCGGCCGTCGGCCCGGGCGAGGGCCTCCGCCGTCTCGTAGAAGGACGAAGCGCGGTCCAGATCGGTGGCCAGGTGCGCGATCTGGCCGAGCAGGACCGCCTCGTCGCCCGCGCCGAGTCCCGGGGTGGGGTGAGGTGCCGTCGAGGGCAGTACGGACAGCGGGTCGGTGAGGGCCATGACGGCGAGATCGCTCGCCTCCGTCGTTCCCGGCCGCAGGTCCGTGAGCGTCTGCCGGACGATGCCGCGCTCCGCGGGTCCTGCCTGGTGCCACCAGCACCGGCGGGCCGCGGCGTGCAGGAGCTTCAGGGCGAGCGCCGGGTCCTGGGGGGCTACCGCGCGTGCCTCGCCGCACAGTTCGGCGATCCGCTCCCGGCCTACCGCGCGGCTGGCGGGCAGGAGATCGTGCACGGACAGCAGCAGGGCACGGCCGTATGGGCCGAGTTCGGAGGGGTCGATCTGCCGGGCGTGGCGCAGTGCCTGGTCCATGAGGCCGTGGTCGTAGGCGATCTCGGCGGCGCGCAGCAGGCGTGCGGCGCGGTGCTCGGGGTCCGGTGAGATGCGGGCCGCGTTCTCCAGCGCACTGAGGACCACCAGGACGCCGGTGCCCGCGCGGGGCCCGTCGGCCCGTTCGGCCAGCCGTCGTGCGACCTCCTCGTCCGGTTTCGCGGTGCACCGTGCGGTGTGCCAGGCGGCGTGGGCCGGATCGGTCAGGCACTGGGCGAGGGCCGCGTGGGTGTCCATGCGGCGGGCCGCCGTCGCCTGGTACAAGAGGGCGGGCCGCAGCAGCGGCTCGGGGAAGTTCAGACGGGCGGGATGCCGATTGCCGTCGCCGTCGCCTTCGGTGTTGACGTGGGCGATCAGCCTCCGGTCGCCCGCCTCTGCCAGGCCGGAGCGCGCCGCGTGGCCGCTGCCGCCCAGGAGTGCGGTGGCGGCACGCAGGACATCGTGGGTGAGGGGGGAGACGCTCAGGGCCGCGACGAGCAGGACGGTGCGGGCCGGGTCGGAGAGTCCTCGCAGGTCCTCCTCGTGGGCCGCGGCGAGCCGGCCGGTGGCCGGGAGCATGCCGAAGCCTGCTTCGTCGCCGAAGGGGCCGCTGCCCAGGGCGAGTTCGGTGAGGGCGAGGGGGTTGCCCCGGGCCTGGGCGAGGACGAGTCGGTCCTCCGCGTATCCGGAGGTGCGCCCCGTACGGGAGAGGAGAGCTTGCTCCTGAGGGTCGGGCAGACGGCCGAGTGCGACGGTGTGTGAGTCCCCGGGCGCGTGGGCCCGCGCTCCGCAGGCCGTCCGGTCGGTGAGGATCATTCCGAGGCGCGGGCTCCGGATCGTGGCCAGGGCGTTGAGGGTGTCCGTGCTCGCCGGGTCGAGCTGTGCGAGGTCGTCGACGCACACCAGGACCGGACCCGGCACCAGGGCCAGGAGCTTGGTGATGGCGCCCGCGAGGTCCGACGGCGCGGGGGTGAGCGGGCCGGCGCTGAACGCGGCGTCCAGCAGGGCGCGTTCGGGCATGGGCAAGGATGCGGCGCGCCCGAGTTCGGGGCGGAGCAGGGTGTGCAGGGCCGCGTAGGACAGGGTGCGTTCGGCCGGGTTCTTGCCCGTGGTCAGTACGCGGATGCCGCGATGCGCGGCAGCGGCGGCGGCGTGCCGCAGGACGGCGGTGCGGCCGGTGCCCGCCGCACCTGTCACGCGCAGCAGACCTCCGTGTACCGGCAGGTCGTCCAGTAGTTTTCGCACCCTGTGCGCCGCGTCCTCGCGGTCGAACAGGGGGCGCTCCTCGCTGAGTTGAGATGCGCCGTCGTTGGGGTGGTCCGTGCGGGTACTCATCCGCGGGCTCGTCCGTCCGCGTCCCCTGCCGCCGCGTACAGGTCGCGGATGCTGACAGTGCTGCCGAACTTGAGACGGCGGAAGACCCAGTCGATGGGGTGACACTCCACGGAGCCCGGCAGCTTCACGACGACGGGAACGGACGCTGCCGGTGCGCTCGGGGCATGCTGCCACGACCCGCCGGCGTGTCGGGTGAGTATCTCTCCCACGTAGCAGCCGAAAGCGATCAGGGATTCGACCATCTCCTCGTCCGTGACCCCTTCGGCCCGAAAGCTGTCCACGATGTCCTCCACCACCACGATGCTCTCCGGGCTGTAGTCCAGTTCGGCATCGCTGATGTCTGCCGCGGTCGCGACGATGGCAGCGGCGCGCCGGGGAGCGCCGGCGGGTTCCAGTGGCGGATTCAGGTGCACCTGCATGTCTGTCCTCGGGCTGTTGCCGTCAATGCTGTCGAGGCTAGCCGCATCACACCCGCCGGGTGCGGCCGTGCACGTATCGATTTGGACCCACCGGGGGAGTGCCCGGCCCGTCTCGAACTTCTGCCGCATCCGCGGGCTGAGCAGGGTGGAACGGGTTGCCTGTGTGTCACATGCAGTCGATCGACTCATGCGCGCTCGCGTGTGGCCTGTCAGATTCGGGTGCCTACACGTGTGACGGCTTGGCCGATGAAGGGACGAACAGGTGGCACGCCCGCGCGAGTTCAGCACCGATGGGGCCGTGGAGCAGGCCATGAACCTGTTCCGCCGGCAGGGGTTCCACGCCACGTCTATGCCGCGGCTGACGGCCCGGCTCGGTATCGGCAACGGCAGCCTCTACGCCGCGTTCGGTTCGAAGGACGGCCTCTACGCCGACGCTTTGATGCGGTACTGCGACGGTCTTGTGGGCGGGATCGAGCGTGACCTGCACAGCGGTGCCGACGTCCGGACCGCGTTACGCGGATTGCTGATCGGGCTGGCCGCGGAAGGCGCGGCCGACCCGGAGCGAGGGTGCCTGCTGATCGGCGCGGTCACCGAACGCGCGGATCACGACGCCACGGTGAGGCAGGTGCGCTCGGCCCTGGACGGGGTCGAATCGGCGCTCGCCCAAGCGCTCCGCCGTGCCCAGGACAGGGGAGAGGTCCCTCGTGAGCACCGGCCCGAGGAGCTGGCGTGTTTCCTCACCACGTTCCTCCAGGGGCTGCGGGTCATGGCACGCGCCCGCGCGGGCCAGGCGTACCTGGAATCCGCGGTCGACGGTGCACTGCGGGTCCTCGACTGACCCGTGTCGTCTGCGCGTTCACCCGGGCCCCACCGTGTGCCGGTGCCCGGGTGCCGAGACATGCCGCCAGGCGCCTCCGCCCTGTTGCCTGCGTCACAGGAACCGCCCCTGATTCGACAAGAGGCCAGTGGACCTTTAATGTCGAACAAGTAAAAGTCCAGTGGCCTCTTATGTGAGGTCGCTGCCTACGCCAAGCCGTTCAAAGGCAGGTCACGTGATGAGCGAAGGCACCGCACGACGGGCACGGACCCCACTGGGCACCTCGGGAATCGCCGTGCGTCCCGTCGGACTCGGGCTCATGGGGATGTCGCAGTTCTACGGAAGGGCCGACCCGGACGCCTCGGCCGACACCATCCGGGACGCCATCGAACTGGGGGTGGAACTCCTCGACACCTCGGACTACTACGGGGCGAGCAGCGCCACCCCGGGGCAGCCGGTGGCCGGGTTCGGGCACAACGAGGAACTGCTGGGACGGGCCCTGAAGGGGCGCAGGGACCGAGCGGTCGTCGCGACGAAGTTCTCCGCCCGCCCCACGCCCGCCGGCCGCAGCTTCTTCGACGGCCGCCCCACGTACGTCAAGGCTGCCTGCGAGGCCAGTCTGAAGCGGCTGGGCACGGACTGGATCGATCTGTACTACTACCACCGCCTCGACCCGGCCGTCCCCGTCGAGGACACCGTCGGCGCCATGGCCGAACTCGTCGCCGAGGGCAAGGTGCGCGCGATCGGGCTCAGCGAGGTCCCGGCGGACGTCCTGCGGCGGGCCCACGCCGTCCACCCCGTTTCCGCGCTGCAGAGCGAGTACTCGCTGTGGGAGCGAGGCATCGAGGCCACCGTGCTCCCCGAGTGCCGACGCCTGGGCGTCACCGTGGTGGCCTACAGCCCTCTCGGCCGCGGCATGCTCACCGGGGCCTTCGCCCGGGACACCGCGTTCGGGCAGGACGACTTCCGCTCCACCCTGCCCAAGTTCCAGGGAGCGAACTTCGCCCACAACCGGCAACTGGTCGACGAACTGGAGGAGTTCGCGGCCGGCGCCGGCGCGAGCCCGGGGCAGATCGCCCTCGCCTGGCTGCTGGCCCGGCACCACGACATCGTCCCGATCCCCGGCACCAAGCGCATCGCCAACGTCCGGGCCAACCTCGCCGCCACGTCAGTGCGGCTCAGCGCCGACGACACGGCCCACCTGGACGCCCTCTTCGACCCCGCCCGGGTCAGGGGCGGCCGCTACGGGGTCCTCAACACGCTGCCCGAGGACACGAAGTCCTGAGCGCGGCGACGGCCGCCACCCTCGCCCCGTCGGTCTTCGGACCACCACGGAGCCACCAAGCACCGAGCCACCATCGAGCCATCCAGCCAAGGAGCACCACCATGAACTACGACGACCAGTTCGCCGGCAAGACCGCCTTCGTCACGGGAGCGGGCAGCGGCATCGGCTCCGACATCGCACGGCTGCTCGCCTCACGCGGCGCGAACGTCGCGCTCGTGAGCCGCTCGGAGGAACCACTCCGGCGACTCTCCGACGAGATCACCACAGCGGGCGGCACGACCCTGGTCGTGCCCGCCGACGTGAGCGACGCCCGCGCGGTCGAGCACGCCGTAGCCGAAACCGTCCGCCACTTCGGCGCCTTGCACCTCGCCGTCAACAACGCGGGCACGTCCGGCGTCCACCACGACGTCGCCGAGCTGCCGGAAGAAGAGTGGAGCAAGACCCTCGACATCAACCTCTCCGGCACTTTCTACGGGCTGAAGTACCAGATCCCCGCGATCCACGCAGCCGGCGGCGGCGCCATCGTCAACATCTCCAGCGTCTTCGCCGACCGCGGCCTGCCGCATCGTGCCGCCTACAGCGCGAGCAAGCACGGCCTGCGCGGTCTGACCCGGGCGGCGGCCGCGGACTGGGCCCGGCACGGTATCCGGATCAACGAGCTCCAGCCCGGCGTCATCCCCGTCCCCCGTCAGCAGGGCAACCCGGACGAGGTCGCACAGATCGCGGAGAAGATTCCGGCACGACGCCTGGGCACGGGCAGGGAAGTGGCACAGGCCGTCGCGTTCCTCCTCTCCGACGAAGCCTCCTACGTCACCGGCGCCCACCTCGCCGTCGACGGC